>DATMEB010000121.1:0-22531 GCA_035557095.1 Nocardioidaceae bacterium | reverse complement strand
GCCCGCGAACGCAACGTCCTCCTGCGCTTCGTCGACGACGACCACGTCGGCATCGCCTGCGACGAGCGCACGACCCGGGCCGACGTCGAGGCGGTGTGGGCGGCGTTCGGCGTCGACGCAGTCGCCGACGTCGATGCAGATGCCCTCGCGTTCGAGCGCGACGACCAGCTCCTCGTGCACCCGGTCTTCAACACGCACCGCTCGGAGACGTCGATGCTGCGCTACCTGCGCCGGCTCTCGGACAAGGACTACGCGCTCGACCGCGGGATGATCCCGCTCGGCTCGTGCACGATGAAGCTCAACGCCACGACCGAGATGGAGCCGATCAGCCTGCCCGGCTTCGCCGACCTGCACCCGTTCGCGCCGGTCGAGGACGCCGGCGGCTACGTCGACCTCGTCGCCGAGCTGGAGGGCTGGCTGGCCGAGGTCACTGGCTACGCCGCGGTGTCGGTGCAGCCCAACGCCGGCTCGCAGGGTGAGCTCTCCGGGTTGCTGGCGATCCGCGCCTACCACCGGGCCAACGGCGGCGCGAAGCGCGACGTCTGCCTGATCCCGTCCAGCGCGCACGGCACCAACGCCGCCTCCGCGGTGATGGCCGGAATGCGCGTGGTGGTGGTGAAGGCCGCCGAGGACGGCAGCGTCGACCTCGACCACCTCAAGGAGGTCTGCACCGAGCACACCGACGACCTCGCCGCGATCATGGTGACCTACCCGTCGACGCACGGCGCCTACGAGGACGGGATCCGTGCACTGTGCGACACCGTGCACGAGCACGGCGGCCAGGTCTACGTCGACGGTGCCAACCTCAACGCGCTCCTCGGCTACTCCGAGCCCGGTGCGTTCGGCGGCGACGTGTCGCACCTGAACCTGCACAAGACGTTCTGCATCCCCCACGGGGGCGGCGGACCCGGCGTCGGACCGGTGGCCGTGGCCGAGCACCTCGTGCCGTACCTCCCGAGCCACCCGATGCATCCGGAGACCTCGAAGCGGGAGGGGATCGGGCCGATCAGCGCCGCGCCGTACGGCTCGGCCGGCATCCTGCCGATCTCCTGGGCCTACGTCGCGCTGATGGGCGGCGCCGGGCTGACCGACGCGACCGCGGTCGCGGTGCTGTCGGCCAACTACGTCGCCAAGCGGCTGGCCGAGCACTTCCCAGTGATGTACAAAGGCCACGGCGGGCTAGTGGCGCACGAGTGCATCCTCGACGTTCGCGACCTGTCCAAGCGCTCGGGTGTGAGCGTCGACGACGTTGCCAAGCGGCTCATCGACTACGGCTTCCACGCACCGACGATGAGCTTCCCGGTCGCAGGGACGTTCATGGTGGAGCCCACCGAGTCCGAGGACCTGCCCGAGCTCGACCGGTTCTGCGAGGCGATGATCGCGATCCGCGCAGAGATCCAGGAGGTTCTCGACGGCGACGTGAAGGCGGAGGACTCGGCGCTTCGCGGTGCACCGCACACGGCACGCGCACTGGCGGGGGAGTGGGACCGCTCCTACGATCGCGGGCGAGCCGTGTTCCCCTCGGGTCAGGTCGACGACAAGTACTGGCCACCGGTCGCGCGGATCGACCAGGCCTACGGCGACCGCAACCTGGTCTGCTCCTGCCCCGACCCCTCGGCCTTCGCGGAGTAGCGAGTGCTGCCGTCGACCGAGGTTCACCTCACGGCAGCGCTGGCACAGGCACAGGTCGCGGGACGGCTGCCCTCGGTGGTCGCGGGCGTGCTACAGGACGGGCGGCTGGCCTGGTCGTCAGGGCGCGGCCGGCACGTGCGTGTGGACGCCGGCGAGCGCCCGAACGCGGACACGCAGTACCGCATCGGCTCGGTCACGAAGACGTTCACCGCCGCCCTCGTGCTGCAGCTGCGCGACGAGGGCCGGCTCGACCTCAACGACCCGGTCGGCAAGCATGTCCCGGAGGGACCGTACGAGGACCGCGCGCTGCGTTCGCTGCTGTCGCACACCTCCGGGATGCAGGCCGAGCCGTTCGGTCCCTGGTGGGAGCGCGCGCCGGGCGTCGTTTACGAGGAGCTCGTCGACGCCAACCCGGCCTCGGGTGCGGTCCTGCCTCCGGGCCGGCAGTTCCACTACTCCAACCTCGCGTTCGCGGTGCTCGGTGAGGTGGTGGCGCGGCTGCGCGCCTGCACATGGGAGGAGGCGCTACACCAGCGACTGCTACGTCCGCTGGGCATGCACCGCACGACGTACGCCGAGCAGCCGCCGGCCGCGCAGGGTCTCGCGGTCGACGCGCTGAGCGGGACGCTGGCGCCGGAGCCGGCGTACGACTCCGGGGCGATGGCACCGGCCGGTCAGCTGTGGAGCACGGTCGGCGACCTGACGGCGTGGATGCGCACCCTGGCCGACCCGCCCGCAGACCTGCTCAGTGCGGAGTCCGTGCGCGAGATGGCCACTGTCCAGGGCACGTTCACCGGCGAGGACCTCTGCAATGGCTACGGCCTCGGCCTGCAGATGAGCGGGCCGGGTCCCCGCGTGCTCGTCGGGCACGGCGGGTCCGTACCCGGGTTCTGCGCGGGCATGTTCGTCGACCGCAGCACCGGTGTCGGAGCGGTGGCGTTGTGCAACGGCGGCTACGGCCTGGACACGACCGGAGTCACCCGGGCGATGGTCGACGCCGTCCTCGAGCACGAACCGGCCCTCCCGAAGGAGTGGCTGCCGACCGCCTCGGTCCCGGAGCGGCTGCGCGAGCTGCTGGGCACCTGGCACTGGGGTCACCTGCCGTTCGTGATGACCACCGACGGCACGGAGCTCGTGCTGGAGTCCACATCGGGGCAGAAGTCGTTCCGCTTCCGCCCGGAGGGCACCGACACCTACGCCGGTCTCACCGGCTACCACACCGGCGAGACCATGCGCGTCCTACGCCACGACGACGGCACCGTGTCGCACCTCGACATCGCCACGTTCGTCTACACCCGCATCCCCTACGACCCGCGTGCGCTGGTGCCCACGCGGCCAGGCGGTGAGTAGCGTCGTGCAGCCGCTGACGATGCCGGCGCTGGTCGAGCCCGGCGACCGGGTCGCGGTGGTGGCTCCGTCGGGTCCGGTGCGCGCCGACGCGCTCGAGCGCGGCCTCGAGTGGCTGCGCTCCTGCGGCCTCGAGCCGGTCGAGGCGTCCGGGCTGCGCCACCGGGGTGGGCACGGCATGGCGTTCGTCGCCGGCGACGACCGGACCCGGTTGACCGATCTCGTCGAGGCGTGGTGCGACCCGGAGGTGGCCGCGGTGCTGTGCGCCCGCGGCGGCGACGGCGCGCCTCGGCTGATCGAGCACCTGCCCTGGACGCGGCTCACTGCGGCCCCGCCCACGGTGTTCGCCGGGCTCTCCGACATCACCACCCTGCACCAGGCCTTCGCCTCGGGCCTCGGCGTCGCCACGCTGTGGTCGCCGATGCCGGCGACCTGCGCCCTCGCCGGGTGCGACGGCACAGACGCCGATGCCTGGTCGCGCCAGGGCCTGCTCGACGCGCTGCTGGCCCAGCCGTCGCAGCGTCGGTCTGTGCTCGAGGGTGAGGCCATGGTCGGCGCCGGGTCGGTCGAGGCTCCGCTCGTGGGTGGCACGGTCAGCCTGCTGGCCGCGATGGCCGGTACTCCGGGCGCCACCCCGGCCGCCGGCGCGATCGCCGTCCTCGAGGACGTCAACGAGGAGCCGTACCGCATCGAACGGTTCCTCACCCAGCTGCGCCGAAGCGGCTTCTTCGACGGGGTGATGGGAGTGGCCTGCGGCGACTTCGTCGATTGCGGTTCGCCCGTTCAGCTGCGCGCCGTGTTCGAGGACCGGCTCGGCGACCTCGGAGTACCTGTGGTCGCGGGTCTGCCGTTCGGCCACGGACCACGCCAGGCGTCGCTGTGGCTCGGGCGTCCGGCCACGCTGGACGCCGATCGCGGCACGCTCGCGCAGTCCCGTCCGGCGTGACCCGAGCCGGCCCTGGGGCTGTCGGGGTCAGCTGGCCTGGCTGACGCTGGACATGTTGAAGTCGGGCACCCGCAGCGTCGGCATCGCCGTGCGCGGGAAGTAGTCGCCCCACTCGCGCGAGATCGTCGGCACCGTGGCGCCGGCGTCGGTGAACCGGCCGAGCAGGTCGACCGGGCTCTCGTTGAAGCGGAAGTTGTTCACCGCGCCGGTCACCTCGCCGTTCTCGACCAGATAGACGCCGTCGCGGGTCAGGCCCGTGAGCAGCAGCGTCTGCGGGTCGACCTCGCGGATGTACCACAGACACGTCAGCAGCAGCCCGCGCTCGGTGCGGGCGACCATCTCGTCGACGGAGCCCTGCCCGGGGGTGACCGACAGCGCGAGGTTGTCGATCGCGGGCGTGACCGGCAGCGACGTCAGCTCGGCCGAGTGTCGGGTCTGCAGCAACGACGACAGCTCGCCGCCGCGGATCCAGTCGGTCTCGGAGACCGGCAGTCCGTTGTCGAAGACGCTGAGCTCGGAGGTCGACTGCGGCGCCAGCACGAACGGGCTGCACTCCAGGCCGGCGAGGGCGGGGTCGGAGTACAGCCGGAGGTCTTGTGGTGACAACGAGTCACCGACGCGCGTGCCGCCGCCGGGACGGGAGAACACCGAGCGGCCGTCGAACGCGTCGCGTGCCGACGACGACCAGTACAGGTAGACCATCAGGTCGGCGACCGCGGTCGGCGGCAGCAGCGTCTCGTACCGACCTGCCGGCAGGTCGACCGACTGGGCGGCCCAGCCCAGCCGCCGGGCCAGCTCATCGTCGAGTGCCAGCGCGTCGACATCGCCGAAGTCGCGGGTGGCCTGGCCGACCCACGCCGACCGGGTCAGGTCGGCGGACTTGCCGGTGATGCCGACGTGGCCGGTGGGCTGCTCGTGCCGCAGCCGCAGGCCGGTCGACGATCCCAGGTACGTCGTGGTCACCTCGTGCTCGACGTAGCCGTACAGCACGCGCTTCGCGTCGCGTGCACGCCCGAACGCCTCACCGAGCGCCGGCGCGAACGAGTCGAACACCGAGACCGTCGTCGTGCCGGGCGGCTGGTCCCAGGCGGCGTCCGCATCGCCGGTGGCCAGCGGCCGGGCGTCCTCGGCGGGGCCGGCGGCTGCCGCTGCGGCGTCGGCGGACTCGACCAGGTCGGTGATCTGCTCGAACGCCGCGGCACTCCCGGTCACGACACCGGCCGTTGCCTTGCTGGCCGCCCCGTTGGTCGCCACCACGGTGACGGTGGCGTGGTGCATCACGCCGTTGGTGGTGAGGGTGTTGTTCGCCCACCGCAGGTTGGCGCTGGTTGTGGTCGCGAGGATCACGACGCAGCCGTCCGACGTCGTGGTCGCGAGCGCGTGCTCCACGAGCTCTTGAGGTGTGACCTTCACAGGCTCTCTGCCCCTTCGAAGTTGAATGCAGCGACTGCCGGACTCAGCGGCCGGACTCGGTGGCGGTGTTGAGGATGCGGATGTCGCGGAACAGCGCGGCGGGGCAGCCGTGGCTGACCGGCGCGACCTGACCGGGTTGTGCCTTGCCGCAGTTGAAGGCGCCGCCGAGCACCCACGTGTCCGGCCCGCCCACGGCCTCCATCGAGCCCCAGAAGTCGGTTGTGGTCGCCTGGTACGCGACGTCACGCAGCTGCCCGGCGAGCCGGCCGTTCTCGATCGCGAAGAAGCGCTGGCCGGTGAACTGGAAGTTGTAGCGCTGCATGTCGATCGACCACGACTTGTCACCGACGACGTAGATACCGCGTTCGACGTGGCTGATCAGGTCTTCGGTCGACACGTCGGACTCCGCTGGCTTGATCGACACGTTGGCCATCCGCTGGATCGGGATGTGGCCGGGGGAGTCGGCGAACGCGCAGCCGTTCGAGCGTTCGAGGCCGAGCATCGGCGCCATCCGCCGGTCGAGCTGGTACCCGACGAGAACGCCGTCGGAGACGAGGTCCCAGCGCTGCGTCTGCGTGCCCTCGTCGTCGTACCCGATCGTCGCCAGGCCGTGCTCGACCGTGCGGTCGCCGGTCACCTGCAACGCCGGCGAGCCGTACTTCAGCGTGCCGAGCTTGTCGAGGGTCGCGAACGACGTGCCCGCGTAGTTGGCCTCGTAGCCGAGTGCGCGGTCGAGCTCGGTGGCATGGCCGATGGACTCGTGGATCGTGAGCCACAGGTTGGACGGGTCGACCACGAGGTCGTAGGTCCCGGGCTCGACCGACGGCGCCTTCAGCTTCTCGGCGAGATGGCCGGGCAGCTCCGCCAGCTCACGCTGCCAGTCCCATCCGGCGCCGGTGAGGTACTCCCAGCCCCGACCGACCGGTGGCGCGATCGTGCGCATCGAGTCGAAGCGGCCAGACGCCTCGTCGACGCCGAACGCCTCGAGCACGGGGTAGAGCCGCACGCGCTGCTGGGTCGTCACGGTGCCGGCCGAGTCGGCGTAGTACTTGTTCTCGAACACCTGCCGCAGTCCGGCCGTGACGTGCGCGACGACCGGGTGGCGCAGCAGGTCCTTGCTCCACTGCGCGAGCAGCGCGACCTTGTCGGCCAGCGGGATCGTGAACGGGTCGACCTCGTAGGCCGACACCCAGGTCCGGTCGTCGTGGACGGGTTCGGGTGCCAGCTCGATGCGCTCGGAGTTGATCGGACGGGCGATCTGCGCGACGCGGACGGCCTCCTCGGCCGCGCGTACGGCCGACTCCTTGTTCAGTACGTCGGTGGAGGCGAAGCCCCAGGTCCCGTCAAGGACGACCCGCACCGCGAAGCCGAGCTGCTCGTGGTCACTGGCACCCTGCAACGCGGCGTCGCGCAGGGAGAGGTCCTGGGTGCGAATGCGTTCGAGGCGGAAGTCGGCATGCTCGACGCTGAAGTCCTTGGCCCGCTGCAGGGCGGCGTCGGCGAGTCTTCGCAGGGGGAGGTCGGTGAAAGCCGGGTCGATCGGATGCGTCGAGGCCATGGGGGCGACTCTATTCGCCGCGGTCCTCGGGATGCGACAGTGGCGAGCGCCTGTCGCGGCGGTTGACCTCTCGGGTGGGCTGGCGGGTGGTTGCGAGCTGCGTCAGCTGGCGATGAGCCCGAAGGCCTCGGGGTGCGTGTCGGTCGGACGGTGAGGTGCGATGACCTGTCCGTTGGGGAGCAGCTCTCCGGTGTCGTCAAAGAGCACGATGCCGTTGCACAGCAGGCTCCAGCCCTGCTCCGGGTGCGTGGCGATCGTGTGCGCAGCCTCCCGGTCGGGAGCATCGGCCCCGGGACAATCAGGGGTGTGCGGGCACATGGGTTCCTCCGGTGCGTGCGGTGCGTACAGGTGACCCGCCGTTCGGGCGGTGGCACCCGTAGGGTGATCTAGGTCACTAGATCCATTGTGCACCGTATCTGATTCCCCGTTTAGGTTTCATCCACACCTGTAACGAGTGTCGAAACGGATTGTTATCCGGGGATTTCGATTCGTGCACTGTCGGTTCCTGCTCAGACACTGTCGGCTATCGCCAGCGGTGTCGTGGTGGGTTGTTCGGAGCCTCCGGCCGGCTCGCGGGTGATCGCGATCGCGTCGCCCGGGCGCAGCCCGCGCACGAGGCTGCTCTGTCCGGCCGACGTGCGCGGCCGGATCAGAATGTCGGCCGAACGCGCGGCTCCGTCGGGGTCGACAAGCCACAGCTGGTAGACCCTCGACTGTCGCAGCGCCGGCAGCCCGTCGCTGTGCACCACAGCCTGGTCGAGCTCGTGCGAGGTGACCACGGTCAGCCTCCCGCCGCCACGGACGCGTGCCGTGGTCGCGTGTGCGTCGGGCGCCGTCATCACCGCGGCGATCGGGTCCGGGGCGGCCTCGTCGTCCAGCACCTGCTGCAGCCCCAGGCCGCCGGCGACCAGCACGGCGGCCGCGGCAGCCGCGACGAAGGCACGTCGCCACCTCCGCATCCGGCGAGCGGCGAGGTCGGTCGGAGGTGACAACGGCGGGACCTGCCGGGTCTCGTGCGCGGCACGCAGCACCCGGTCACGCAGACCCGGGGGCGGCGACTGGGCGGCGGCAACCCCGAGCTGCGCGGCGGTGGCCTGCAGCTCGGCGACCTCCTGCCGGCATGCGGCGCACTCGGCCAGGTGGTCGGTGAAGGCCGCGGCCTCCTCCGCCGGCAGTGCGTCCAGCGCGTACGCGCCGGCGAGGGCGTGCACGTCGGCGTTCATGACTGACCTCCCAGGCAGTCCCGCATCCGGATCATGCCGTCGCGCATCCGGGTCTTGATCGTGGACAGGTTGACGTTCAGCAGAGCGGACACCTCCGGGTAGGTATAGCCGCCGTAGTACGCCAGCGTCACCGCTTCACGCTGCAGCTCGGTGAGGCTGCCCAGGCACCGGCGTACCTGCTCTCCCTCGATCCGGGTCGTGGCCTGCTCCTGCACCGAGTCGAAGGGCGTGTCACCGGCGGTGGCCGCGGCCCGGTTCTCGCGGCGTGTCGAGGCCTCCTCGGCGCGGACGACGTCGACCGCCCGGCGGTGCGTCAGCGTCAGGATCCACGTCTGCGCCGATCCCTTGGCGGGGTCGAAGCGGGTCGCGAACCGCCACACCGAGAGGAACACGTCCTGGGTGATCTCCTCGGCGCGGGCGGGATCGCGCACGACCCGCTTCGCGACACCGAAGACCGCCGACGCCATCGCGTCATAGACCTGTGCCAGCGCCGCCTCGTCGCCTCTGCCGGTCGCGAGCAGCTGCTCGTTCAGCGTGCGCCCGCCCCCCGCCGGGGTGCCGGAAGCGACACCGAGACGACGAGGTGCCTCACCGGCCATGCGGCCACTCTCTCAGAGCATGCGGATCGTGCGTGGCCTTCGTTGACAGCAGATGCAGCATGACAGCGCTCCGGGGATCGCGATGAATGTCGGTGGAGATTCGGAGCCGCCCGCGGGACGGACGGGTGTCAGGTCCGGCCGTCGCGCTCCTGCGCGTCGTACAGCGACGGCTGCTGCTCCATCCACGTCGCCTCGAAGACCACGAACCCGCGTCTGCGGGCCGCCTCGCACACCGCCGGGTCGTCGTCGACGAACACCGCAAGGTCGCGGGCCCCGGTCAGCTGCACCAGCCGGTCGACCTTGAACGCGCGGGCCGGACGGCGGTCGCCCTCCGGCCGCAGCAGCACGCGCCCGGTGGGAAGGTCGTTGGCCTCGAGCCATGCCAGGGTGTCGTCGCGGCAGCGTTCGGGGCGCCCGGAGAGGTACAGCAGCTCGTGGTCCTCGGCAAGCCGGTCGGCGACCGCGCGGCCCTCGTCCAGCACCGTGTCGTCGACGGCGGCGGCGAAGAAGGCGTCCCAGTCCTTGCGTTGTCCCTGCACGTGGTGCAGCCGGTGGCGTACGTCGGCGAGCACGCCGTCGATGTCGACGACGGCCAGCGGTACGGGCTTGTCGGGCACGGCTCGTCAGGAGCTGCGCAGGGTAGAGCCGTGGCGGGCCTTGGCGACGTGCACCTGCGTCGGCACCCGCGCGCGCAGGTCGCCGACGTGACTGACGAGGCCGACGGCCCGGCCACCGCTTCGCAGCTGGTCGAGAACGTCCATCACCTCGTCGAGCGTATCGGGATCGAGCGACCCGAAGCCCTCGTCGACGAACAAGGTGCCGATCTCGGTCCCGCCGATCTCGTGACTGACCACGTCGGACAACCCGAGCGCGAGCGCGAGAGAGGTGAAGAACGTCTCTCCGCCGGACAACGTCGCGGGGTCGCGGGAGTCCCCGGTCCAGCCGTCGTGCACCTGCAGACCGAGGCCGCCCCGCCGGTCGCCGACGCCGCGGGCCACGCTGTGCTGGAGGGTGTAGCGCCCGCTGCTCATCCGCATCAGCCGGTCGTTGGCCGCCGAGACCACCTGCTCGAGCCGAGCCGCGAGGACGTAGGCGGACAGGCGCATCTTGTGCCGGTTGTCCGCGGAGGTCCCGGCGCACAGCGACGCCATGCGTTCGGCCACGCCGAGGGAGTCGCGCACGGGAGCCCATGTGCGCAGAGCCTCCTGCAGGTCGCGGTGGAGGGTGTCGAGACGCTCTGCCCGATGTGCCAGTGCGCGTTCGCCCACCACCGCCTCGTCGCGGGAGCGTTCGGCGTCGTCGAGCTCCCGGGATGCAGGGCCGGTGTCGGCCTCGGGCTGGGCGGCCGCGTCCGCGATGCGCGGATCGTCGAGGACCGCGCGAACGGCGGCGGCCTGGTCGGCACGTCGCCGCAGCAGTGTCTCGGTGTTGCTGAGGTCGGTCTGCGACATCAGCGCCCGGCGGACGGTGTCGACGTCACCGAGGTCTGCCTCGGCGACGGCAGCGTCGAGCCTGCTCGCGGCGGTGTCGTACGCGTGCGCCGCGTCGCGATGACGACGCAGCCGGTCCAGCAGGTCGTCCCAGGCGCGCGCCGCATCACGAGCCGTCACCAGCCGCTCGGCCGGTGTGTCCGCGTCGCCGAGGGCCGCGGCGACGGTGTCCTGCAGCTCGGTGCGACGCCGGGTGAGCAGGGTGCGTCGTTCGGTGAGCTGCGCGTGCTCGGCGTCGAGCTCGACGCCGCCGGCGCGTGCGGCCTCCGTTGCGGCGTCGAGCTCGCTCAGCCGGGCCGCGAGCGCCTCGGTGCGCTCCGCTGAGGTCCCCACCTCGGTCAGCAGGTTTCGTGCCTCGCCGAGGGCGGCGTCGGCGGACTCCGGGTCGGTGCCGTCGGCCGCGGTCTGCCACCGGGCGAGCTCCTGTTCGCACCGGGCCAGCCGCTCGGTGGACTCACGGCGGCGCGTCTCCGCCTGCTGCCAGGCCAGCTCGGCGGATCGCTCGTTCTCCGGTGACACGGTCCGTGCGGTGGCACCTGCAGGGTCGGCGTGCTCGGTCGAGCCGCAGACCGGACACGGCCGGTCGTCGCGCAGATCCCGGGCAAGCTCCGCGGCCATGCCGTCGAGACGTGCCTGCCGGAGGTCGAGCCATGTCTCGCGGGTCTGCTGGGCCTCGTCGGCGTCTCGCTCCCGGGCCGTTGACAGACTCGCCCGCTGCTCCTCGAGCGCGGGTACCCTCCGGGCGGCCCGGGCCACGCGTTCGGACTGTGTCACGCGCTCACGCAACGGCTCGACCCGAGCGGCCGCCGCGGTGGCCTCGGTCAGTGCGGCGGAGGTCTCGGCCCGGGCTCGTTCGCCGTCGTCGCATCGCCGCGCGAGCTCGCGGCGCTGTGTGACGACTTCCGTGAGGCGGTTGTGGGTACGCGTGACCTCGGCGTCGATGTGCCCGATCTCGGCCTGCACGGGCAGCAGCTGCTCCAGACGGGTCACCTGCTCGTGCCGGTGCCGGGCGACCGCGGCGACTGTGGTGACTGCACTCTCCGCGACGGTTCTCTCATCGAGGTCGGTGCCGGCCAGGTCGGGGTCGGCCAGGTCGGGGTCGGACGGCGGCACCGCGGACCGGGCGGCGACCAGCGCGGCGTAGGCCTCGCGGACGTGGCTGAGTGCGGCGTCGTGGATCTGGACGAACGGGTGGACCGTGGCCGCGCGGCGCGCGAGCTCGACGTGTGCGGACATCTCCTGGGTGCTGTCCTCGAGCGCCCGCAGGTCGGCGTCGCGCCGCTGCGCGTCGCGATGCCGTGCCTGCAGGTCGGCCAGGTCGCGCACGGCCTCGACCCCGACCCGTGCCTGCTTCACCCGCTGGTCAGCGCTCGCCCGTGACTCAGCGGCATCGGCGAGCCGTGCGAGTGTCCGGGTGCGGATCTCGGCTGACCAGGTGCGAACCTCGGCAGGATCGAGCCGCACTGGCGGTGCACTGCCGCTGGCCTCCGCCACGCGCTCGAGGATGTGCGCGACACGCGCGGCGTGCCGGTCGGACTCGGCGCCGAGCGTACGGCGGTGGTCGGCGAGCCACTCCTCGACCGCGCGGAAGCGTGCGGTGCCGAACAGCTTCTCCAGCAACGCGTGACGTTCCTGGGCACCGCAGCGCAGGAACGTCTCGAAGCTGCCCTGGGGGAGCAGGGCCACCTGGCAGAACTGCGACATCGTCAGTCCGAGCAGTGAGCCGAGCAGGTCGCCGGCTTCGTCGATGCGGCTGGTGCGCTGCTGCCACCGGCCGTCGAGGCGCTCCTCGACCAGTGCCTTGCCGGGTTCCTTGATCTCGCCGACGCCGCGCTTCTTGGGTCGCATCCACTCGGGCGAGCGGGTGATGCGCATCCGGCGTCCGCGCAGGGTGACCTCGAGCTGCACCCGCGGGCCGGCGGCGGCCGGTGCGTGGTCGCTGTGCAGCCGCTTGGCCTTGTCGCGCTCGCCGGGCACCTGGCCGAACAGCGCGAAGCAGACCGCGTCGAGCACGCTGGTCTTGCCCGCGCCGGTGGGGCCGCACAGCAGGAACAGTCCGCTGTCGGTGAGCACGTCGAAGTCGACGATCTCGTGGCCGGCGAACGGGCCGAAGGCGTCGATCTCCAGCCGGTGCAGCCGCATCAGGCGGCGTCCTCCCCGACCCGGCAGCAGTCGATGGCCTCCTGCAGCAGCCGTGTCTCGGGCTCGTCTGCGGCCTGGCCGCGCACGTCGGCGATGAAGCCGGCGGCGACCTCGATGTCGGACAGCCCGGCGACACGCTCGGTCCAGGAGCGCTCCGGGCGCTCGGCTCCGGGGTCGGGCTCGAAGCCGAGCACCAGTGCGTGCGGGAACCGGTCGCGCAGCCGCACCATCGCCTCGGCCGGCCGCACCGGGTCGGTCAGCACGACCTTGAGCCAGCAGTTCTCGAGGCCGGCATGTCGCGGGTCCTGCAGCAGCGACTCGAGACGCCCACGCACGGTGGCCACCCGGCGCGGCACGGGGGCCTCCACGAAGTCGGTCGTCGACACCCCGCCGGAGTCGAGCTCGACCAGCCATGAGCCCTTGCGGTGCCCGGCCTCGGAGAAGGAGTAGGCCAGAGGGGAGCCGGAGTAGCGCACGTGTTGCCGGATCGTCTGACGGCCGTGCAGATGGCCGAGGGCGACGTAGTCGGCACCGTCGAAGACGTCGGCGGACACCTGCGAGACACCGCCGACGCTGATGTCGCGCTCGCTCTCGCTGGCCTGTCCTCCCGTGACGAACGCGTGCGCGAGCACGACCGAGCGGGTGGGGCCACGGCCGGCCATGTCGGCCATGTCGGCCCGCACGCGGCGCATCGCCTCGCCGAGCGCGGCGGCATGGCTGCGCTCGGGCAGCTCCCAGGGCTCGCGCACGGCGTCGGGCTCGAGGTAGGGCAGGCCGTAGAACGCCACCGTGCCGTGCGCGTCGGGCAGCAGCACGGGCCGGCCTACCGAGGCCGGTGTCGTGCGCAGGTGGATCCCGGCGGCGTCGATGAGCTCGGCGGCGAACCCGAGCCGGTGTGCCGAGTCGTGGTTGCCGCTGGTGACCACCACACGCACGCCCTCGGCGGCGAGTCTGCGCAGCGCCTCGGACGCGAGCTGCACCGCGTCGACCGGCGGGAGCGCCCGGTCGTAGACGTCGCCGGCCACCACCACCGCGTCGACACGTTCGGCGCGCACCGTGTCGACCAGGTGGTCGACGAAGGCAGCCTGGGCCGCGAGCAGGTCCTCGCGGTGGAAGGAGCGCCCCAGATGCCAGTCAGAGGTGTGCAGGATCCTCATAGCGCCGACGGTAGACGCGACTTCCGACACCGCGCGGGACCCCACGCCGAGACCACAGCGTCACCACGAGCACCAGATGTAGCGGCGGTGTGGCGCCCCTCTCACTTTTGGGCCGAACGAGTGCGCGTGAGATCCTCTACCGTCGGGGGAGACGTCCGTTCCCATCACCCATAGCTCGATTGGCACCCGCGTTTGCTGCGTCCGATGAAGATCCAGAGCAGTCCCAACCGCTCCGCAAGGTTGTGGTCGGGAATGCTCGGTGCTGCGTCGTTCCTGCTGGCGTTCCTGGTCCTGACCGTGCTGATTCCGGGGCCGCTGCGGCCGCTCGACCTGTTGTTCAACGACTTCCGAGGGCAGAACTTCGACGCGATCCGCCCGTACCTCGAGGTGCTGGACCGGGTCGGGCAGCGAGCGATCTGCGTGCCGATCCTGGTGGCGGTCGCCGGCTGGGCGGCATACCGCGCGAAGACGAAGCGGCCGTTGATCGTGACCGGGCTGAGCGTTCTCGCGCTGAACACGTTCGTCGCGCTGTTCAAGTTCGGACTCGAACGTGGTGCACCGCTGAACAACGAGCCGGACTTCCTCGTCAACGGCGTCATGTACCCCTCGGGTCACGCCGCCAACGTGCTCCTGGTCTACGGACTGGCGGTGTACATCTGGAGCCGCTACACCGATGCGTCGCGGCGCACCCGCTGGGTGCTGATCGTCACGGTCGCGCTCCTGACCCTCATCATGTTCATGACCTCGCTGAGCCTGCGCTGGCACTGGTTCACCGACCTGGTCGCCGGCCTGCTCGTGGGCGCGGCGACCCTGCGCGCGACGGTCGTGATCGACCGGGCCCTGCCGTTCACCCCGCTGCGGGCCTCCCGCGAGCAGGTGACGCGACCCGCGGACCAGCACCGACGCCGGGCCCGAGAGGCCGGCACGGCTACGACGCGCGAGCGCTGAACCGCCGGCGTACGGCGAGTGCCCGCCGCAGGTCGTCGGTCTGGTCCGCGATGGAGCGGCGTAGCCCGGTGGCGAGGTCCTGGTCCATGGCCGCCTCGGCCAGGTCGACGGTCTCGTCCGAGACGGCGTACCTGGGGTAGGCCAGCCGCGACATCTCGCCGACCACCCAGCCGGTGCGCAGCCCGGTGGACGCCGGGATCTCCTCGAAGTAGCGGGCGACGTACGGCGCGGTGAGCTCCTGCTGCTCGGGCGCCCAGAACCCCTGGCAGGTCGCGTACAACGCGTAGTTGCCCGCCGCGGTGTCACGGGTGATCAGCTGCCACGCGGCCGCCTTGGCCTCCGGCGTGGGGAGCGCGGCGCGGCATTGAGCCGCGTGCACCGCCCCGGCCGCCGACCGGTCCCGCGCGAGCTCGGCGTCGAGCCGGGCCTCGTCGACCGCCCCCAGCACGCACAGCCGCTGAAGCACCGTCCACCGCATCTCGGGGTCGATGACGAGCCCGTCCGGTGGTGCACCGTCGAGCCAGAACAGCAGCACGTCGGGATCGGTCGCGCTGCCCGCCACTCCGCGGGCGGCCGCGATCTGCGCGCCGGTGCCGGGTGCGGCCCGGTGCAGCACGGCGGTCGCCAGCGCCGCGACCCGCTCGTTGGGCTCCCCCTGGGGGAGGTAGCGCCCGCGCAGGACCCCGTTGGTCCAGCTCAGCATCGAGCTCAGCGCGATGTCCTGCTGCTCTGCCGGCAGCGCAGCCTCGAGGACGTCGAGCATCGTGCGCGGGTCGAGCTCTGCGTCGTCGACGGCGTAGGTGAGGGAGTTCCAGACCACCGCGCGGGTGACCGGGTCGGCGATGACCTGCAGCAGCCGCGGCAGGCCCGCCACGCTGTCGTCGTCGAGCCGCACCTTGGCCCAGGTGTCGTCGTGCACGTCGGCGAGCAGGACCTCACCGGGTCCCGGTGCCGTCAGCGCGACCGGTGTGGTGTCGTCCGCGACCTGTACCTCCGCCGACCGGCTCGACCCGTCGGCGGCGTAGGCCGCGACCGTCAGTGTGTGCGGCCGCCGGGCGGGGAACTGCTCCGGTGCCGTCCGGGTGAGGGCCACCGTGTCCGCACCGGACGGATCCGTCTCGGTGGCCAGCCGCAGGGTCTCCAGCCGCAGCGTGTCGACGCCGGGCAGACGCAGCCATTGGTCGGCCCAGTCCTGCACGTCGACCGCACCGGCGTCGGTCCATGCCTGCAGGAGGTCGGCAAGGGTGGCGTTGCCGTAGGCGTGCTGCCCGATGTGCCGGCGTACACCGCCCAGGAACACCTCGTCGCCGAGATGTGCGTTGAGCTGCTTCAGCAGCGCCGCGCCCTTGGCGTAGGAGATCCCGTCGAAGTCGTTCAGCGCGCTGGCCGCGTCGGCCGAGCCGTTGCCCGCGACCGGGTGCGTGCTGGGGCGCTGGTCGGCGGTCATGCCCCAGCGCTTGCGGGAGAACGCGAAGTCCACCCACGCGTCGGTGAACGCGGTCGCGTCCTGGCACACCCGGTGGGTCATGAACTCCGCGAACGACTCGTTGAGCCACAGGTCGTCCCACCACTGCATCGTGACCAGGTCGCCGAACCACTGGTGTGCCATCTCGTGCACGATCGTGCGTGCCCGGTCGCCGCGTTCGCCGTCGGTGACCCGGGAGCGGAACACCATCTGGTCGCGGAACGTCACGCAGCCGGGGTTCTCCATCGCGCCGGCGTTGAACTCGGGCACGAAAGCCTGGTGGTACTCCCCGAACGGGTACCTGATCCCGAAAAGCCGGTGGTACTCGTCGAACGCCTGGGCTGTGACCGTCAGGATCTCCTCGGCGTCGCGGTCGAGGTGCTCGGCCAGGCTCTGCTTGACGTGCAGTCCGAGCGGGATGCCGTCGTGCTCGGCGCGCACCGAGTGGTACGGCCCGGCGACCAGCGTCACGAAGTACGTCGACAGCGGCATGGTCTCGCGCAGCTGCCAGCGTCCCGACGACACCGGCCAGGCGGCACCGTTGCCGACGACGGTCCAGTCCGGAGGAGTGCTGACGGTCAGCGAGTACGGCGCCTTGAGGTCGGGCTGGTCGAAGCACGCGAAGATGCGCGGAGCCGCGTCCAGGAACGACATCGCGTAGACATAGGCGTTGCCGTCGGCCGGGTCGACGTGGCGGTGCAGTCCCTCGCCGTCGTGGCTGTAGGCCATGTCGGCGCTGACCACGACCTCGTTGTCCTCCGCCAGCGCCTCCAGGCGGATCCGGCCTTCCTCGAGCAGGCCGACGTCGAGGTAGTCCCCGTTGAGCCGCACACTGAGCAGCCGCTCCGGGCGCACGTCGAGGAACGTTGCGGCCCCGGGAACCCGGCAGCGGAACCAGATCGTGGTCGTGGAGCCGAACGTCTCCGGGCCTCGCGTGAGGTCGAGGTCGACGGCGTACCTGTCGACGGCGATGACACGGGCGCGTTCACGGGCGTCGGCGACGGTGAGGCTGGCCACCGCGCCACCCTAGCCGGGCCGAGTCGCGGCCGTGACAGCTCAGGAACGCCGACACGAGCTAGCGCGTATGCCGGCTCGCCAGCGCGCGGCTGAGGTGGTAGCCCCCGACCACCACGATCGTGCCCAGCGCGATCCCCCCGATCTCGAACGAGTCGCTGAACGCCAGCGTGACGTTGCCGATCGCGATGATGATCCCGGCCGCGACCGGGACCAGGTTGACCGGATCGCCGAAGTCGACCCGGTTCTCCTTCCAGATCTTGGCACCGAGCAGGCCGATCATGCCGTACAGCACGACGGTGATGCCGCCGAGGACCCCGCCGGGGATGGCGTTGACCACCGCGCCGAACTTGGGGGAGAGCCCGAACCCGATCGCGGTGAGGGCGGCGACGACATAGGCCGCGGTGGAGTAGACCTTGGTCGCGGCCATCACCCCGATGTTCTCGGCGTACGTCGTGGTCGGCGAGCCACCGACGCTGGTGGCGACGACGGTGGCCACGCCGTCGGCGCCGATGGCACGCCCCATCAACGGGTCGAGGTCGTCGCCGGTCATCTCGGCCACGGCCTTGACGTGGCCGGCGTTCTCCGCGACCAGCGCGATCACGATCGGCAGCGCCACCAGCGCGAACCCGACGTGGAACGACGGCAGGTGCCATCCGGCCACGTCACCGCTCGTGGCCGGCGGGAGCCCGAACCACGCCGCGTCCGCGACCGGTCCGAAGTCGACGCGCGGCTCGGTGACCGAGCGTCCGGAGGTCGGGTCGGTGTACGTGACCGGCCCGACCAGCAGGTCGAGCAGCCACGACAGCAGGTAGCCGAACAGCACCGCGAGGAAGATCGCGATCCGGGAGGCGAAACCGCGGAACGCGACAGTCACCACGATGACGAAGAGCATCACCGCCAGTGCGGTCCACTGGTCGCGCGGCCAGTAGTTCTGCGCCACCACGGGCGCGAGGTTGAACCCGATCAGCATGACGACGGCACCGGTGACGACCGGCGGCAGGACCCGCTGGATGGCCCGCCCGCCGAAGAAGTGCAGCAGGAGCCCGATCAGGGCCAGGACCACACCCACGACCAGCAGCGCGCCGGTCACGTCCGCGGCGCTGCCACCGAGGCTGTAGATCGTCGCGGTCGCTCCGACGAACGACGCGGACGAGCCAAGGTAGCTCGGCACCCGGCCGGACGTCAGGACCAGGAACAGCAGCGTCGCCACACCGGACATCAGCACCGCCAGCTGCGGGCTGAGCTGCATCAGCACCGGGAACACGAAGGTCGCACCGAACATCGCGACCACGTGCTGCATGCCCAGACCGACAGTCCGGGGCCAGCTGAGCCGCTCGTCGGGGGCGACGACCTCACCCGCAGTGACGTGCCGACCGTCCCCATGCACCGTCCAGAGAGCCACGCGCAGACCGTATCGGCCTGAGCGTGCGGGGGTTGCACCCGGCGGTGTGCGCGGTAGCCTCCGAGGAGCCGGAGAATCCGTCGGCGGCTGACCTCAGGGGAGGAGGCGGGCATGGGGGACCAGGCGACTGCCCTGCTGCGCGACCGTGACAGCGCGGAGGGTTACGTAGCGTCGATCTGCTTCAAGCATGGGCCACCCAGGCTGTACGGCGTGGAGCTGGAATGGACCGTGCACCACGCGGACGACCTGTCCCGACCACTCGATATCGAAACCCTGTGCCGCGCCCTCGGGCCGCATGCACCCCGCACCCTCTCGCCTTCTGCGAATCCCGCTCCCTTGCCCAACGGCTCGACGGTCACCGTCGAACCCGGTGGCCAGGTCGAGCTCTCCACGACACCTCACGACTCCGTCGCGTCGCTGCTGCACGCCACCAACGGCGACAGCGACCGGCTGGACGACCTGCTCGCCCAGAGCGGTCTGGTCCGCGGTGTCCTGGCTGTCGACGAGCACCGGCCGCCCTCGCGGCTGCTGCAGACCCCGCGGTACGAGACGATGCAGAACGCGTTCGACCGCATCGGCCCGCACGGGGCGCTGATGATGTGCAACACGGCGGCACTGCAGGTCTGCGTCGACATCGGCGAGCCGCACCGGGTCGCGGCGCGCTGGGCGGCGGCCAACGGCCTGGGTCCGGTGATGGTGGCACTCTTCGCCAACTCCGCCGCCGTGGCCGCGGACGGACAGGCCTGGGAGTGCGCCCGGATGCGCTCCGTCCTCGCGACCGACCCGAGCCGCAGCCTGCCGCTCGCATCGGCCGAGGACCCTGCGGCCGCCTGGGCCGCCCGCGCACTCGACACCCCGTTGCTGTGCGTACGCCGCCACGAGGGCCGCTGGGACGCACCCTCCGGGGTCACGTTCGCGGACTGGATCGACGGCGCGCTGCCGAACCCGCCGACCGTCGACGACCTCGACTACCACCTGAGCACGCTGTTCCCGCCGGTCCGCCCGCGCGGCTACCTCGAGGTGCGCTACCTCGACGCGCAGCCCGGTGGATCCTGGATGGCCCCGGTCGCGCTGCTGACCGCGCTGATGGCCGACGAGACGACGGTGGACGCCGTCGTCGACATGACTGCTCCGGTGGCCGACCTGTGGTTCGAGGCCGCAAGGCAGGGACTCGCGCATCCGGTGATCGCGGCCGCTGCCCAGCAGGTGCTGGACCTCGGGTGTGAGTCGCTGGACTCGCTCGGCCTTCCCGCGCCGTCGTCGGCGCAGATCTTCACCGACCTGGCGCACAAGCGCGCCGAGCTGACCCCGTCGAAGAGGTGTCCGTCATGACCACCCACCCCCTCGAGGAGCTCGACCAGGCACGCCTGCGGGACCACCTGGCCGCCGAGCTGCAACGCGGCCGGGAGCGCAGCCGCCGGCTGACCGACGCAGTCGACGACAACGACCTGGTTCGCCAGCACTCCCGGCTGATGTCACCGCTGGTGTGGGATCTCGCGCACGTCGGCAATCAGGAGGAGCTCTGGCTGGTGCGTGACGTTGGCGGGATGCGGCCGCTGCGCGAGGACATCGACCAGCTCTACGACGCGTTCCAGCACCCGCGCGCGGACCGACCGCAGCTGCCGCTGCTCGGGCCCGCCGAGGCCCGTGGCTACGTCGGGGAGGTGCGTGACAAGGTCCTGCACGTCCTGGAGAGCGCTCCACTGGAGGGTCGCCGGCTGCTCGACCACGGGTTCGCGTTCGGCATGATCGTGCAGCACGAGCAGCAACACGACGAGACCATGCTGGCCACCCACCAGCTGCGCGCCGGCTCGCCGGTGCTGCACGCCGATCCGCCGCCGGCGCCGACGGTGCGCCTGCAACGCCCGGAGGTGCTCGTACCCGGTGGGCGGTTCACGATGGGCACCAGCACCGAGCCATGGGCCCTCGACAACGAGCGCCCGGCCCACGAGGTCGACGTCGCACCGTTCTGGCTCGACACCGTGCCGGTGACCAACGGCGAGTACGCCCGCTTCGTCGACGAGGGCGGCTACTCGCAGCCGCAATGGTGGAGCAGCACCGGGTGGGCGTACCGGCAGGAGGCCTCGCTGGACGCCCCGCTGTTCTGGCGGCGTGACGGCGACGGGTGGATGCGGCGACGCTTCGGCGTGCTCGAGCCGGTGCCCGCGGACCAGCCGGTGGTGCACGTGTCCTTCCACGAGGCCCAGGCGTACGCCGCGTGGGCGGGCAAGCGGCTACCGACCGAGGCGGAGTGGGAGAAGGCCGCGCGCTTCGACCCCGACACCGGCCGGTCGCGCCGCTTCCCGTGGGGAGACGCCGACCCGACGGCCGAGCACGCCAACCTCGGCCAGCGCCACCTCAGCCCGGCACCGGTGGGCGCGTACCCGCTGGGTGCATCGCCGTTGGGTGTGCACCAGCTGATGGGTGACGTGTGGGAGTGGACCAGCACCGGGTTCACCGGCTACCCCGGGTTCACCGCCTTCCCCTATGACGAGTACTCCCTGGTGTTCTTCGGCGGGGACTACCGGGTCCTGCGGGGCGGTTCGTTCGGTACCGACGCCGCGGCTTGCAGGGGTACCTTCCGCAACTGGGACCACCCGGTGCGCCGGCAGATCTTCACCGGCTTCCGGTGCGCGCGCGACGCCGGCCCGACGGACCTCGGCTGAGTCGCGCCGGTGTGTCGTCACCTCGCCTACCTCGGGCCGCCGCGCAGCCTCGGGGCCCTGGTGCTGTCCCCGCCGCACTCCCTGTTGCGGCAGTCGTACGCGCCGCGCGACATGCGCGGCGGCGGCACGATGAACGCCGACGGCTACGGCATCGCGTGGTACCCCGAGGACGGCACCGAGCCGGTGCGGCACCGCCGCGACTGCGCGATGTGGACCGACGACGGACTGCCGGGGCTGGCCGGGCACACCCGCTCCGGCGCCGTGCTGGCTGCGGTCCGCTCGGCCACGGTCGGCATGCCGGTGGTCGAGACCGCGGTCGCCCCGTTCACCGACGGGCACTGGACGTTCAGCCACAACGGTGTTCTCCCGGGATGGCCGGACTCGGCGGAGACGCTGGCCGCGACGCTGCCGGTACGTGACCTGATGACGCTGGAGGCGCCGACCGACTCCGCCCTGCTGTGGGCGCTCGTACGCCATCGACTCGCGGCCGGTGGAGACCCGGTCGACGTGGTCGCCGGGCTGGTCCGTGAGGCGGCGGCGTCCCATCCCGGTGCACGCCTCAACCTGCTGCTGTTCGACGGCGAGCAGATCGTGGCCACCGCGTGGTACCACGCGCTCTCGGTGCTCGCCGGCGACGACTACGTCGCGGTGGCCAGCGAGCCGTGGGACGACGACGCGGGCTGGCGAGCCGTTCCCGACCACCACCTCGTGGTCGCGCGGCTGACGGCCAACGGTCCCCAGCTCGATACTTGTCAGGCTTGACGAGAAGCCCGCTGCCAGCACCCTGAGCCGAAACGGAGCACGATGAGCGGACCCACGATCGAGGTGCACCTCTCCGACGACCACGCGGCGAACGCGCTGCGACACGACGTACGCACCGGGTTGGGCGCGACACCGAAGTGGCTGCCGCCGAAGTGGTTCTACGACGCCCGGGGGAGCGAGCTGTTCGAGCAGATCACGCGACTGCCGGAGTACTACCCGACACGCGCGGAGACAGCGGCCCTGCGTGCGGCGGTCCCGGAGATCGCCTCGCTGACCAAGGCACACACAGTGGTCGAGCTCGGCGCCGGGTCCTCGGAGAAGACCCGGCTGCTGCTCGACGCCCTGTCGTGGAACGGATCGCTGCAGGCGTTCGTCCCGCAGGACGTCTCCACCGCGGCGCTGGCGGCCACCGCGGAGGCGATCGCGCGCGACTACCCCGACCTGCGGGTGCACGGGGTCGTCAGCGACTTCACCGCCGACCTCGGCCGGCTTCCGGGCGAGAGCCCCCGCCTGGTGGCGTTCCTCGGCGGCACGATCGGCAACTTCCACCCCGACGAGCGCAGCGCGTTCCTGCGCTCGGTCGCGGCCGTGCTCGAACCGGGGGAGTGGCTGCTGCTCGGCACCGACCTGGTCAAGGACGCCGGCACCCTGGTCGCGGCCTACGACGACGCGCAGGGTGTCACCGCGGAGTTCAACCGCAACGTGCTGCACGTGATCAACCGGGAGCTCTCCGCCGACTTCGACGTGCAGGCCTTCGAACACGT
>DATMEB010000120.1:0-15377 GCA_035557095.1 Nocardioidaceae bacterium | reverse complement strand
CCGACGACCAGCGAGCGTGCGTCCGGGTCCTCGACGTACGGCGTGGTGTAGGCCGTCTTGTCCGCCCAGGTGTACAGCCGCGACGACGAGTCGGTCGTCCGCCCGACCGCCCAGTCGAGGCCGCCCTGGCCGTTGAACCAGTCGATCTGGTTCGCCAGCAGCAGCAGCGTGGCCAGCGCCGGGGTGTTGTAGGTCTGGTTCTTGCGCGAGTTGTCGATCGCGGTCGGCAGGTCGAGGAACGCGGGCACCCAGCGGTCGGTGCCGGCCAGCTCCTCGGCGCGGGCCAGGGCGCGCGGCGACATCAGCGCCAGCCAGAGCCCGCCGTCGGAGGCGAAGGACTTCTGCGGCGCGAAGTAGTAGACGTCGGACTCGGTGACGTCGACGGGCAGCCCGCCCGCGCCCGACGTGGCGTCGACCAGCACCAGCGCGTCCTCGTCGGCGCCCTCGACCCGCCGGACCGGAGCCATCACCCCGGTCGACGTCTCGTTGTGCGGCCAGGCGTAGGCGTCGATGCCGGCCACCGCCGTCGGCGTCGGTCGCGTGCCCGGCTCGCCGGACACCACGTCGGGCTCGTCCAGGAACGGCGCGGTCTTCGCCGCCTTGGCGAACTTCGCCGAGAACTCGCCGAACGACAGGTGCTGGCTCCGGTTGCGGATGAGGCCCAGCGTCGCCATGTCCCAGAACGCGGTGGTCCCACCGTTGCCGAGGACCACCTCGTAGCCCTCGGGCAGCGAGAACAGGTCGGCAAGGCCGGCGCGGACCCGGCCGACGAGGTTCTTCACCGGGGCCTGCCGGTGCGAGGTGCCGAGGATCGCGGTGCCGGTGTCGGCCATCGCCTGCACGGCCTCGGGCCGCACCTTCGACGGGCCGGATCCGAACCGGCCGTCGGCGGGAAGCATGTCAGCGGGGATCTTGATGGTTTCGTCGGTCACAGGATCTTTCCTCGCGAGGTCGTGGAGTGAGCGCACGGGTGACCTGACGGCACTGTCAGCGTGCCGTCATTCTCGCAGGTGCGCGATCGCGGACCCGCGTCACCCCTGACGGTCAACACGTCCTTGGGGCGCCCGTGGCCGGGCTCACAGGCCCCCCGGCTGCAGCACCAGCACGGCGAAGTCGTCCTGCAGCGGTTCCGGTCCGAAGTCGAGCACCGAGCGCCGGATCCTGGAGGCCACCGCGGACGCCGGGAGCTTGCAGGTTCGCCGCAGCATGGCCTGCAGCCCGGTCTCGCCCATGGTGCGGTTGCCGACCCTCCGGTCGGTCACGCCGTCGGTGGTGCACACCAGGTGCTGTCCCCGGGTCACCTGCAGCGTGTCGGTGCGGTAGACGGGGTTGGGGAACACGCCCAGCAGCGGCTGCGGACGCCCGACGGTGGTGACGGTGCCGTCGCTGCGCACCAGCGACGGAAGCGGATGCCCGGCGGCCGCGAACGTCACCACGATCCCGCCCTGCAGGGGCACGAACTCGCCGTAGATCAACGTGACGAACCGGCCTGTCGCGCCCTCGGAGAGGATCGTGCCGTTGAGCTGGGCGAGGACGTTGGGCACGTCCTTGTGCTCACGGGCCAGCACCCGCAGCGAGTGCCGCGCGAGCCCGGTCACCGCGGCCGCCTCGGCGCCCTTGCCGCAGACGTCGCCGATCACGAAGCCCCACCTGTTGCTCTCGATCTCGAACAGGTCGTAGAAGTCGCCGCCGACGTCGATGCCCTCGCCCGCGGCCTCGTAGGCGATTCCGATGTCGAGGGACGGCACGACCGGCAGCCGGGTCGGCAGCAGGCTGCGCTGCAGCGTGTGGCTGATCGAGGTGCGGTCGCGGTAGAGCCGCGCGTTGTCGAGCGCCCACGCGGCCCGGCGGCACAGGTCGTCGAGCGTGTCGAGTGATCCCGTGCGGAAGTCCGAGCCCGCGGTGCGGCCCGCGACGAGGGTGCCGATGGCGCGGCCCCGGGCCCGCAGGGTGACGGTCACCGTGGGCCCGCCGGCGATCTCGACGTCGGCCGGGGTCTCGGCGTGCTGGGCGAAGTGCTCGCGCAGCGCCGGCCACTGGTGCGGGCGGCCGGACTCCTCCAGCGGTGGCGGCGGCACCTGCTCGAGCAGCTGGCGGAGCGGGTCGATGCGGTTCTCCTTGGCGTGCCAGACGCACGACAACCGCCCGGTACGCCGCTGGTCGATGAGATAGACCGCGCACCAGTCGGCCAGGCGGGGTACGACCAGCTGGGCTGCCAGCGCGGCCGCCATGTCGGGGTCCAGCATCCCGCCGAGCAGGTCGCTGGCCTCGGCGAGGTAGCTGAGCCGGCCGCGCCGTGCCCGCTCGACCTCGTTCAGCCGTGCGCTCTCGACCGCCAGGCTGAACCGGTCGACACTGCGCTGCAGCCGCGCGGCGTCCTCGGCGGTCAAGGCCTTTGCCCGGCGTACGGCGACACCGATCCGGCCGATCACGCGGTCTCCCACCAGCAGCGGTGCGGTGACCAGGGAGTGGAGTCCGGCATCGGCCAGGAACCGCTCCGGGATCTCCTCGTCCGCCACCTCGTCGTAGACCTGAGGCGGCACCGTCTCCGCGGTTCCGGAGAGCTCCTCGGGCTTGCGCCAGCGCGTCTCCGTCGGCTGCACCCCTTCCAGCCCGGTGGCCGCGCGCAGCTCCACGTCGAGGTCGTCGTCGGTGACCAGCAGCGCGTAGGCCGCGTCCCCGTCGAGCAGGTCGCGCGAGTGGTCGACGGCGAGCTCGAGCAGCGCGTCCAGCGGAAGCAGCCCGGGTCGCCCCGGCACCGGCGGCGCGGGGTCGGCCTCGCCGCCGGCGGAGGTCACCCCCGGCATCAGGACGGCCCGGTGCTCGTCCGGGACGATCAGGTGAACGATCCTCGCCTCCTCGCCGGCGTTCGCGTGCACCAGCGAGCCGAACACCGCGACCTCGTCACCGCGCGCCGAGCGCATCCGGTAGCCGCCGACCCAGCGTGGCCGGGTGAGCAGATCGGCGAAGTCACCGGCGTTGTCGGACTCCGGCATCCCGGCGACGAGGTCGGGCAGCGGCTTTCCGAGGACGTCGGTGTGCGACCAGCCGAGCAGCTCCTGGGCCTCTCGGCTCCAGTGCCGGATGGCGCCGCCCTGGTCGGTCTCCACCACGGCGACGCGGACCGGCGAGCGGCCCTCGCCGAGGTCGATGAAGTGCGCGGGTCGCGCCGGCTCCGGCGCCCTCGGCTCGGCCGAAGGCAGTCCGAGCTGGAACCAGACCCGCTTCGACGCCTGGGTGTACTCGACCCCCCAGGTCTGCGCGATCTGCGACACGAGGTAGAGGCCGCGCCCCGACGTCTTGTCAGCGGTGGACACCGTGACCGTGGTGGGCAGGCCACGCGAGGCGTGGCTGTCGCTGACACCGATCTGCACATACCCGGCACCGAGGGCGCAGCTGACGCTGATCTCGGTGCCCGCGTGCACCACCGCGTTGGTCACGAGCTCGTTGGTGAGCAGCACGGCGTCGTCGACCACGGTCTGTGCACCCCAGTCGGCCAGCGTCTGCCGGATGAAGCGCCGGGCGGCCGCCGCCGAGGCGGCCTGGGGAGCGAACTGATGGGTCGCCTGCTCACTCATAGTCATTCGCTCCACCACCTCCCCCCAACACCCTGACCGGATCTTCTCAATGGTGACAGACTATGGGGCGACAGTCCTCCGCTCGCCAGGGCGAAGGAGGCATCACCAGGGGGTGGACGAATGGCCAGCACCGGAGCGTCCGGTACGGCAGGCAAGCGCTCCGTAGGCGGGACGACGACCGCCAAGCGTTCCCGGCCGGCGACGGCCAAGGCCAAAGGCCCGCAGAAAGCCAAAGGGCCCGAGAAGGCCACCGGCTCGCAGAAGTCGGGCCGAGCCGACGCAGGCTCCACGTCGGAGGCGGCTGCCCTCGCGCAGCTGACTGCGGCTCTGGTGGCCGCGCGCGACGGCGACTTCAAGACCCGCGTGCCGGTACGCGGTCCCGGCGCGGAGGCCGCGGCCGCCTTCAACGAGCTCGCGGCCCGCAACGAGCACCTCGCCAAGGAGCTCGAGCGCGTACGCCGGGTGGTCGGCCGCGAGGGCCGCCTGTCCGAGCGGTTGCGGCCCGGGCCCGGCGACGGCACCTGGAAGGCCAGCATCGACGCGGCGAACAGCCTGGTCGACGACCTGGTGCGTCCCACCGCGGAGGTCGGCCGCGTCATCGCCGCCGTCGCCCAGGGCGACCTCTCCCAGACGCTCGAGCTGGAGATCGAGGGCCAGCCGATCCGCGGGGAGTTCCTGCGGATGGGCCGCACCGTGAACAAGATGGTCACCCAGCTGTCCCTGTTCACCTCCGAGGTGACCCGCGTGGCCCGCGAGGTCGGGACCGAGGGGCACCTGGGCAGCCAGGCTCGTGTCCGCGGGGTCTCCGGCAGCTGGAAGGACCTCACCGACTCGGTCAACTACATGGCCGGCCGGCTCACCGCGCAGGTGCGTGACATCGCGCTGGTCACCACCGCGGTCGCCCAGGGCGACCTGTCCCGCAAGGTGACGGTCGAGGTCGCCGGCGAGATGCTCCAGCTGAAGGTCACTGTCAATGAGATGGTGGACACGCTGCGTGATTTTGCCGACGAGGTCACCCGCGTCTCCCGCGAGGTCGGCACCGAGGGCCGGCTGGGTGGCCAGGCCGATGTGAAGGGCGTCGCCGGCACCTGGAAGGACCTGACCGACTCGGTCAACGTGATGGCGGGCAACCTGACCAGTCAGGTGCGCGACATCTCGATGGTGGCCCAGGCCATCGCCCACGGCGACCTGTCCCGGCAGATCACCGTCAACGCCCGCGGCGAGATCGCCGAGCTCGCCGACACCCTCAACTCCACCACCGCGACCCTGCGCACGTTCGCCGACGAGGTCACGAGGGTGGCGCGCGAGGTCGGCAGCGAGGGCCGGCTGGGTGGTCAGGCCGAGGTGCCCGGTGTGTCCGGCACCTGGAAGGACCTGACCGACTCCGTCAACGTGATGGCCGGCAACCTGACCAGCCAGGTGCGCAACATCGCGCAGGTGACGACGGCGGTGGCCCGTGGTGACCTGAGCCAGAAGATCGCCGTGGACGCGCGCGGGGAGATCCTGGAGCTGAAGAGCACGATCAACACGATGGTCGACCAGCTGTCGTCGTTCGCCGACGAGGTCACGAGGGTGGCCAAGGAGGTCGGCACCGAGGGCCGGCTGGGTGGTCAGGCCGAGGTGCCCGGGGTCTCGGGCACATGGCGTGACCTCACCGACTCGGTCAACGTGCTCGCGAGCAACCTGACCAGCCAGGTGCGCAACATCGCGCAGGTGACCACCGCGGTCGCCCGTGGTGACCTGAGCCAGAAGATCACCGTCGACGTCAAGGGCGAGCTGCTCGAGCTGAAGAGCACGGTCAACACGATGGTCGACCAGCTGTCGTCGTTCGCCGACGAGGTCACCAGGGTGTCCCGCGAGGTCGGCACGCAGGGCCGGCTGGGTGGTCAGGCGCACGTGCGCGGGGTCTCCGGCACGTGGAAGGACCTGACCGAGAACGTCAACTTCATGGCCAACAACCTGACCGAGCAGGTGCGCAGCATCGCCTCGGTCTCCACCGCGGTCGCCCGTGGCGACCTGAGCCAGAAGATCACCGTCGAGGCCAAGGGCGAGATCTCGGCGCTGGCGCAGACCATCAACAGCATGGTCGACACGCTGCGTACGTTCGCCGACGAGGTGACGCGCGTGTCGCGCGAGGTCGGCACCGAGGGGCGGCTGGGTGGTCAGGCGCAGGTCCCCGGCGTGTCGGGTACGTGGAAGGACCTGACCGAGAACGTCAACTTCATGGCCAACAACCTGACCGAGCAGGTGCGCAGCATCGCCAAGGTCACCACGGCCGTGGCCAACGGCGACCTGTCGCAGAAGATCCACGTCGACGCGCGCGGCGAGATCCTCGAGCTGAAGACCACGATCAACAGCATGGTCGAGCAGCTGTCCTCGTTCGCGGCCGAGGTGACCAGGGTCGCCCGCGAGGTCGGCAGCGAGGGCCGTCTGGGCGCGCAGGCGGAGGTCAGCGGCATCTCCGGCACCTGGCAGCGGCTCACCGAGAGCGTCAACGAGCTCGCCGGCAACCTCACCACGCAGGTGCGCGCGATGGCCGAGGTGTCCACCGCGGTCACCAGGGGCGACCTGACCCGGCAGATCACCGTGGAGGCCTCCGGTGAGATGGCCGAGCTCAAGGACCGCGTCAACCAGATGATCCACAACCTGCGTGACACCACGCAGACCAACCAGGAGCAGGACTGGCTCAAGACCAACCTGGCCCGGCTGTCCGGTCAGATGCAGGGCAAGCGCGACCTGCAGGACGTCGCCCGTCTGATCATGGGCGAGCTGACGCCGATGGTCTCGGCCCAGCACGGCGCGTTCTTCCTCGCGGCCGAGGACGACAACGAGGTCACCGAGCTGCGGTTGATCGCCACCTACGGCTACGAGCGGCGGAAGTCGGTCGCCAACCGGTTCGCGATGGGGGAGTCGCTGGTCGGGCAGGCTGCCCTGGAGAAGTCGCCCATCATCGTCGAGAACGCACCCGGTGACTACGTGCGGATCTCCTCCGGTCTGGGCTCGGCGGAGCCGGTCAACATCATCGTGCTGCCGGTGCTGTTCGAGGACCAGATCCTCGGGGTCATCGAGCTGGCGTCGTTCAGCCGGCTGACCGAGGTGCACCGCACATTCCTCGACCAGCTGATGGAGTCCATCGGCGTGACCGTCAACACGATCATCGCCAACTCCCGCACCGAGGAGTTGCTCACCGAGTCGCAGCGGCTGGCGCACGAGCTGCAGGCGCAGCAGGACCAGCTGCAGCAGAGCAACGTCGAGCTGCAGGAGAAGGCAGGCCTGCTGGCCGAGCAGAACCGCGCGATCGAGATCAAGAACGTCGAGATCGAGCAGGCCCGCAGCGCACTCGAGGAGCGTGCCGAGCAGCTGGCGCTGTCCTCGAAGTACAAGTCGGAGTTCACCGCGAACATGTCGCACGAGCTGCGTACGCCGCTGAACAGCATGCTGATCCTGGCCAAGCTGCTCGTGGAGAACCCCGGCAACAACCTCTCCGCGCAGCAGGTGGAGTTCGCCCAGACCATCCACAACGCGGGCACCGACCTCCTGCAGCTGATCAACGACATCCTCGACCTGGCCAAGGTCGAGGCCGGGAAGATGGAGTTCCGGGCCGTCGAGGTGTCGATCAACCGGCTCGTCGACTACGTCGAGGCGACGTTCCGGCCGCTGGCCGCGGACAAGCGCCTCGGGTTCCGGGTGCACGTCGAGCCCGACGTCCCGCAGAGCCTGCGCACCGACGAGCAGCGGCTGCAGCAGGTGCTGCGCAACCTGCTCTCGAACGCGATCAAGTTCACCAGCTCCGGCGAGGTGCAGCTGCACCTCGGCCTGGCGCCCGAGGGGCCGTGGGAGAGCGACGCGCTGCGGCGTTCCCCCGTCGTACTCGCCGCATCGGTGATCGACACCGGCATCGGCATCGCCGAGGACCGGATGCCGATCATCTTCGAGCCGTTCCAGCAGGCCGAGGGCACGATAGACAGGCGCTTCGGCGGCACCGGGCTGGGGTTGTCGATCAGCCGCGAGATCGCGCGCATGCTCGGGGGCGAGATCCGGGTGGAGAGCACGATGGGGGTCGGCTCGACCTTCACGCTCTACCTGCCGATGTCGCTGCCGGAGGAGTCGATCCACGCGCCGGAGCGCAGCGAGCGCGCCAGCGTGCCGGCCGCCAAGACCCCGGAGCTCAGCCCGCCCGCTGCGTCGCCCGCGCGGCCGGAGCCCGCCGAACCGGTGGCCGAGCGGCGTGCGAAGCCGGCTGCGCCGGTTGCCCGAGTGACGCCTGCGGCGGCCGTCCCGGCCGTGGAGGCCGGACTGGCCCGGCCACCGCGCCTGCTGCTGATCGTGCAGGACGAGGACGAGCGCCGGGCGCTGACCGAGATGACCGGCGCCAGCGGCGCGGTCGAGGTGACCGAGATCGGTTCCCTCGACGAGGCGCGCGCCGCGATCAACCAGGAGTCCTTCGACCAGATCGTGCTCAACCCGCGGCTGACCGGCGGGAGTGGGCTCGCATTGCTGGAGGCGTACGCCACCGGGCAGGTCCCGGTGCCGCCGGCGGTGCTGCTGTACATGCCCCGGCCGTTGCCCAAGCGTGAGCAGACCAGGCTGGAGCGTTACAGCAAGGTGCTGCCGATCGTGACCGCGGACAGCCGCGACCAGGTGCGTGACTCGCTGATGGACCTGTGGGCGGGAGCGTACGAGCCGGTGGAAGGCAACGGTCAGGCCGACGTCGGCCGCAGCGGCGGGATCGACGGCACCCTGACGCTGCCCGGGCGCAAGGCGCTGGTGATCGACGACGACGTCCGCAGCGTGTTCGCCCTGGTGAGCGCACTCGAGCTGCGCAAGCTCGACGTGATGTACGCCGAGAGCGGCGTGCAGGGCATCGACATGCTCAAGCAGCATGGTGACTTCGACCTGGTGCTGATGGATATCATGATGCCGCAGATGGACGGCTACACGGCGATCCGCAAGATCCGCGCGACGCCGCAGTTCGCCTCCCTGCCGATCATCGCCGTGTCCGCCAAGGCGATGAGAGGCGACCGGGAGAAGAGCCTGGCAGCCGGTGCATCCGATCATGTCACCAAGCCGGTCGACGTCGAGCATCTCGTGGCGTTGATGGGAAGTCTGGTAAGCGGAGGACCCAATTAATGGCGGAGATCGCGTAATGGCGGAGATCGTGGACGGCCCCGACCAGCTGCGAGTCGGCAACGACCCGGTCTCGTCACAGCAGGCGAAGATCCTGCTGGTCGACGACCGGCCCGACAACCTCCTCGCGCTGTCGGCCATCCTGAGCTCGCTCGGGCACGGCATGGTCCGTGCGCACTCGGGCGAGGAGGCGCTCAAGGCGATGCTCGTCGACGAGTTCGCGCTGGTGATCCTCGACGTGCAGATGCCGGGCATGGACGGCTACGCCACCGCCACGCACATCAAGCGGCGGGAGCGCACCCGCAGCGTGCCGATCATCTTCCTCACCGCCACCTACGCCGACCCCCAGGACGCGTTCCGGGGCTACGCCGCGGGTGCGGTCGACTACATCACCAAGCCGTTCGACCCGTGGGTGCTGCGGGCGAAGGTCGCGGTGTTCGTCGACCTCTACCTGAAGAACCGGCAGCTGCGCGAGCAGGCGGCGCTGCTGCGCAACCAGCTCGGCGGAAACGCCGGCCCGATGGCCTCCCAGCAGCTGCTGAACGAGCTGTCCGCTCGGCTCGTCGGGGTGGAGGAGCAGGCCGCCGCGCTCGCCGACATCCCCGGCGGCGACAGCGAGGTGCTCACCGAGTCGCTGCGTGTGCTCGACGAGCGCATCTCCAGGCTGCGCCTCGCGCTGGACTCCCTGCGCCCCGACTGACGCGCGAAAGAGCCGTCCGGAGGCCTAGGCCCAGTGGTCGTCCCACCCCGGCACGTCCTCGGGGCGACGGCTGGGCGGGCCGCCGTACACCGCGGACGGCCGGATCAGCCGGCCCCTGCGCTTCTGCTCCAGGATGTGCGCGCTCCACCCGCCGGTGCGTGCACAGGTGAACATCGAGGTGAACATGTGCGGCGGCACCTCGGCGAAGTCCAGCACGATCGCGGCCCAGAACTCCACGTTGGTCTCGAGCACGCGGTCGGGGCGTCGTGACCGGAGCTCGTCGAGCGCTGCCTTCTCCAGCGCCTCGGCGACCTCGTAGCGTGGGGCGCCGAGCTCTCGCGCGGTACGCCGGAGCACGCGGGCCCGGGGGTCCTCGGCTCGGTAGACGCGGTGCCCGAAGCCCATCAGCCGCTGGCCGCCGTCCAGCAGCTCCTTGACGTACGGCATGGCGTCTCCGCGGCGCTCGACCTCCTTGATCATCCCGAGCACGCGGGAGGGTGCGCCGCCGTGCAGTGGCCCCGACATCGCGCCCACCGCGGCCGACAGCGACGCCGCGACGTCGGCTCCGGTGGAGGCGACCACACGGGCGGTGAACGTGGAGGCGTTCATGCCGTGCTCGGCCGCCGACGTCCAGTACGCGTCGACAGCCTGGACATGACGTGGGTCGGGCTCGCCGCGCCAGCGGCGCATGAACCGCTCGGTGATGCTCTGCGCCTTGTCGACCTCGGCCTGCGGGACCATCGGCTGGCCGACGCCGCGCGCGGCCTGAGCGACGTACGACAGCACCATCACCGCGGTGCGCGCCAGGTCGGCCCGCGCCTGCTCGTCGTCGATGTCGTAGAGCTGACGCATACCCCATGCCGGCGCGATCATCGCGATCGCGCTCTGCACGTCGACCCGGATGTCTCCGGAGTGCACCGGGATCGGGAACGGCTCGGCCGGCGGCAGACCGGGCTCGTAGGTGCCGTCGACCAGCAGCCCCCACACCTTCTCGAACGGCACGCGGCCGGCCAGGTCCTCGATGTCCACGCCGCGGTAGCGCAGCGCGGAGCCGTCCCTGTCGGGCTCGGCGATCTCGGTCTCGAAGGCGACCACGCCCTCGAGGCCGTGCATCACTTCGGGCATCAGACGACTCCTTCCGCGGGCCTGCCTCGCCCTGCCGCAGGTGGCCCGGGTCGCGGCGAGTGCGCCTGCCGCTCATTCTGCCCGCGCCTCGCCGGTCGCGCAGGCCGAACGCGGCGCGCCCGTTCCTGAGGCTCGCAGCGTTAGGGTCGCAGCGTGGTCGAGAGGTCGTTGGAGGCATGGCGCCGGGAGTACACCGCTGCAGGGCTGTTCGAGACCGACCTGGCCGGGCAGCCCGACGTACAGCTGGCCCGCTGGCTCGCCGAGGCGCGGGCGGCCGGTCTGCACGAGCCCAACGCGATGGTGCTGTCGACGGTCGGGCCGGAGGCGCGGCCGTCGTCGCGGATGGTGCTGCTCAAGGGGCTCGACGCCGGCGGGTTGGTGTTCTACACCAACTACGACTCGCGCAAGAGCCGCGAACTGGCAGCCAACCCGCCATGCTGCCTGCTGTTCCCGTGGGAGCCGCTGCAGCGCCAGGTACGGGTCGAGGGGGTGGCCCGACGGCTGGACGCGTCGGTCAGCGACCGGTACTTCGCCACTCGGCCGCGCGGTGCGCAGGTCGGTGCCTGGGCGTCGCCGCAGTCCTCGGTCGTGCCGGGCCGTGACGCGCTCGAGGCGGCGTACACCGAGGCGGAGGCGCGGTGGCGGCCGACCGAGCCCGTGCCGCGGCCGGACGACTGGGGCGGGTTCGTGGTCGACCCCGACGCGGTGGAGTTCTGGCAGGGCCGGGCCGACCGGATGCACGACCGGCTGCGGTACCGCCGTAGCGGCGAGGCCGGTGGCTGGACGGTGGAACGTCTGGCGCCGTGAGAGGCGGGCGGCTCAGAGACGGTCGCGGGTCCGGCCGCGTCCGGACGTGAAGCGACCCGCGGGCGTCCTGCGATGCAGGTAGCCGGCCGGACTGATCCGGCGCGCCCGCGGGCCGGGTGACTGCTTGAGTATTCACCAGCCGCTCGACTACGGCTGTTGGGAACTGCCGGTGAAGCTGCTAGTGAGCAGCCACCTCACGAGTCCGCAAAGAATTCATCTGCCAGACCACCTCCTTTCCCGTGTAGGGCGAGGCTACGTCGGCCCTCGTCTTCAGCACAAGGCGATATCCACGCGGGCGCGCCAGCGCGGACAACAGCATGGGGACGGGCTGATCCGGGGCGTCCGGCCCTCGTGCGAGAGTGTCCCGGTGCCGATCCGATCGCGCGTGCGCAGCGTGCTCACCGACATCAGGCCGCTGCAGCATTCGCGTGACTTCCGCCGGCTGTGGTTCGGGTCGGTGGTCTCCCAGCTCGGCCAGCAGATGACCGTGGTCGCCGTCTCCATCCAGGTGTACTCACTGACGTCGTCGTCGTTCTCCGTGGGCCTGGTAGGGCTGTGCGCGCTCGTGCCGCTCGTGGTGTTCGGCCTCTACGGCGGCGCGATCGCGGACTCGATGGACCGCCGGCGGCTTGCGCTGGCCTCGTCGACCGGCCTGTGGGTGCTGTCGATCGTGCTGATGCTGCAGGCGCTGCTGTCGGTGCGCAGCGTCGGCCTGCTCTACGTCGTGGTCGGGATGCAGGCGGCGTGCTTCGCGGTCAACAACCCCACGCGGTCAGCGATCATCCCGCGGCTGCTGCCGACCGAGATGCTGCCGGCGGCCAACGCGCTGAACATGGCGTCGTTCAACCTCGGCATCACGGTGGGCCCGCTGGTCGGTGCACTGCTGATCCAGGGTGGCGGCTTCGCGGCGGCGTACGGCGCCGACGTGCTGACGTTCACCGCGGCGCTGTACGCCCTGTTCCGGCTGCCGCCGGTGCCTCCGCAGGGTGTGCCCCGCCGGGCGGGCCTGTCGTCGGTCCTCGAGGGCCTGCGGTTCCTGCGGCAGGCGCCGAACCTGCGGACGTCGTTCGTCGCCGACATGTGCGCGATGGTGCTCGCGAACCCGCGCGCGGTGTTTCCCGCGCTGGCCGTGCTGGTGTACGGCGGGGCTGCCGGCACCGTCGGCATGCTGCAGGCCGCACCGGCGGTCGGGGCCTTGTGCGCGTTCGCGTTGTCCGGCTGGGTGGGCCGGGTGCGCATGCACGGGCTGGCGATCGTGCTGGCGGTGATGGCCTACGGCGCAGCAGTCGGAACGGTCGGGCTCACCGACCTGCTCTGGGTCGGGCTGCTGTTCCTGGCGCTCTCGGGTGCAGCCGACATGGTGAGCTCGGCGTTCCGGTCCACGATGCTGCAGTCCGCCGTACCCGACGAGCTGCGCGGGCGGCTGCAGGGCGTGTTCACGGTGGTGGTGGCCGGCGGGCCACGACTCGGCGACTTCGTAGTCGGCTCGCTGGCCGCTGCCACCACCGAGCAGCTGGCGCTGTTGCTCGGGGGAGCGGCCTGCGTCGTCGGGGTGCTCGTGGCCGCACTGACGCAACGCGGGTTCATGCGCTACGACGCGGCCGACCCGCGGCCCTGAGGCCCCTTTCGCGGGCGGTACTCGCCCGCCGGCTCAGTCGGGCTTGCTGCCCGCGTCGACGTGCTGTGCGAGGTACTGCTGCACGCCGACGCGCTCGATCGCGTCGAGCTGCGCCTCGAACCAGTCGGCGTGCTTCTCCTCGTCGCGCACCATCTCCTCGAAGACGGCAGCCGTGCCGTGGTCGCCGAGGTCGTGGCACTCCTTCGCGGCCGCATTGAACTGTGCGACCGCCGCCGTCTCGCTGTCCAGGGCCAGCCGCAGCATCTCCGCGGGGTCCTCGCCGACGCTGATCGCGTTCAGCTTCTGCACGTTGGGGTGCCCGTCGAACATCAGGATCCGGTTGATGAGCGAGTCGGCGTCGCGCATCTCGTCGATCGAGATGTCGTAGTAGACCTTGCCGAGCCGGCTCAGGCCCCAGTTGTCCAGCATGCGCGCGTGGAGGAAGTAGGTGTTGGTGACGGTCAACTCGAACGTAAGGGCTTCGTTCAACAGCTCCACGACGCGTGGGCTAACTGGCTGCACCTGCAACCTCCGGGACAGATGGGACAACGACCGCCCCATGCTGACACAGGATTCGCCTGACCGAGAATATGCATCCGCCACAGTTCTGCCCCGCGCCCGTCGCCCGGCAGACCTCGGTGAGGGAGCGCGCGCCGTCCTCGACGGCGGTGCTGACGTCGCGGTCGCTCACGACGCCACAGTGGCAGACGATCATGGAAGGTAAGGCTAGCCTAAGACCGATGCCTGTGGAAAGAGGGCCCGACTGCCGGACTACCGCGGCAGGACGAGCACCGCGTCACCGACGGGCCGCTCTCCGGTGGGGTCGGAGGGCTGGTTGACCACCCGGCCCCGGGCGACCATCGTCGTCGAGCCGCCCCCGTCGAGGTTGACCGCCTCGCGCATGCCGAGGTCGTGTGCGAGCGCGGTGCTTTCAGCCACGGACAGCCCCATGCTCGCGGTGCTGCGGCCGTCGACGGTGACCAGCAGGATCCGCCCGGCCGCGTCGGTGCCTGCCAGCGTGCGCGGGTTCCGCTTGTGCGCCCAGCCGTAGTAGAAGCTCGGGTCGCCGGGGTGGACCATGCCGTCGGCACGCGGGGTCGCGTGCGGACGGCCGCCGTCGACGAGCTCCGGCCCGCCGTTGAGGGCATACGTCGACGCCGACGTCGGCAGCGGCCGCCCGCCGGGACCGGCGAGGCGGGTGGACAACCGGACGCGGCTGCCCAGAGGCGTCAGCGCACGCAGCCGCGCCTCCTGCGCCCCGGTGGCCTGCAGGGTGCGACCTCCCGGGGGCACGACGCCCCCGCGCGCCGAGCGTACGTCCACGACCACGCCACGGGCGTCGAGCGCGACCTCGACACCCGGCCCCTCCGGCGTGCGCGCGGCGTACTCCCCGCTGAAGGCCACGACCTCGTCGCCGTCGGTGCAGGTGACGTCGTGCAACGGCCGGTCGGTGGGGCTGTCGCCGGTGCCGCCGCAGTTGCGGACCAGGCCGGGGACGCGGTTGACGCCGTCGAGGCGCAACGACTCGGTTCCGCGTCGCGCGGTGCCGGTCCAGTGCACCCGGCGTACGCCGGCGCGCCGCCCGTCGGCACCGAACACGAACACCGGCCGCCCGTCCACGGACTCGCTCAGCAGCGCACCCCCGTAGACGCCCGCGCCGGCCGGGTCACCGGGTGCGCCCGCAGCCGGGTCGAGCACGAAGAACCCTGCGTTGACCGCGGCCCTCGCGGCCAGCAGGGCGGCGAGCTCGCTGGTCTTCTCGCGGCGTTCGAGATCAGGCCCATAGGAGCCGACCAGGCTGCCCTTGAACGAGCGCGGGTCGACCCTGAGAACCCGGATGCGCCACGGTCCGGTGGAGTCGGCCTGCGGGTCCCAGCCGGTGAACACGCTGGAACCGCCGAGCCCGGTCTGCTCGCCGATCCGGGCGAGGGCTCCGTCGGCCTCCTCCTTCGCCGGGTAGCGCCCGATCCGGACCCGGTAGCCGAGCCGGCCGCCGTAGTCGGCGACCCGCGCGGTCCGGACCGACTCGACGCGCGCGGCGTACCCCGCCTCGCGGACCCGGCGTGCGGTCTGCTCGGCGCTGCGCCGGTCGACGATGGCCGTCGCCGGGGCGTCGGGGTCGGGCGAGCCGTCCTCGGGGACCGCGATCTCGATCGTCCAGGCCGCGGCCGGGTCCGGGTGCCCGCGCACGATCGTGGTCAGCGTGACGCCGGGCTGCAGGCGTTGGGTCGTGCGCCTCTCGTCGAGGCGGTCGGCTCCCAGTCCGAGCCCCTGGTCGGCCGCCGCGGCACCGGTCGGTGCCGGCAGGGCCGCGAGGGCGAGCGAGAGTGCGCCGACCACGCCGACGACGAGGACCGTGAGCTGCCGGGTTGACCTCATGGCAGCCGACTCTAGGTTGCGGCCGGAGCGTGGTCCATATGCC
>DATMEB010000119.1:0-3357 GCA_035557095.1 Nocardioidaceae bacterium | reverse complement strand
TCCCTGCTTGGCGTCACGTTGGCGCTCACGGCGTGTTCGTCGACCGATCCCGGGGAGCCGTCGGCCAAGGAGGCGGCCTCGGACGAGCCTCGCCTCGAGTTCGTGCCGAAGGACGCGGCGAAGGATGTCTCGCCGATCGATCCGGTCGAGGTGCGGGCCAGCCACGGCACGATCGACGAGGTGTCGTTGACCAACCCGGCCGGCAAACAGGTCAGCGGCAGTCTCTCGAAGGACAAGGCATCGTGGGCGTCGGCCGAACCACTGGGCTACGACCGCCAGTACACGCTCGAGGCGTCGATCCGCGGCAAGGACGGGAAGACCGTCCGCGAGGAGTCGTCGTTCGCCACGGTGAGCCCGGCGGGGACCGTGTACCCGTCGTTCCTGCCGCCACCGAAGATCACCAAGGTCGGCGTCGGACAACCGATCGCGGTCATCTTCGACTCCCCGCCGTCCGACCAGGCCGCCGCCGAGCGGGCGTTGAAGGTCACCGCCACGCCAGCCACCGAAGGCTCCTGGTACTGGTGGGACGACCGGACCGTGCACTGGCGACCCAGGGACTACTGGAAGCCGGGCACCAAGGTCACGGTCGATGCGAAGGTGTACGGCGTGCACCTCGGGGACGGGATGTACGGCGACACCGACCGGACTCTCAACCTCACGATCGGCCCCGCGAAGATCGCGACCATCGACGACAAGACCCACCGGATGGTCGTCACGGTCAACGGCAAGAAGGTCAAGACCTTCCCGGTCAGCATGGGTCGCGCCGGCTCGACCACCGGTGACGACGGCAAGAAGATCTCGTTCATCACGCCGAGCGGCACCTATGTGGCGCAGGAGAAGTACAAGGTGAAGCGGATGAACTCCGACAGCTACGGGCTTCCCTCAGACGCCTCGCTCGGCTACGACGAGAAGATCCCACTCGCCGTGCGCGTGTCCAACAGTGGCATCTTCGTCCACGCAGCCCCGTGGTCGGTCGCCGACCAGGGCCGTCGCAACGTCTCCCACGGCTGCGTCAACCTCAGCCCCGAAGCCGGCCGCTGGTTCTACGACAACTTCAGCTACGGCGACATCGTCACGATCCACAACACCTCCACCAAGCTCGCTCCCACCGACGGGTTCGGCGACTGGAACATCCCCTGGGAGAAGTGGCAGGAAGGCAGCGCGTTGCGCTAGAAACAACGTGCCCTGCAGGAAGCCGCTGCCTGCGGTCGAGTTCTACTCGTCCCGGCTGAGTCCGGCCAGCACCAGGCGTCGGACAGCCTCGGCCCGAGACCAGCCATGCCCGGCGGCATAGGCGTCGATGCTGGGCAACAGGTTGCCGAGGCGAACCTGGACCAGTCCGCCGATCTCGGGGCGACCGGGCCCCGACTCGTTGGGCAGATCGGGCATGAACGCGGAGATGCGGTCGGCGTAGCCGTTGCGGGTCAGCCACTCCATCGCCTCGGCGTCGGCGAGGAAACGTACCCGTGGCATCCCGTCGACGGGCTGGGCATCCTCCTCGTCGTCCACCCACTGGTTGTGAGCATCGACGTGCGACGCCACCTTCAACACCCAGCGACCCTCCTCGGTGCGATACAGCGTCTCCCGGACGAAACGCGCGGGCTGGCCGCGGCGCATGGCAGCGGCATACCGCTCCGCAGTCATCGGGTCGGCTTCGGGCAGAGCCTCAGCGGACTCCACCGTGAACCAGCCCGCGGACTCGATCTGTTCGTTGTCGCGGCCGTAACGATAGACGGTGATCTTGGTCATGACTCCTCCCCCGCTCGTGCGGCACCACATTGACGATGTCGTTTAACCTACGCCGGCCTCTGGATAAACGCCATCGTTAATGACCACAGTTCCAACCCCCAACTGGAGATCGCGGCCGGCCCGCCGAGCTGGTTCAGCCCAACCAGGAGTGGCCGACGAAGGCTTCCGTACCGGAGGGCAGTCGGACGTCCTCCCTCGCCGCGAGCCGCTGGCACCACCGCATGACCTCGGTGTGGTCCGGCAGCGTCGACGTGCCGTCGGAGTTGCCTCCGGAGCTGCCGCCCTCCGGGTGCCAGTCGGCGTGCCAACCCGGTCGCCGGAGCACCACGTACGGGCCGGCGACGACAGCGCCGATCTGCTCGTCGATCGCATCGAGCAGATCCGCCGAGCCGGAGTCGCACGCGTCGCACCCACAGCCCGGCTGGCTCCCCACAGCCACCCTGGGCTCGACGACGGCGACCGTCAGCACCGCCAGCGGCGTGTCGCGCTCCAGCAGCAGGAGCGGCAGCGTGCCGGTGCGGGAGGAGGTGATCCGGACGCCCCGGTCGAACCGCTCAGTGCCGTCGTCGAACGAGCCCGGCAGCAGCGTCTCGACCTCGACCCCAGGCAGCTCGCCCAGTGCGTCGGTCCACGCCCGCGCTCGCGCGTGCACGATCGCGTACCGCTCGGGCGCGGTGACCCGCGAGTACTCCTCGTCAAGCGGCGAACCCGCCCACGGGTGCGGGTCGGGCCACGACGGCATACCCAGCCGCCCGTAGCTCGCCGCCACCCGTGTCCGCACGTCGTCCCACACCACGACCACCACGATGGCAGCCCACCCCGCGCGGGCGCACGAACGTTAGAGCGTCGCCACGGCCGCGGTGACGAGGCCGTAGGCCAGCAGGCTGTAACCCATCACCGGACCGACTGTCGCGCTCGTCGGGTTGTCGGCCCGACGCAGGCGAGGCAACAGCGCGACGAGCGCGACCACCTGGAGGACGCCTATCACCGCGATGGACGGGTCGGACAGCAAGAACGCGAGCGGCACGAAATGAACCCCGACGACGAGTCCGACCCACCACGCCATCCAGCGATCCTGGCCACGGTGCGCGAGGAGGCCACAGCCAAGGCCCGCGGCGAGCCCCTCAGCACCGACGAGCACCCCGAACCACTGGTACTTCCCGTCCAATGCGGACGGCGACGACCAGTTCAACCCGACCGCCACACCGAACCCCACCGCCAACACCAGACCCACCACAGACCCCACGACCAGCCACGGACGCATCCGCCGCGGCGGGGACTCCTGCGCCCATCCCAACCAGACACCGGTCATCAAGCCAAACCACGCCGCCGTGAACAGCGCGTCTCGCAGGAAGTCAGTCGCCATGCGACGAACCCTGTCACACGACGCCAACCGATATGCCGAAGCCCAGCGCGGAATGCCCGTTCATGGGTAGGCGACACCATTCGTGGCCGCGATGTGCCGCGGTCGTAAGATGCCGCCTCGTGCGTAAGAGGATCGACGCCTTCGTGACACACCGGCCGGGCACCGTGCCCGGCACCGCGGTCATCGTGGGCGGGCTGGCCTTTCTGGTCGACGTGAACCCGGTGCTCGACATCGTGCTGTGG
>DATMEB010000118.1:0-7368 GCA_035557095.1 Nocardioidaceae bacterium | reverse complement strand
GGAGGCCGTACGACTCGAGCGCCTCAAGGTAGATGCGGGACTCGGGCGTAACGGGAATCATCTCGAACTCGGCCGGTTCCTTGGTTGACATCTGGCTCTCCCATCGCCTGTGAACCATCCGACCACGAGATCGTAACGCTTGTGTCCGACCCACGGGGACGGACGATGAGGAGGTTTGCAAACCCCACAGGCGGCGGTATGACGCAGTTGATTCGGACGACCGGGCTCGCTGAATCGGGCGGTGATGTTGTCGGGAGAGAACTACCCCGACTACGAGTGGGTATGGCGGTGGCTCCATCCTGGCCGAAGCTGGCTCGGCACTGGACTAGCGTGCGGAGCGAATGACCGTGACTGGTTGGGGCTCCCTACTTCTGAGGTACCAAGGCGCCGGGCATCGGTAGGGCGCGTGGGCGGTGCGGTGTCTGCCGGTTCACGGTAGGCCGCGTGGCATTTCTGCGCCCCGCTCTCTTGGGGTAGGCGTACCGAGCGGCGGCAGCGAGCGCCGCAGTTGTCACCTTCGACCGCCCGTGTCCAGCGACACCCCCATCACGCCGAGCGAGCCGGGCGGATCCATACCTCCGGAGCACAACCAGCGCGACAAGTCGCCGTGGTCAGCTGCCGTAGGAGTCGCCCACGACTGGACACGTGTCGGCTCGCCGTCTACGAGCAGGCGTCCGCGCTGACACGAACCGGTCTCCCCGTCGTCGCAGTCGACGTCGGTGCCGTGAATCGTAATGCCGGCCATCTCGCCCGGTGCCACATCCTGTGGGCTCGCGGCCTCCCATGCAGCGTGCCCGTCGTCGTACGCCGGGACATCGACCCGGACCGCCTCCGGACCGGGCTTGGACACCGACAGGTGCATGGTGGCCGTGCCGTCGGGCCACAGTTCGGTGTGGCTCAACCCCACCCACCGTGCGAGCACACTTCTCGAGGGCCGGCAGGAGGGCCTCAGGGTCGCAGGCGAGGAACCCGACGAGCTCGACGTGGCCGTCGGCGTGGTTGACGCGGACCCGGAACGCGAGCTCGCCGTCATTCTCTCCGGGCATGGAGGCCGCACCCACGCCGAGATCAAGAAAGGAACCCGGCGACGTCCTCGGCCTTCTGGGTGCGCTCGATGTCTGCCAGCCGCGTGACCACGGCCGTTCTCGTTTCCGGCGCCGGTTCGGCCATCGTCGCCTACTCGGATCGCAGGGAGCGGGGCAGCCCGAAGTGCGGCAGCACGCTGGTCTCGAAGCGGGTCATGGCGCAGATCTTGGTGTCCCTCAGGGTGAGCACGATGAGGCCATTGCCGTGGCTCACCCCGTCCGGTCCGCGCAGGTAGGCGCCGAACGCGGGCTGGCCGTTGGCGCTGGTCGGGACCAGGTCGAGGGCCCGGCCGCTGCGGAAGACGGCGGCGAAGAAGCCGGCGACGGCATCGAGGCCCCCATATTCGAACGGCAGCGGCGGCATCGAGATGAAGATGTCGTCGGTGAGCAGCGCGACCAGCCCGTCGACATCGGCCGAGCCATAGGCCTGCACGAATCGCTCGATGAGGTCCTGCTCCGCCGGCGTCGGCACGGGGGCAGGCTCGTCGCGCCGCTCCGCCAAGGTCGCTCGCGCCCGCTTGAGGGCACTGTTGACCGCACTGACCGTCGTCTCCAGCATCTCGGCCACATCCTGAGCCGGGAAGCCGAGTACATCACGCAGGATCAGCACCGCCACCTGCCGCGGCGGCAGAGCCTGCAACGCGGTGACGAACGCCAGCGACATCGCCTCGGACTGCTCGTAGCGGGCCTCTGGGCCGAGCGGGATCGTCAGCCCGTCGAGGGCGACGTCCGGGTACGGCTCCAGCCACGGCACCTCGCCGAGCCGCGTGGGCTCCGGCGGTTGAACGTTTGGCACGTCCCACTCCTTCGCTGGCCGCCGGCTCTCGGCCCGGCGGGCGTTGAGGCACGAGTTGGTGGCGATCCGGTAGAGCCAGGTCCGCAGCGACGAGCGCCCCTCGTATCCGGCCAGCCCCCTCCATGCCGCAAGTAGCGTCTCCTGCAGCACGTCCTCGGCGTCTTGGTAGGACCCGAGCATCCGGTAGCAGTGCACGTGCAACTCGCGGCGGAACGGGTCGACCAGTTCCTGGAAGGCTGCGCCGTCGCCGGCCTTCGCCCTCTCCAGCAGTGCAGTCGTCATGGGCGCCTCTTCGTCGGACTCATCTTCTCCCGGTACTGACACCGCTGCAGCCGAAAACTGGGCGTTCGATCGCCGCCCGCTTTCCCGACGGCCCGGTGTCTACCCCCATGACAGTCAACGAGGGAGGGCGAGAGCCATGGGAAAGGTCGTGGTGAGCGAACAGATTTCGCTCGACGGGGTCGTCGACGACCCATCCGGAGTGGAGGGAACCAGCCGCGGCGGCTGGGTCAACGAGATGTCGGAGGCCGACCGCGAGGCGTGGACTGAGCACGAGTTCGCGGAGTCGGTCGCAGCCGAGGCGCTGCTGCTCGGCCGGCGCAGCGACGCTTGGTTCGCAGCACGTTGGCGCGAGCGCACCGGTGAGTGGGCCGACCGGCTGAACACGATGACGAAGTACGTCGTCTCCTCGACGGTCGACGAGCCGCAGTGGGGGAATGCGACAGTTCTGAGCGGTGACGTCGTGGAGCAGGTCGCCAAGCTGCGCGCCGAGGCGGACGGCGAGATCGTCGTCTACGCCAGCGCCCTGCTGGTGCGGACGCTGATCGACCACGACCTGGTCGACGAACTCCGGCTGACCATCCACCCGTTTGTTGTCGGCGCGGGCCCACGGCTGTGGGGCGAGACGGCGGACCGCAAGGTCTTCCGCCTCACCGGCAGCCGGCTGCTGGGGAGCCTGCCCCACCTGACCTTCGAGGCGGTGGCAGCGTGAGTACCGCGACCAGCACGCCCCTGAAGACGGGGTTGATCCTGCTGCTGCTGTGCGCGGCGCAGTTCATGGTCGTCCTGGACATCGCGATCGTGAACGTCGCGCTGCCCGCCATCCAGGCCGACCTCGCCATGAGCCAGGACTCGCTGCAGTGGGTGGTGATCGCCTACGGGCTGATGCTCGGCGGGTTCTTGATGCTCGGCGGTCGGCTGGCCGACCTGCTCGGCCGCAAGCGCGTGCTGATCTCCGGCCTGGCGATCTTCACCGCGGCGTCGCTGCTGGCGGGACTGGCCGAGAGCGCCGAGCTGCTGGTCGCGTCCCGCGCGCTCCAGGGATTCGGTGCGGCGATGATCCCGCCGGCGGCGCTGTCGATCCTCGCGGTCACGTTCGAGGAGGGCGCCGCGCGCAATCGCGCCCTCGGTCTCTACGGCGCCGTTGCGGGAATCTCGGCGACGGTCGGCGTGATCGCCAGCGGGCTCCTGACCGACGGGCCGGGCTGGCGGGCGATCTTCCTGCTGAACGTGCCGATCGGCATCGCCCTGATCGCGATGGCGGCGCGCTTCCCGAGGGGTGAGGCGCGCGAGGTCACCGGCGAACCGTTCGACGTTGCTGGCGGGGTGACGCTCACCGGGAGCCTGCTGCTGTTCGTCTATGCACTGAGTCAGGGACCGGACGACGGTTGGGCGGCGTGGTCGACGCTTGGCCTGTTCGCCGGCGCGGCCGCGCTGATGGTCGCGTTCCTCGCCATCGAGTCGACCTCGCGGGAGCCGCTCGTGCCCGGCATCGCGGTGCGCGACCGCACGCTGGTGGCCGCCAACCTGAGCGCCCTGTTCACGTTCGGCACCTTCTTCGCGCTGATCTTCCTCGGCACGCTGCTGATGCAGCAGGTGTTGGGCTACTCGGCAACCAAGACCGGCGTCGCATGGGTGGCCACGTCGGGCATCTCGTTCTTCGCCGCCGGCCTCACCGGCAGCAAGCTCGCCGCCGTGCTCGGCCCGAAGAAGCTGCTGATCGGCGGCCAGGCACTGCTCGCGGTCGCCATGCTGCTGCTGGCCCGCGTTCCGGCCGACGCCGACTACTGGACCGACCTGCTACCGGCGTTCCTGCTCGCCGGGATCGCGGTGGGGGCAGCGGCGCCGGCAGTCCAGATCGCCGCACTCGCCGGCGTCGAGGTACGGCTGACCGGCCTCGCCTCCGGGCTGGTCGAGACGTCGCGCGAGATCGGTGGCGCGATCGGCGTGGCCGTGGTGGCGACCGTACTCGCGTCGCAGGCAGGCCTCGACGGATTCCAGGCCGCGTTCGTCGCCCTCGCTGTCATCGCCGCGCTGGGCGCAGTCACTTCAACGGTGGGATTCCCCCGCCACAATCACGAGAGGATCGATGCATGAGCGACCTGACCTACACCATCACCGTCGACGCGACGCCGCAGGAGGCCTACGAGGCCATCATCGACGTCCGCTCCTGGTGGGGGGCGACCAACATCGTCGGCCCGACCGACCAACTGGGCGCCGACTGGTTCTACCTGGTGCCAGACATCCACTACTCCAAGCAGCACACCGCCGAGCTCGTTCCTGGCGAGCGGGTGGTGTGGGAGTTCACCGACGGCTACCTCGACTTCATCGCCGAGAAGGGCGAGTGGATCGGGACGACGGGCCGCTTCGACATCGCCTCCGACGGCGAGACGCAGGTCACCTTCACGCACGAGGGCCTCGCGTCAGCCGACGAGTGCTTCGACGTCTGCTACGACGCCTGGCGGCACTACATCACCGAGAGCCTGCGGCAGCGGATTGAGACCGGCCACGGCACCATGCGGACCCACGAGGAGGACGAGGCCGCCGTCAGGCAACACCCCGAGTCTCAGCAACCCGGGTAAGCGCCTCGCGTTCCCGTTGAGTTGCGATCCACTGACCGTGTGTGACGCAAGAACGGTGATTCGAGACGCCCGCTCATCGGCATGATTCGGGCACTTCACCGAGCCGGAACGCGGCGGAAGGACGCGGACGCACTCGTGTTCAACCTTGGATGACCGAGTGGCCTACTCTGGATCGGATCAGTTGGCGCCTACTTTCCGGAGACCCTCATGCCCGGTAGCAGCCTTAGCGCCTGCCCGCTCCGCGCCCAGGTCGATCCGCGCCTTGTGCGATTCAGCGCCGGGGCAACTGCCAGCATTCTCGCCGTCGTGTTGCTCATCGTTGACGTTGCTCGACCATTGGGCCTCGGCCTGCTCGCCTCCCAGGCCGCCGTGTTTGCGTTCACCGCGTTCGTCAGCTTTCAGTGGTCGCTGTGGGCGCAAATCTATGCTCGTTTCATCTGGCCGCGGATAGGAGCACCGGCCGAATTGGAGGACGCTCGGCCGCCGAGATTCGCCCAGTTCTTCGGATTCGTGTTCACGGCTCTGGCGCTGACCTTCTTCGCGGTTGGCGTCGACGTCGCTGGCTACGGCCTGACGGCTTTCGCCTTCGGCGTAGCAGCCCTCAACGCCTCCACCGGGCTGTGTTTGGGCTGCAAGGGCTACCTGCTGATCCGTCGACTGCAATCGGCCTGACCCCAATTGGACGAGACAACGCGGCCGAGAGCCACTCAAGTTCGGGTGCGCAGAACTTAGCTGAACAAAGATCGCACGTCTCGCACCGACGCACTGCTCGTGCGGCCGGCCTTAGACCGGCGCGTGACTCGCGGCGATATGACGCGCCTCCGCAACCGCGCTGATCGCGGCATGTGAGTGCGTTTCGGGGGGACGACCTTCGGGTTCGGAATCGGACCCGAAGGTGCGTCTCGGCAGTACGGACCTCAGTGGGCCTCGTCGTACTCAGCAAGGACGGTTCCGTCGGCTCCGTACACCGTGAAGTGCAGCTCTCCGGGAGAATTGCGGTTGTCGGCGTGGTTGACGACCGTCCCCGCGAAGGCGAGCCACCCGTCAGCCACCGGGATCTCGTGCTCGGTGCCCGTCACGTCGGTGACCACGATCCGCGCGATCGGTTCGGGGCCGGACACGAAACCCGCACCGAGGCAATCGGCCTCCCACTGGCCCGGGCCTTTGTGCTGGCACCTCAACGGGAGCGACGGTTGGATCCGGTAGTCCCCGAAGGCGTCGGCTTCGTCCTGGAACTTCTCCGGGGTGGTGATCTCCACGAACGGGATGAACCCGCCGTCGGGGTCGGCGAACACCTTGTCGTTGTCGACGGCACCACGATCGTTCAAGTACCAGCTGTCGAGTTGGCATCTCGAGATGTACCCATCGGGCGATCGAAGCAGCGCCGCTAATCGGTCCTCAGCGCGATCAGCGACGATCACCTGCCAGTCGGAGAAGTCCCAGCCGAGGTATTGGCCGCAGGCCGCACGAATGCTGGCCGGATCCTCGGATGCGGGTATGGGAAGCCTGACAGTGCCGACAGCGTCCTCCAGACCGGCCTGCGGGATGACACAGCGTCCATCCGTGTTCGATACGTCGAAGGGGCTGTAGTCGAACTCCTGCGCGTTCGCGATCTTGACCGCGTCGCCTTCGAACCAGGGGCCGGAGTCGTCGCTCAGCTCGACCGTGGCGGCGCTGGGGCCCCAGAGCTGGTGCCAGACGATCGTGCAGCGGCGTTCCGCCTCGGCCTGGGACACCTCCACCGTCTGGCCGGCGGTTCGTCCGCCTGGATCGTCGACGCCGGCCAGCACCTCGGCGCGAGCGTCGGCGCTGTCCTGCCCTGCGACCGGAGGTTGGCCGTCCTGGGGGCGGGGCGCGCCGGCATCGTTCATTGCCGGCAGCCAGATCGCACCGCCTACGACGACGAGTGCGGTCGCCGCGGCGGCCAGGGCCGTGGTGGCGACAACGCGCCGGCGCCGGCGTCGCAGGCTCCGCCGGTACAGCTGGGCGCCCTCCGTGCCGCCACCGGCCGAGACACTGTTCGCGAGCCGGTCCAGTCGTTCCCGCAGCAGTGTCGCTCGGTTGTCTGCTGGATCGTTCATCGAGCGTCTCCTCTCACAATCGCCGTGTCGTTCGTCATCGAAGCGTCGACGGACCAGCCCAGCTCTTGCCGCAGCTGGGCGTAGGCACGGCTTGCCCGGCTCTTCACCGTTCCTTGGCGGCATCCGAGCAGCTCCGCGATCTCGGCTTCGCTGAGGTCCTGCCAGTAGCGCAGGATCAGGACGACCCGCTGTTGTGGCGGCAGGCCGAGGAGCGCCCGTCGCAGGTCGGACTGCTCGGACGACGCATCGGCGATGTCCGCCGTCGTGGGTTCAGCCTGGCCGGGCGTCGACGACATCCTGAGGGGATGCCGGCGTGCCTTCCAGGCGAGTCGGGCCATCACCTTGCGTACGTAGGCCTCCACCCCGTGGGGATCGAGTCGACCCCACGACGGCAGGCATCGGAGCAGAGCCTCTTGGACGAGATCCTCTCCGGCGGCGCGATCCCCGGTCAGCATGAATCCGTAACGCACCAGGGCCTGCCACCGCGACGCGACGAATGACGCAACGTCGTCCTCGGTACCCGTCACGGGCGCCCCCTCACGCAG
>DATMEB010000117.1:0-2252 GCA_035557095.1 Nocardioidaceae bacterium | reverse complement strand
GCCAAGCCCGGGCTGGTCACCGCCTCGCGACGTACACGGTGTTGGTGGACGTGCCGCCGGTGAAGGGGTTGTCGAACGTCACAACATGCGAACTGGTGGTGGTGAAGACCTGTGCCATGGCACCGAGGAACTCCTCGTCGGGCGGGTCATCCGACCACAGCGCGAAGACGCCGTCCGGATGCAGCAGCGTCGAGAGCCGACTCAGTCCCTTCGGTTCGTAGAACGCGGCGTGGCTGGGGTGCAGCACGTGCCGTGGGGTGTGGTCGATGTCGACGAGGATGGCGTGGAACAGCCGTCGCGGGGCTTCGGCGTCGAGACCGGCGCCGCCGGCCACCAGGGAAAAGAAATCACCGTCGACTAGCCGGACCCGGGGATCTCTCGTCAACAGAGCGGTCTCGGGCAGCAACTCGCGGTGGTGCCACTCGATCACCTCCGGCAGCCCTTCCACCACCGTCAGGGAATGCACGCGGGGGTCGTCCAACACCGCCCGAGCGGTGAAGCCAAGACCGAGACCTCCCACCGCCACGTCCAGGGCCGTACCGGAAGTGGCCGCGAGACCAAGCCGCGCGAGCTCGACCTCCGCCACGGTGAAGAGACTCGACATGAGGAACTCGTCACCCAGCTTGACCTCGTACACGTCGACACCAAGGAGGGGATCTCGCCGTCGCCGTAGCGTGAGCAGGCCCAGCGGCGTCTCACGCCAGTCGAGCTCCTGGAAACGAGCGACCACTGCAGTTTCCTTCTTTCTCGGTGCTCACGAGGGTCGCGGAGGCAACACCGCGATTCTGCGTGGGCCGACACCCATTCGATGTCGAGACTACGCGTCTGACCACGGGGCGAATTCCATGCTTGGTGAAGGGTCGGCCGTGGGCCACTCAAGGCTCATCGGGCGGGCGTCGTGGCTTTAGCCCCGTCACCCGCGTCACGACGCTCCCAAGAGCTCCTCGGGCGGTAAGGAGATTCCCTCAAGGCGGTTCATGGCATCGATGAGACGACGTTCCTCCCAGGAAAGTGCGACTCCAGGATCGTGGACAGTCCGTCGAGCTCGCCGTGCAGTGACTCCACCGCTTCATCGGGAGTCTCGTCGTCGAGAAGGTGAGTGATGGCCTCCACGCGTGCAAGCAACGACGCGATCATCTCGTGGTCCTGCGTCATCCCTTCGAGCACCTGCCGCAACGCGGGACGCTGCTCGGCCAACGCTGGGAACGCGATCGAATCCTCCGCAGTGTGATGTTTGCTCAGCGCCGCACAGAAGGCGAGACAGTGGGCAGCCAGAGAACGCCCAGCGACGGCATCTTTCCCCTCCCGCAGCCAGGCTAGCTGTGCGCGGAGGTCATCGTGGATGTTGAGGAGCTCTTCACTGAAAGCCCGCAACCGGGGCACGTCGTCATCCATGACGAGACAGAAGCAGAGCCATGGCAATCTCCCCGAGGTTCAGCGCGCTGAGGACCACCGACCTCCTGATGAGTCCACACGACGCTAGGCGAGCCTGGTGCGAACCAGTATGTGCTGAGGCTAGCGCCGACCCGCGGAGCGCCGGGCGTCCTTACCTGCATGTCTCAAGCGCCGCGCGAGCGGAAACGAGAGCGAAACCGCTCGCCACTGGTCCTCACGCCTGACACGTCACGGGAGGGCCCGCCGCGATCGCTGTTGGGTTGTTCATTTCTTGGGTCCAGTCGGGAAGAGCAGGTTCTCCGGAATACGGCGGTCGCACTGGCGCCCTACACCGTGATGCTGTTGGCTGGGCAGGACTGATGCGGTGGGTGTCGCCCGGCAGACCAAGGAGGCGGGTAACCAAGGACCCGCAGCGGAGTGCCTCGTTCGGGTAGCACGAGGCGTGGCCGGGAACCGTGATCAGCCGGGCAGGAGTCCGGCGAGGTCGGCGAGTTGGTAGGCGCCCAGGCCGATGACCACGGCCACGACTAGCACGCCGAGGACGTTGGCGGCGACTCCGTTGCGGTAGGCGCCGAGCAGCCCGCGCCGGTTCATCACGATCAGCAGCGCCACCGCCACCACCGGCAGCAGCAGGCCGTTGGCCGCCTGGGCGGTTACGATGATCGCGACGGGCTCGATCCCGGTGAGCGCGATGGCGACGCCGATGACGACCACAGCGGCCCAGATGGCCTGGAACCGCCGGCTCTTCAACCTGGTGGACCAGCCGGCGGTGGAGGAGATCGCGTACGCCGCGCCCAGTGGGCCGGCGATTGCGCTGGTGAGACCGGCAGCGGCCAGGCCGAGCGCGAAGACGTACG
>DATMEB010000116.1:0-40918 GCA_035557095.1 Nocardioidaceae bacterium | reverse complement strand
GACGTGACGGTGCAGGCCCAGGTGCTCGCACTGGTCGATGACGCCGTACGCCACAACGACACCGCACTGCTGTTCATCAGCCACGACCTCGCCGTCGTGGCGACGGTGTGCGAGCGGGTCCTGGTGATGTACGGCGGCCGCGTCGTCGAGGCCGGCCCGACCCGCGAGGTGCTCACCCGGCCGCGACACCCGTACACCCGTGGTCTGCTCGACGCCGCCGACCTCGACGGCTCCGGCTACGACCAGGACCTGCCGACGATCCCGGGCACCGTTCCGGCCGCAGGACAGTTCCCGGAGGGCTGCGTGTTCCGCAACCGCTGCGACCGCAGCAGCGGCCGGTGCGTCGAGGTTCCCGGCTGGAGCGAGAGTGAGAGCACCGGCTACGCGTGCTGGCACCCGGTGGAGGTCGCACATGGCGACGACTGACACCGCAGGCCCGCCGCTGCTGGAGGTCCGCGACGTCTCCAAGACCTACCGGCGCGGCCGCACCTCCACCTTCGGCGCGCGCGAGCAGGTCGAGGCGCTGCGCGGGGTGAGTCTCGAGGTCGCACGCGGCAGCCGCTTCGGCATCGTCGGCGAGTCGGGCTCCGGCAAGTCCACGCTGATCCGGCTGCTGGCCGGCCTGGAACATCCCACGCAGGGGGAGATTCGGTTCGGCGGACGCACAGTCTCCGGACTGCCCGAACGCCGGCTGTCCTTCCTGCGACGCGAGCTGCAGGTCGTGTTCCAGGACCCGATGAGCTCGCTCGACCCGCGCATGCGCGTGCGCGACATCGTGGCCGAACCGCTGCTGTCACAGGGACATCCCGACGCGCGACGGCGCGTGGCCGAGGTCCTGGAGGCGGTCGGGCTCCCGGAGAGCGCCGCGCAGCGCTACCCGCACCAGTTCTCCGGCGGCCAGCGACAGCGCATCTCGATCGCGCGTGCGCTGGCGCCACATCCCAGCGTGCTGGTCGCCGACGAGGCGGTGAGCGCCCTCGACGTGTCCGTACGCGCGCAGATCCTGAACCTGGTCTCGTCGCTGGTCGCCGACCTCGACCTGACCCTCGTGTTCGTCTCCCACGACCTGTCTGTCGTACGCCATCTGTGCGAGCAGGTCGCGGTGCTGCACGCTGGGCGACTGGTGGAGAGCGGCAGCACGGAGTCGGTGTACCGCGACCCCCGCGACGACTACACCCGCAGGCTGATCGGGTCGATCCCGACGATCCGGCGCGCGCTGGCAGGGGTGGGTGCGCGCGAGCTCGCTCAGGAGCAGCCGGACGCGACCTCAACACCGACGGGCCAGCCCACTGGACAGGAGCCCCGCTGATGAACGTCCCCGACCTCGGCACCCCTTCCGGCCTCCCGATCGGCGCCGGCTGGGTCGCGGCGCCGGATCACGCGGACGTGGTCTTCCCTTACACCGGCGAGGTCGTCGGGCGCGCACCGATCGCGGACGTCGAGCTGGCAGGCCAGGCGGTCGACCACGCTCTCGCGGTCGCCGACGCCGTCGCCGCGGCACCGAGCCGGGTACGCCGTGCCGTGCTGATGGCAGTGCACCAGCGTCTCGGCGCCCACCGGCAGGAGATGGAGCAGCTTCTCGTCCTGGAGACGGGAAAGCCGGTCCGCGACTGCCGGGTCGAGGTCGCCCGTTCGCTGTTGACGCTCGAGACCGCGGCCGAGGAGGCCAGCCGGGTCACCGGCGAGACCGTCACCCTGGACGGTCTGGCCGCGGGCGACGGCATGGTCGGCTTCTACCTGCGGGTGCCGATCGGCGTCGTGGTGGGCATCGCCGGCTTCAACTACCCCCTGCTGCTCGCCGCGCACAAGATCGCGCCGGCGCTGGCGGCGGCCTGCCCGGTCGTGTGCAAGCCGGCTCCGCAGACACCGCTGAGCACGCTCGTGTTCGTGCACTGGCTGCGGGAGGCGGCGGCCGAGCACGGGCTGCCCGAGGCCGCGGTCCAGCTGGTGACCGGCGACGCGCGGGTGGGAGCACGTCTCACGACGGACCGGAGGATCGGCGCGGTCTCGTTCACGGGCTCGGCCGCGGTCGGGCACGCGATCGCCCGCGACGCGGCGCCGACCAAGACCCTGCTGGAGCTGGGATCGAACGCCGCGATGGTGGTCGCCGCCGACGCCGACCTCGACCGCGCGGTGGAGGCGGTGGCCAAGGGCGGCTACTACGCGTCCGGTCAGGCGTGCATCTCGGTGCAGCGGGTCCTGGTCGAGGAGCCGGTGCACCAGCAGTTCGTCGACCGGTTGCGCAGCCGGGTCGAGAAGGTCGTGGTCGGTGACCCGCGCGATGAGGCGACGGAGGTCTCGGCACTGATCGACGCCGGGTCCACCCGGCGGGTGCGTGAGTGGGTCGACGGCGCGGTCGCCGCGGGTGCCCGCGTGGTCGCCGGTGACCCCGGCGGCGACGGTGGCGAGACGCTCGGTCCAGTCGTGCTGGGCGACGTTCCCGACGGCGAGCCGCTGTGGGACGAGGAGGTGTTCGGCCCGGTGGTGTGCGTGCGCGCCGTACCCGACGTCGCCGAGGCGTTCACCGAGGTCAACCGCAGCCGCTACGGCCTGCACGCCAGCGTCTGGACGGCGTCACTGGAGACCGCGTTCGACGCGGTCAGGACGTTGCAGGTCGGCGGGGTCATCGTCAACGAGGTGCCGGGCTTCCGCGCCGACACCATGCCGTACGGCGGCGTCAAGGACTCCGGTGTCGGCCGGGAGGGTCCCCGGTTCGCCATCGACGAGCTCACGGTCACACGGATGGCCGTCATCCGACCGAGTTGAGGGGAAAGACGTTGGACTACTCGCAGATGTTCCGGCTGGACGGCCGGCAGGCCCTCGTGGTGGGCGCCGGCGACGGAATCGGCCGCGAGGTGGCACTCGCACTGTCCGCCCAGGGCGCCCACGTCGTGTGCGCCGACCTCGACGTCGCGGGGGCCGAGAAGACCGCGGCCGACTGCGACGGAGACGCGCGCGCCGTCCTCCTCGACGTCACCGACGCCGACGCGGTGCGCGACCTCGCGGACTCGCTCGACGGCGTACGCATCCTGGTCTTCACCCCGGCGATCAACGTGCGCAAGCGGATGGCGGCCTACACCGGGGAGGAGTTCGACCGCGTCGTCGACCTGAACCTGCGGGCCACGTTCGAGCTGATGCGCACGTTCGCGGCGCGGTTCGCCGAGCGCGGCGGCGGCAGCATCGTCGGCTACTCCTCGATCCGGGCCGCGACCGTGGAGCCTGGACAGAGTGTGTACGCCGCGACCAAAGCCGCGCTGGAGAGCCTGGTCCGCGCCGCGGCGTGCGAGTTCGGGCCTGCGGGCGTGCGCGTCAACGCCGTACGCCCCGGAGTGGTGGAGACGGCCCTCACCCTGCCGCTGCGGCAGAACCGCGAGTGGACGCAGGCCTACGCCACGAAGTCGTCGCTCGAACGCTGGGCGCGTCCGGAGGAGCTGGCCGGTGCCGCCGTCTTCCTGTCCGGCGACGCCGCGAGCTTCGTGACCGGCTCGGTGCTGACCGTCGACGGCGGCTGGATGGCGCAGGACGGCCGCTACACCCCGCCGGAGTCGTCGTGACCGCGGCCGACCTCGCCGATGCCACGGCGGTCGAGCTCCTCGCGGCGTACGCCTCACGTGACCTCAGCCCGGTCGAGGTCGTCGACGCGGTGGTCGCCCGGGTGGAGCAAGCGGAACCCACGTTGCGCGCGCTGTACCGCTTCGACCCCGACCGCGCACGCGATGCGGCCGCGGACAGCGAACGACGCTGGTCGCAGGGACGCCCGTGCGGGCCGCTCGACGGCGTGCCGATCACGCTGAAGGAGAACATCGCGACCCAGGGCGAGCCGGTGCCGCTGGGCACCGCCGCAACCGAGCTCCTGCCGGCGCAGGCCGACGCGCCTCCGGCCGCGCGGGTGCGCGAGGCCGGTGCCATCCTGCTGGCGAAGACCACGATGCCGGACTGGGGCATGCTGTCCTCGGGTGTGTCCAGCTTCCACCCGCTGACCCGCAACGCCTGGAACGCCGACTGGAACCCGGGAGGTTCGAGCGCGGGTGCGGGCGCCGCAGCGGCGGCCGGCTACGGCCCGCTGCACCTCGGCAGCGACATCGGTGGCTCCGTGCGCCTGCCCGCCGCGTGGAACGGCATCGTCGGACTCAAGCCGAGCTTCGGCCGCGTACCCATCGACCCGGCGTACTACGCCCGGGTCGTGGGGCCGATGACCCGGACGGTCGACGACGCCGCCCTGTTGATGTCGGTCGTGTGTGCGCCGGACCGGCGCGACCCGTTGTGCCTTCCGCCGCAGTCGCTGCCCTGGAACGAGTCCGACGAACTCGACCCCGCACGGCTGCGGGTCGGCGTACTGGACGACGCCGGTTGCGGCACCCCGGTCGACCCCGAGGTCGCCGCGGCACTGCAGGCAGCGGCGAAGGTGTTCGAGCAGCACGGCGCGGCCGTTGAGCACCTCGACCCGTTCATGACGCAGGACCTGCTCACGCGGCTCGACCTGTACTGGCGGGCGCGAAGCAACGTCGACTTCGAGGACCTGTCCCCGGAACGGCAGCGCCTCGTCACGCCGTTCATCGCGGCCTGGTGCCGGGCGGCGGCGGGCGCCACCGGCAGCGACGTCATCCGCGGCGTGCACACGATGCTCGACATCAGCCGGGCGACGCTGCGCGCGACCGAGGAGTACGACGTCGTGTTGTCACCGGTGGCGCCGGTGCCGACGTTCCCAGCGCAGTGGCCGATGCCGAGCAACGACGTGGAGCGGGCCATGTTCCACATCGGCTTCACCCTGCCGTTCAGCATGTCCGGCCAGCCGGCGGTCTCGGTCGGGTCCGGCTTCACCGCCGACGGACGTCCGCTCGGGCTGCAGATCTCGGGCCGGCGCTTCGACGACGTCGGCGTACTCCAGGTGGCGCGCTGGTTCGAGCAGGCACGTCCGCAGTCGGCTGCGCGCCCCTGGCCCCGCGTGTGGGAGCACTAGCAGTCGATGACCTCGACAACCGCAACAAGCGCACCCATCCCCGGGCGGTAGCTCGACGAGCGGGTTGTCGCATTCGCCTGCGAACTGCTCGTCGCGCCTCGTATTCTCCCTTCGCGCGGCTTCGCGCGAGATTACTCAGGCTCATCTCGGGAGATGCGAGTGCGCGCTCATCGTTTGCGTTGGCTTGGCCCTGTCGTGGCCGCCTGCTTGTTGGCAGGACCACTTCCCGCTCAGGCTGGCGACACCCCCTCCGAGCACCAGCCGGCTCCGGGGGCAGGCACGGCCTCTCGGGGAGTCGAGGACCTGCGGGCCCTCCGAGCCGACGCCGGAAGTGCCCTCGTCGCGGGGCGAACTGAGCGCGGCGACGTTCGCATGCTGGGGTCGCGGGTTGACCGCCCCCTCGCGGCACCGGCTGCCACCGCGAAGACCTCCGTCGACGCGGCCCGTCGCTACGTGCGCCGGTTCGGTGGGGCACTGGGGCTCGGTGTCGAAGACGGCGTGACCCTGACTGAGAACCGCTCGCTGCGTGGAGCGGGGAGCGTCGTGACCTTCCGCCAGTCGGTGCAGGGCATGCCGGTCGTCGGCGGCGAGCTCGTGGTGGGACTCGACCAGGCGGACAACCTGGTGTCGCTCGGCGGGGAGGCGACGGAGGAGCCGCGGGCAGGGGCTACGACCAGCGTTCCGGGGCCGACGGCTGCGCGGGTGGCACTGGCTGCGAGTGCTCGTGGCCACGAGCGACCTGCGGGTGCCATGATGGCGAACGAGCAACGGCTGTGGTTCTACGACCCGCAGGTCCTCGGCGTCGAAGACCCGGCGGGAGCCCGGCCGGTGTGGCAGGTCGAGGTCACCGACGGGCTCGCCGTGCGCGATCTCGTGCTGGTGGACGCAGCGACCGGGCGTGTGGCGCTGCGAGTGGAGCAGGTAAACGGCGCCGACCGCGTGGTGTGCGACAGGCAGAACCTGCTGTTCGTCGGCATCGAGGCTGACTGTGTCTCCGCGCAGTACACCCGTACCGAAGCCGGCCCCGAGAGCGCCGTGCCTGATGTCGAGGCGGCTTTCGCGCACGCCGGCGCCGCCGCGACACTGTTCGCGGACGTCGCCGGGCGGGATCTGGGCGACTTCGCCGGAGTCGACACCGGGGACGGCCCGAAGGTGCGGTCCACCGTGCGCGTGTGCGTCCAAGGTGACGCTTGCCCGATGCCGAACGCGTTCTGGAACGGCCGTGGCATGTACTACGGCGAAGGCTATGCGGCCGCAGACGACGTCGTCGGCCACGAGCTCACGCATGCGGTGATCGACCGGACGGCCGGGCTCTTCTACCACTACCAGGCAGGCGCCATCAACGAGTCGATGTCCGACGTCTTCGGCGAGCTTGTGGACGTTCGGTACGGCGACGACGACGGCGACCAGCCGTGGGCGATCGGCGAGGACGCTCCCGGAGGGACGTTCCGTGACATGGCAGATCCCGGTGCCTTCAGCCAGCCGGACCGGATGACCAGCTCGTCCTACGTGGCCGACCCGTTCGGCGCAGACGCCGGCGGCGTACACACCAACAGTGGCGTCGGCAACAAGGCGGCGTACCTGATCGCCGAAGGCGGACACTTCAACGGGCAGGATGTCACCGGCCTCGACACCGACGAGCCGGCGAGACCGAAGACCGCGGCGATCTACTGGGCCGCCTTGCAGCTGCTCACGTCGGCGAGCGACTACGAGGACCTGTACTGGGTGCTGCCGCAAGCCTGTCGTCAGCTCGCCTCGGCGAACGTCGCGGGCCTCGTCGCCGGCGACTGCGAGCAGGTGGACCGGGCGGTCACCGCGACCGAGATGAACCTGCAGCCGGCCACGCCGGACACAGTGGCGCCGGAGGCGCCGCGATGCCCCGCCGGTCAGCGCGAGACGTCTGTGTTCGCGGACGACTTCGAGCAGCACAGCGGAGCATGGGCACCCACCGGGGTGTGGCAGAGCACGCCGAGCCTGGAGATGCCCTCCTACGCGACCAGCGGAACCCGCAGCTACTTCGGCTGGGACCCCGACCCGTACCTGTACGGCGACCCGGCCGACAGCAAGCTGACGTTGGAGCAGGAGATCGAGGTGCCGACGTCGGGACCGGCGTTCCTGTGGTTCAACCACGCGTACCTGTTCGAGTGGTACGACGACGGCCCCGGCGGGCGGAGGTACGTCGACGGCGGTCGCGTGGAGTACAGCGTCGACGGCGGCTTCACGTGGATCAACGCTGCAGGCCTGCCCTGGGTCCACGGCCCGGACAAGCCGCTCACTCTGGGCACCCCGACACCCGTCACCGGCTTCGGGGGAGACAGCCATGGCTACACCTCGAGCCGCCTGAACCTGAGCTCGCTGGCCGGTCAGTCGGTGCAGTTCCGCTGGCGGATCACCGGGAACCATTTCGCCAGCACTGGGCTGGGCTGGTGGCTCGATGACGTCAGTGTGCACACCTGTCACCCCGTGGCGCCCAGTGCTCCGACACAGGTACGGACAGACGCCGGCATGAGCAGCGTCGACGTGCGCTGGCAGGCACCGACCTGGAGCGGAACCGGGATAAGTGGTTATCGCGTCACCACAAGCGATCCGGCGCGGCCACCGGTCGAGCTGTCCGCCGACACCTTGGACACAAGGCTCGTCGGGCTCAGGCCAGGCGAGACGTACCGGATCCAGATCCGCGCTCTCGATGCGTCGGGGCAGCCTGGGGCAGCAGCCCGCACGGTGGTCACAGGATCCAGGATGACGATCGCCGCCCCCAGCAGGACCGTCTACGCAACGAAGGCACTCGTCAGCGGAAAGCTGACGCGCGTGGACACCCACGACTGGCTGTGGGGTCAGGCGGTCCGGGTCTACCGCAGACCTTCCACCGGGGGCAGGTGGACGCTCGAGGCCAGCCAACGCACTCGGAACGACGGCAGCTACTCGATCCGGGTGACTCCGCCGTCCAACAGCGTCTACCGGACAGAGTTCGGTGGCGACGGTTCAGCGTTGGGCAGCCGCAGCCCCGAGGTCGTCGTGGAGGTGCGACCACGGTTGGGCGCGCAGCTGTCCAGCCGCTCGGTACGGAAGGGAGGGTCGGTCTCACTTCACGGAAGGGCCGAACCGCTGATGACCGGCCAGCGCCTGCTCCTGCAGCGGCACGGCGGCGGCGGATGGCAGACCATCAAGACCCTGCGCCTCAAGGGGGTCAGCTACAGGTTCAGCCTCCCCACGAGCCGACGCGGAACCTTCCGCTACCGGGTCTCCACACTCGACACCGCGCGGTGGCTGGCTGGCCGCAGCCTGCCCGACCAACTCCGCGTGTACTGAGATCACCTGGCTTTGGCTTCACCCATGTGGCTGAGCCACGCGTGCAATCTCGGCGCGACAGGTCTAGGCGATGACGCTGGGCAGCCAGGTGGCGATGCCGGGTACGGCGATCATCACGGCGAGCAGGGCCGCCTCGATGAAGATGTAGGGCACGATCCCACGGAAGATGTCGCTCAGGTCCAGGTCTGGCACGACCGACTTCATCGTGTAGAGGTTCAGGCCCACCGGTGGGGTGATGACGGCCATCTCCAGGTTGACGACGATCAGCACTCCGAGCCACAGGGGGTCGAAGCCGAGTGCGGACATCGCCGGGACCAGGATGGGCGTCACGACCAGCAGCAGCGACCCGGCGTCGACCAGGCACCCCAGCAGCACCATGATGGCCATCACTCCGAGCATGACGATGTACGCCGGCACGTCCAGGCCGGCGACGAATGCGGTGATCCGCTCGGGGATGCGCGCGACCACCAGCATCTGGGTGAAGATGTACGCCGACCCGACGATGGCCAGCACGGCCCCGCTCACCTGCGTCGTCGACAGCAGGGCCTTGCGCAGGTTCGCCCAGGTGAGCGAGCGGTAGAAGACGCCGACGACCACCATGGCACCCAGCGCTCCGACCGCCGCGGCCTCGGTGGGTGTGGCCAGACCGGTGTACATCGAGCCGAGCACGAGCAGGATGAGCACGAGTGCGGGTATGACCCTGACCAGCGCGCGCACGCGCATGGCCCAGGTGAACCTCTCGGCGGGTGCGGGTGCCAGCTCTGGCCGTAGCTTTGCGGCGATCACGACGTAGGCGATCATCAGCGCGGACAGGATGAGCCCGGGAACGATGCCGCCGGCGAAGAGTGCCGCGATGCTGACCCCGGTCACGGATGAGTACAGGATGAACATCAAGCTCGGCGGGATCAGCATCGCCAGCGCTCCGGAGGCGACCACAGAGCCGCTGGCGAAGCTCGGCTTGTAGCCGCGTTCGAGCATCTCGGGCACGGACATCCGGCCTACGACAGCGACCGACGAGATGCTCACCCCGGACATCGCCCCGAACACGGTCGAGGCGCCGATCGCTGAGGCACCCAGGCTTCCGGGCATGCGGCCGAGCCAGCGGTGCGCGGCCTTGAACAGGTCCTGGCCCAGCCCGCTCACCGAGAGGATCTCGCCCATGAGGATGTACATGGGCGCGGCAACGAGGGCGAAGTCCTGCAGCTGTCCCACCAGGGAGATCGGGATCTGCTCGAGCCCGGTCAGCCCCTGCAACAGGTACAGCCCCAGCATCCCGGAGAAGCCCAGGGCCACGAAGATCGGCGCCCGCAGTGCGATCAGCGCACCGAGGACGAGGAGCACGAGGGTTATGACCACTGCGTCGGGCATCAGGAGACCCCCTCGCGCGTGTTCAGCGAACCCTCACCCTGCTGGTCGTCGTCCGAGCGCCGCCACGGTGACAGCAGCACCACCAGCAGCAGCCCCACCCCGCCGATGTAGACCGTGGCGTACAGCGTCCAGATCGGGATGCTGAAGTTGCCGGATGTGACCAGACCGCCGACATAGGCGGTGAGCGCCGCACGGTAGCCGAGCCAGGCCATGGCGGCGGCGAACGCGAGAGTGGCCAGGCCGGTCACCACGTCGGCGACCTTCTGGCCGTGTGGGCTCAGCCGCCGGTAGACGAGGTCCATGTCGATGTGCCCGTGGATGGCCGCCAGGTGCGGGAGCGCCAGGAAGGTGGCGGCCAGGACTCCGGCGGCGCTGAGGATCAGCGCCCATTCGGTCGGTGCCGCGAAGGCGTAGCGCATGACCACGTCGTAGACGGTCGCGGCCATCATCGCCACGATCACCAGCCCGGACAGGATGCGCAGCACCCAGGTGATCCGGACCAGCACGCCGTCGGCGGCCCCGAGGACCCGTGTCACGCCTCCAGGTGCTGGCGGTCCCGCCTCCCCCGACCCGCTCATGCGGTCCGCACGAGGTTGAGGGCGCGGTCTGCCAGCGCGGGGTCGCCGACCTGGTCCCGCCACCAGCTCTCGACCTGCGACGTCTCCGTCATGAAGGCCTTGAGGTCCGCGGGTGTGGGCTCGATGAGCTCGATGCCCGCCTTCTCGATCGCGGGCAGGTAGTCCTCCTCGTGGACCTTGAGCATGTGCGCCGTCCCGTCCTTCTGGTAGACCTTGGCGGCCGCCAGCAGTGCCTGCTTCTGCTTGGAGTCGAGCCCGTCGAACCAGTCCTTGCGCGCGTACGCATCCAGGGCGTAGGCACCGAAGTGCCCCATGGTGCCGTAGCGGAGCACCTGCTGGAGGTCGCGGGAGATGACCGTGCCCAGGTAGGAGATCATTCCGTCGATGGTTCCGCGCTGCAGGGCCTGGTAGACCTCCGAGGAGCTCATCGACACGGGCGAACCGCCGAGCGCCTTCACCGTCTGGCCTTCGACCTCTCCCGCGGTGCGGATGCGAAGCCCCTCCATGTCGGCAGGCTTGCGGATCGGCTTGTCCATGGTCCAGATCCACTCGACGGACGTGGGCATGCTGCTGACCATGTGCAGCTGCTTCTTGCCGAGCTCCTCGTTGAAGAGGCTGTAGAGCGGGCCCCCGACATCGAGCGCGCGCAGCGTCTGGTCCACACCGTCGTTGTTGAAGGGAAGCTCGCACGCGCCGAGCACGGGGTACGTCGAGGAGACGTAGGAGCTCGTGGTGAATACCATCTGCGCGACGCCCTGCAGCAGGCCCGGGACCAGCTGTTCGGCGTCGAGCAGTGTCTCGGAGTGGAACATCTGGAACGCGAGGTCCCCACCGGACTCCTGCTTCGCCGTCTTCAGCAGCATCTCCATCGCGGGGAACAGGTCGTCGTAGGACGGCGGGATGTACGTCGCGGCCTTGACGGTGCCGGACGTACCACCGCTTTCGGGGACGCCGCAGGCGGTCACCGCGGCCGCCATGGCGCCGAGCGTGAGGAACCCGCGTCGTGACATCGGGTTGTTGATGGTCTGCTCGTTCATGGCCTGTCCTTTCCTCGGGCGCGTTCCAGCGCTGGCATGACCTCGGTGGTGAAGAGCCGCATGTTCGCCAGCACTTCGTCCTGCGGCATGCCCGGCCACTGCATGCGCAGGATGAGATGGGTAGGGCCGACGTCGTCGAGAAGTCCCAGGATGCGTTCGGTGCACTGCGCGGGGTCGCCGATGATGAAGCGCCCCTGCCGCAGCTCGTCGAACTCCACGTCGAAGGACTGGTCGTCGGGCAGGATGCTGTCCTGTCCCCACTGCCGGTAGGCCTGGTACTTCAGGCTGAGCGATCGGCGTACGACGCTCAGCGCCTGCTCCTCGGTCGGCGCGACGTAGATCTCCTGTGCCATGGGCAGGTCCAGCTCGTGACCGAACTCCTGGCAGGCGTCCCGGTAGACCTTCACCTGGTGCCGCAGGTAGGTGTCGTCGACATGCGCCGCCGCGGCGATCCAGGGCACCCCGCGGCGTGCGGCCCGGCGGATCGCCGCGTCGGTGCTTCCGGCCATCCAGATCGGCGGGTGGGGCCGCTGAACGGGACGCAGAGCGATCGGCACCTTGTCGAGACCGACGTGCTGCGCGTGGAAGGTGACCTCGTCCTGGCTCCACAGCTGCCGTACGACGTCGAGGTTGTCGAGGAACCTGCGCAGCCGGCCCTCTTCGGGGATGCCGAACGCGTCGAACTCCACGTCGCGGTAGCCGAGGCCCACGCCGACCGTGAGCCGGCCTCCGCTCATCACGTCGAGCGTGGCCAGCTGCTCGGCGATGTCGACCGGGCTGGGCAGTGCGAGCAGCGCGATCGAGGTGCCGATCCGCATGTCGCCGGCCTCCGCGAGAACCCGGGACAGCACGGGGATCGGGTGCAGGTACTGGAACGGGTGTGCGAGGTAGTGCTGGGAGGCGAAGACGGCGTCGAACCCGGCGTCGCGCACGAAGCGCACCTGCTCGAGCTGCTCGTCGAACCGCGCCGCGGCATCGTCGCCGACCGGGAACTGGCTGCACAGCAGCAGCCCGATCTCCAGGGGACGGGTGTTCTCGGTGCTTCGCGCCATCAGAACGACCTCGGCATCTTCAGCACGTGTTCTCCTACGTGGGACAGGATCAGGTTGGTGGAGATCGGCGCGACCTGGTACAGCCGCGTCTCGCGGAACTTGCGCTCGATGTCGTACTCCGCTGCGAAGCCGTAGCCGCCGTGCGTCTGCAGCGCGGCGTTGGCGGCCTCCCAGGACGCGTCGGCCGCAAGCAGCTTGGCCATGTTGGCCTCGGTGCCACAGGGCGCGTGGTCGTCGAACAGGTCGGCGGCGCGCCAGCGCATGAGGTTGGCCGACTCGACGTTGATGTGCGCGCGGGCGATCGGGAACTGGATTCCCTGGTTCATGCCGATGGGGCGTCCGAACACCTCGCGGTTCGTGGCGTACCGGCTCGCCCGGTCCACGAACCAGCGGCCGTCGCCGATGCACTCCGCGGCGATCAGGATCCGTTCCGCGTTCATGCCGTCGAGCACGTAGCGAAAACCCTTCCCCTCCTCGCCGATCAGAGAGTCGGCGGGGATGGCGACGTCGTCGAAGAACACCTCGTTGGTCTCGTGGTTGACCATCATGTCCAGCGGCCGGACGCTCAGGCCCTCGACCTCGCGCATGTCGAGCAGGAAGAGCGACAGCCCCTGCGACCTGCGCTCGATCTCCGATCGCGGTGTGGTGCGCGCGAGCAGCAGCATCAGGTCGGAGTGCTGGACCCGCGACGTGAACACCTTCTGACCGTTGACGACGTAGCTGTCGCCCTCGCGCCGCGCCGTCGTGCGGATGCTGGTCGTGTCCGTGCCCGCGATCGGCTCGGTGACCGCGAAGGCCTGCAGACGCACGTCTCCGCTGGCGATGCCGGGAAGGTGGCGACGGCGCTGCTCCTCGCTTCCGTGTCGCAGGATCGCGCCCATCGTGTACAGCTGGGCGTGCACCGGTCCCGCGTTGCCGCCGTTGCGGTTGATCTGCTCGAGGATGACCGAGGCGTCGCCGACACCGAGTCCGATCCCGCCGTACTCCTCGGGCACCAGGGCGCCGAGGCACCCTGTCTTGGTGAGCGCGGAGACGAACTCCTCCGGGTACGAACGGGTCTTGTCGACGCCGCGCCAGTACTCGTCGGGGAAGTCGGCGCAGACGCGGTCGACCAGGTCGCGCAGATCGCGGCGGAGCTCGGTCTGCTCGGGATGTTCCGACGTCATCGCGACCGACCCCGGTGGACCGGAAGGAACGACGCAGTGCGCAGATGTGTCCCCAAGCGTGCATTCCCTTCTGTTCCGTCTAGCGGAACGGCGTTCCATTCCTGGTAACCTTGGCGCGACCCGGAACGGCATGTCAAGGGACGTTCCAGAGGCGTAGACCGCTGTGCAGACAGGGAGTTGGCGTGGCAGGACGCGAACGTGCGCCATCCGACGGCGGAGTCCGCAGCGTCCTCACCGCGCTCCGGATCCTCGAAGAGGTGTCTCGCCGTCAGCCGATCGGCGTCTCCCAGCTGGCGCGCGCCCTCGAGCTGCCCAAGACCTCCGTCCATCGCATCCTGCAGACCCTGCACCAGGCGGGCTGGGTGCATACGGTCGGCGAGGAGACGACGCGTTGGGGCCTCACGACGAAGGCGCTCACGGTCGGGCTGGCGAGCTCACGAGACACCAGCCTGCGCGAGGTGGCGGTCGCGGAGATGGCTCGCATCCGGGACGCGACCGGCGAGACCGTCCATCTCGCGGTGCCCGAAGAGAACGAGCTGGTGGTGATCGCGCGCCTCGACGGCACGCACTCGCTGCGCACGTTCCTGCCACTCGGTGCCCGGGCACCGCTGCATGCGACCGCGAGTGGGCGGGCGATGCTCGCCGCGATGCCTGACGACGACGTGGACGCCGTGCTCGACCGCGGTATCAACCGGTACACCAAGCGCACGATCGTCGAGCGCGACCGCGTGTGGCGGGAGATCAGGCTCGCGCGTCGCCGCGGCTACGCGACCAACGCGGCAGAGTGGCGTACGGAGACCGGTGCGATAGGTACGTCGATCGGCTCGGCGTCCGGGTGGCCGGTGGCGGGGTTCGCGATCTCGATGCCGTACAGCCGGTACCAGGTCGTGGACCGCGCCGGCATCGGCGTCCTGGCCGTCGACGCCGCGCGCCGCGTCGGCGACATCCTGCGCGACCACGACATCGCCCCCTGAGCCGCCTCTCTATCGCGCCGAGATTGCATGAATGCCTGAGTGGCTCAGCTGTCATTTCGCGCCGAGATTGCACGAATGCCCCCGCACGCTCACGGTCAGAGGTCTGCTCACCGGGGCATTCGTGCAATCTCGGCGCAAGGAGGGGCCTGCAGACCCCTCTCCCAGTGGGCCACTTGTGCAATCTCGGCGCAAGGAGAGGGGCTAGACCCAGTGGTTGTCGTGGCGAATGTAGAGGTCGGCGCGTTCCTGCTCACTGAGCACGCGGCCGTTGGCGACCTCGAAGAGGGTCTCGAAGTACTCCTCGCGCGGCGCGCCCGGCGTGAACAGCAGCAGCATCGACGCCGGCTCGCCCGGCACGTTCTGGAACGCGTGGATGCCGCCCTCGGGCACGAACAGGAAGTCGCCGGCCGTCGCCTCGACCCACCGGGCGCCGTCGTACAGGCTCACCACGCCGGTCAGCACGAAGAACGACTCCGAGATCGTGCGGTGGAAGTGCGGGCCGGGACCGCTCGGCTCCGGTCCGAAGTTCCACCGGTACAGCCCGAACTCGCCGTCGGTGGACGAGCCGTTCGCGAGGTAGTGCACGGTCGTACCCGAGGGGTTGGACAGCTCGGGCTTCTCGCTCGCCGACCGGAGTGTCGCGGTACCGACCTCGCCGGAGTCGCCGTGGTACTTGGGTTCTGGGTAGGACATGTCGCCTCCGACGTGGGTCAGCCGCCGCTTCCGTACGGCCGGGTGATGATCTCCAGGAAGTGCCCGTTCGGGTCCTCCCAGTAGACCCCGCGACCTCCGTCGTTGGTATTGATCTCGCCCTCGTGTCGCCGCCCCGGATCGGCCCAGTACGTCAACCCGCGCTCACGGATACGCCCGAAGATGGTGTCGAACTCGCTCTCGTCGACGAGGAATGCGTAGTGCTGTGGCGTCACCGGCCCGGAGGCGTCGAGGAAGTCCAGCGACACGGCGTTGCCCACCTCGACGACCAGGAACGGGCCGTACGGCACCGGTGGCGCGAGCCCCAGCATCGTCGCGAGGAACGTCGCGGACTCGTGCTTGTCACGCGCGGACACGATGGTGTGGTTCAGCTGAACAGGCATCGGGGCCCTCCCTAGTGGTGGCGGTACTCCTTGTCGGCCACGTCCGTGACGAACATGTGGCCGGGGGAGTGCGTGATCGCGAACGGCGGACGCGAGGCCATCAACGCCGCCTGCGGCGTGACACCGCATGCCCAGAACACGGGCACGTCGCCGGGCTCGAGCTGCACCGCCTCGCCGAAGTCCGGCCGGGCGAGGTCGTCGATGCCCAGGTCCTCCGGGGCGCCGATGTGCACGGGCGCGCCGTGCACGTCGGGCATTCGCGCGGTCGCCTGGACCGCCAGCGGCACCAGCGCACCCGGCACCGGTCGCATCGAGACCACCAGCGGACCGCTGAGCCGGCCGGCGGAGCGACATGGCAGCCGCGTGCGGTACATCGACACGTTGCGGCCCTGCTGCACGTGGCGCAGGGGCACGCCGGCCTCGACCAGCCCGGTCTCGAAGGTGAAGCTGCACCCGATGAGGAAGCTCACCAGGTCGTCGCGCCACAGGTCGGTGACGTCGGTCGGCTCGTCGACGAGCTCGCCGTCTCGCCACACCCGGTAGCGGGGAAGGTCGGTCCGCAGGTCGGCCTCCGGCGCGAGCGCGGTCGAGGTCGCACCCTCGTCGGTGACGTCGAGCACCGGACAGGGCTTCGGGTTGCGCTGTGCGAACAGCAGCATGTCCCAGGCCCAGTCCTTCGGCAGCACCACGAGGTTGGCCTGGGTGAAACCGTCGCACCAGCCGCTGGTCGGCGACACCGTCCCCGCCCGGAAGGTGTCCCGGGCGTGCGCAGGCGTGTGCGTCCGCGCCTGCGTCGGTGCCGTGGTCTCGGTCGGGTTCATGGCGTCTCCTTCAGACGTGGACCGATGGTGTCGGCGAAGGCGTCGACCTCGGTGGCCGGCAGGTCGTACGTCGTCGCCCAGCTGTGGGCGGGGAACAGGAACACGTGCCGCACACCGGTCTCGGCGCGCGCACGCAGCAGGCGTTCGGCGCACTCCTCAGCCGGGCCGAACAGGCCGAACGCGTCGAGGACCCGGTCGGCCAGGTCGTCGGTCACGTCCTCGGGCCGGTAGTCGTCGGCGAGGTCGACACCGGAGTGCCGCAGCCAGCGCAGGTTCGACTTGCTGGGGTAGCGCAGCCAGGGCTGGCCCTCGCGGAACCAGCCGCACGGCCACTGCCGCACCGTCGCCGGGTCGCCGAGCCCGAACGGGACGATCAGCACCTCGTGCAGCTCGGCCGGGTCGCGACCCGCGCGCTCGGCGCCCCGGCGTACGTGCGCACGAGCGGCCTCCACGCCGCCGGGGTCCAGCCCGACCAGCATCATCACGCCGTCGGCGACCTCGCCGGCGAGCTCGAGGAGCCGGGGTCCGGAGGCGAGCAGCAGCACCCGTGTGTGCTCGGGCCGGTGGAACAGCTCGACGTCGTTCCCGTCGAGCCGGGCGCTCCCGTCGGTGAGCAGCCCGCGCAGCGCGAGCACCACCTCGCGGATGTGCTCCAGATGCCCGGGCGCCAGCCCTGCCTTCTCCACCGAGAGGAAGCCCGGCGCGACGGTCAGCATCGCCCGCCCGGGTGCGAGCTCGTCGAGGGAGTTGGTGAGGGCGGCGGTCACGAGCGGGTGGCGGGTCACCACGTTGGACGTGGCGGGGTACAGCGTCAGCGAGCTCGTACGCCCGGCCATAGCGGCCAGCGCCATGTACGCGTCCCGCCCGGTGTGGTGGTGGTCGGGTACGCCGACACCGTCCAGCCCGGCCTGCTCGCAGCGTGCCGCGAAGTCGGCCAGCTCCGGGAGGGGCCGACCGACCGGCACCCGGATGTCCACTCTCAGCTCGCCCATGGTCCCGACCCTAGGTCGTGCCCGTCCCGGGCCCCTGCCCGATGGGCCGCGATCAGCTGCTGCTCGGAGTCACGCAGGTAGTCGGCCAGCGCGTCGGCGGCCTTGCCCGCGTCTCCCTCGCCGAGGAGGTCGGCGAGCTCCCGGTTGCGGACGACGTACGGCTCGTAGAGCCGCCGGGGGGTCGCCACGGCGTGGAACACCAGCCGCACCTCCGCGAGCAGGCGCCGAACGACCTCGTCGACGCGGCGGCTGCCGGCCAGTGCGACCAGGCACCGGTGGAAGTCCATGTTCGCGGTGCCGACGTCCATCCAGTCGCCGCGTGCCGCGGCCGCCTCGGCGTACTCCACGGCGGCGTACAGCGGACGCAGCCGGTCGGCGTCGAGGTCCTCGAGCGAGCGCACGGCGTCGCACTCGATGGTCCGGCGCAGGCGGTACAGGTCGACCACGTCGGCCTCGTCCAGGCTGGGCACGAACACTCCCCGATGCAGCTCGTGCACCAGCAGGCCCTCGTGCGAGAGCAGCCGGAACGCCTCGCGCAATGTGTTGCGCGAGACCTCCAGTTCGACGACGAGCGCCTCCTCGGACAGCCGTGCGCCCGGCGGCAGGGCCCCCTCGGTGATGCGCCGCCGGAGCACGTCGGCCACGCGCTCGGCCGTGGACATGCTCACGGGCGCCTCCTGCTCACTCGCGTGTGGCTCCGAATCGTCGTACGGGGATACCTTGCCGGATCGTTCAACAATCCCATAGTGTCGTGGCCCGTTGGCTCGCCGCTCCACGCCAAGACCAGGGACGGAGAACGCGATGGGACGCAGGCTCGGCACGACAGGTTTCGTGGCAGCGAACATCGCGGCCACCGTCGTCGCGTCCTCGTTGCTGAGCGGCAGCGTCGTCTCCGCCTCGGCCGCCGACGAGCCCGAACGGCCCCCGGGCGCCGACTGCTACGCAGATAACGTCACTTTGACGGTAGAAGAGCAACGCATCACGCAGCCGTTGCCGGGCAGCAACACCGAGCCGGCGGCGCGCCGGTTCATCGAGGCGGCGGGGCTCGACCGCAGGGTCGACAGGTTCCAGCGACGGCTGTGCGACATCCCCGGCGTCGACGCGGCGACGCGCTTCGTCCGCCGCTCGGGGGGCGGGCTGTGGGAGGCCGCGGTCGCGCGCGCCCAGGGCGAGACCGCGATCGGCACGATCGACCGATACGACGACCGGCCGCTGTACTGGGCCCGGCTGGCGATGTCGCGTGCACTGCGCGAGTGGGAGACCACGTTCACGCTCGACAGCCTGCAGCGGCAGGCGCTGATCCGGATCCTTGCCTACGAGTCCCGCGGGATCGACTCCGTGGACTACCCGGGCCGCCAGACGACCAAGCGCGTGCTCATCAGCGGCTTCGACACGTACTCCCTCGACTCGAGCCTCCGTAACTCCAACCCGTCGGGCGCGACCGCGCTGCAGCTCGACGGGCGCACGCTGCGCACGGACAGCGGCCGGGTCCGGGTCGAGGCCGTGATGCTGCCGGTCAACTGGAGCGACTTCGACCAGGGCATCGTGGAGGACGCGTTCGGCCCGTGGCTCGAGCCGGACGACCCGCCCGGCAACGCCGACCTGATCATGACGATCAGCCAGACCGGACGCGGCCGGATGGACATCGAGCAGTGGGCGGGCGGCTTCCGCGGCGGGTTCCCGGACAACAACCGCGCGATCCACTACGGGCCCATCTCGGCGGCGGCGCTGTGGCCGCAGCCGCAGCCCTCGCCGCAGTGGATCGAGACGACGCTGCCGTACGAGGCGATGATCGACGCGGGCACCGGGCCCTGGCCGGTACAGCTCCACGACGGCATCTGCGAGTGGCCGGCCGGAACCTACCCAGACCCAGGGTCGGTGCGCTGCCAGGACGACCCGGCCGCGGGCTCGCGAGCCGGTTCCGCGCCGGGGGGCAACTACCTGTCGAACGAGAGCATGTACCGCACCAACCGGCTGCGACTCGGCGCCGGGCTGGCCGAGCTGCCCGGCGGCCACCTGCACATCTCGTCGCTGGTCTACCCCGACGACCCGGGCGTGCTGACCAGCCCCGCGTTCGAGGCCGACCGCCAGGCCGTCGTCGACCAGACGGCCGACCTGGTCGAGGCCGCCGGAGCCGCGGCGTCCAACACCGGCGCCGACCCCCTGCCCTGACCTTCCCCCGACCGGACGAGGACCCCCGCTGTGACCGAGCGACCAGCCGACGACGAGAACACGGCCACCGAGGACTCGAACGCCGACCTGACGATGAAGACGAGCACGCGCTCGACCCTCATCGGTGCGATGTTCCTGATGGCCACCTCGGCCATCGGCCCGGGCTTCATCACGCAGACGACCGAGTTCACCGCTGCGCTCGGTGCGGCGTTCGCGTTCGCGATCCTGGTGTCGATCCTGGTCGACGTCGCCATCCAGCTGAACATCTGGCGGGTCATCGGTGTGTCCGGCCGGCGCGCGCACGAGCTCGGCAACAGCGTGCTGCCAGGTCTCGGCTGGTTCATGTCGGTGCTCATCGTGACCGGCGGTCTGGTCTTCAACGTCGGCAACATCGCGGGCACCGGTCTCGGGACCGACGCAATGTTCGGGCTCGACCCGACCATCGGCGGCGTGATCTCGGCAGCGATTGCGATCGGCATCTTCCTCTCCCGCCGGGCCGGTGTCGCGATGGACCGGGTCGTCGTGGTGCTCGGCGCGATGATGATCCTGCTGACGGGGTACGTCGCGTTCACGTCCGGAGCGCCGGTCGGTGAGGCGCTGAAGAACGCCGTTGCTCCGGAGACCATCGACGTCCTCGCGATCACCACGCTGATCGGCGGCACGGTCGGCGGCTACATCACCTACTCGGGCGCGCACCGGCTGGTCGACTCCGGCGTCACCGGGCCGGAGCATGTCCGCGACATCACCCGCGGCTCGGTCACCGGCATCCTCATCACCGGCCTGATGCGTGTGCTGCTCTTCATGGCCATCCTCGGCGTGGTCGCCGGCGGTGTCTCGCTGGCCACGGACAACCCGCCAGCGACCGCGTTCGAGGCGGCTGCAGGCGAGGTCGGGCTGCGTCTGTTCGGCATCGTGCTCTGGGCCGCCGCCATCACATCCGTCATCGGCGCGTCGTACACGTCGGTGTCGTTCCTGGCCTCGGCGACGACGGTCGCGAGGCGGCGCCGCTCCACCCTGGTGATCGTGTTCATCCTCGTGTCGACCGCCGTCTTCGTGCTCGTGGGCGAGGCGCCGGCCGACCTGCTCGTGTTCGCCGGGGCGTTCAACGGCATCCTGCTCCCGGTCGGGGTGGGTGTCATGCTCTGGGTCGCCTGGCGGCGACGCGACCTGCTGCACGGCTACCGCTATCCCGCCTGGCTGCTGAGTATCGGCGTGCTGGCGTGGCTGCTGTGCCTCTACCTCGCGTACGTGTCCATCGAGCCGGCCTTCGCCCTCTTCGGCTAGGCGTGCCACGAACCGTGACGAAGGGACGACACCGTGACGACCGTTGACCTCAACTCCGACCTCGGCGAGGGGTTCGGCCACTGGAGCCTCGGCGACGACGACGCGTTGCTGGGCATCGTCAGCAGCGCCAACGTCGCCTGTGGCTACCACGCCAGCGACGCCTCGATCATGCGCCGGGTCTGCGTCCGCGCGGTCGAGCACGACGTCGCCATCGGGGCACAGGTCGGCTACCGCGACCTGCCCGGGTTCGGGCGGCGGTTCATCGACATCGAGCCGCAGGCGCTGACCGACGACGTCATCTACCAGATCGCCGCACTGGAGGGGTTCGCGCGCATCGCGGGCGGCCGGGTCCGGTACGTCAAGCCGCACGGTGCCCTGTACAACGCGATCGTGCACCACGAGGAGCAGGCGGCCGCGGTGGTCGCCGCCGTGCAGGCCTACGACGCGAAGCTCCCGGTGCTCGGTCTTCCCGGGTCGACGTGGCTGCGGCTCGCCGACGAGGGCGGGCTGACGACCGTGCACGAGGCGTTCGCCGACCGTGCGTACACCCCCGAGGGCACCCTGGTGTCCCGCCGCCGTCCCGACGCGATGCTGCACGACCCGGAGGAGATCGCGAAGCGCTGCGTCGCGATGGCCAACGGCGACCCGGTCACCGACGTCGAGGGCGGGCAGCTGCGGCTGCAACCCGGTTCGATCTGCGTGCACGGCGACACCGCGGGCGCGGTCGACATCGCCCGGCGCGTGCGCGCCGCGCTGGCCGACGCCGACGTGACGCTGGCGCCGTTCGCCGCCGCGTGAGAGCAGCGTGAGCACCGACCCCGACGTCCCGTTCACGGTGCTGCCCTGCGGCAGCGCCGCCCTGATGCTCGAGCTCGACTCGCTCGACGACGTCCTCGCGATCTACGCGGCACTCGCCGACGACCCGCCCGCGGGCGTCCTCGACCTGGTGCCGGCGGCGCGGACGCTGATGCTGCATCTCGACCCGGCGCAGACCGAGCCCGCAGCCGTCGAACGCGCGGTACGTCAGGTCACCCCACGACACGGCGACCGCACGCACGGCGACCTGGTCGAGATCCCGGTGGTCTACGACGGCCAGGACCTCGACGAGGTCGGGTCGCTCACCGGCTGGGGTGCCGACGGCGTCGTCGATCGGCACACCGGCACCGAGTGGACCGTGGCGTTCTGCGGCTTCGCACCGGGCTTCGGCTACCTGGTGAGCGACAGCGGGGGGTTCGACATACCCCGCCGGTCGACCCCGCGGACCAAGGTGCCGCCGGGTGCCGTGGGTCTGGCCGGTGAGTTCGGGGGTGTCTACCCGCGTGAGTCCCCGGGTGGCTGGCAGCTGATCGGGAGCACCGACCTGCAGACGTTCGACCTCGACCGCGAGCCGCCCGCACTGCTGACACCGGGCACCCGGGTGCGGTTCGTCGACAAGGGAGCGACGTGAGCACCGGTCGGGACGGGGCGACTGACGGGGCGACACTGACCGTCGTCGAGCCCGGCCCGCTGACGACGCTTCAGGACGCGGGCCGGCTCGGCCTCGCCTCGCTGGGGATCGGGCGCTCCGGCGCGTGCGACCGTGAGTCGTACCGGCTGGCCAACCGGCTCGTCGGCAACGAGCCCGGCGCGGTCGTGCTCGAGGTGACGTTCGGCGGGCTGGAGGTGCGCGCCGACGCCGACGTCGTGCTGGCGCTGACGGGCGCGCGCTGCCCGGGCCTACCGCACGACGCGGTCTTCAGCATGTCGCGCGGGTCCGCGCTCCGGCTCCCTCCGCCCGTGTCGGGCCTACGCACGTACGTCGCGGTGCGCGGTGGCATCGACGTACCCGAAGTGCTCGGCTCGTGCTCGACGGACCTGCTTGCCGGCCTCGGCCCGAAGGCCCTTGCCGCCGGGGACGCACTCTCGGTCGGCCCGCCCCCGAAGGTGTTCCCGAACGTCGACGTCGCGCCGGTGGCCGAGCCCACCGCGGGGGACGTGACGGTGTCGGTGATGCGCGGCCCACGCGACGACTGGCTGACCGACCACGGATGGGCGGCGCTGCTCGGGGAGTGGTACGCCGTGACCAGCGAGAGCAACCGGATCGGCATCCGTCTCGACGGTCCGGCCCTGGAACGCGCGAAGGACGAGGAGCTGCGCAGTGAGGGCATGGCCCGCGGGGCGTTGCAGGTGCCGCCCGCGGGCAAGCCGGTGCTGTTCCTGGCCGACCACCCGGTGACGGGCGGGTACCCGGTTCCGGCGTACGTGCTGGAGGAGGACCTCGACATGTGTGCGCAGCTGTGCCCCGGTCAGCGGGTGCGGTTCCGGCTCAGCCCGTCGGCGCTGTAGCTGCGCCGGCGACAGGCCCCTACTGCAGCGGCAGGGTCATCGCGATCTCTTCGGCGGAGGGGTCGGGTCCGCCCATGGTGCGGCGTTCGTCGGCGGGGCGGAAGCCGTAGCTGCTGTAGAAGCCGACCGCGCGTCCGTTGTCGGTGCCGACCCACAGCCGCAGCTGCCGATGACCCTCGCGCCGGGCCTCCTCGGCGGCGGCGGTGACCAGCTGCCAGGCCACGCCGGTGCCCCGGGAGTCGGGGGCCACCCACATGCCGAAGAGCTCGGCCATGCCCTCCATGACGCCGTCCTCGTCGCGGGCCTCCCCGACCGAGGCGATGCCCACCTCGCGGTTGTCGAGCAGGGCGAGGATCCGGCGGCTGCGGCGCATCCGTTCGCGCCACACCGACTCGTCGTAGTGCTGCTCGTCGGCCAGGTCGGACGCGAACGCCTCCGGGTTCTTCTCCAGCGACTTCAACCGCAGTCGACGGTAGTTCTGCCAGTCGCCCTCATCCAGGACCTGCACCACGACCTCTGCCATACATACAAGCATCACAGAGGTCGCCAAATCCGGCGGCGGTTCGCCTGAATACCGGTCGCAGGGGACGCCCAGGTCGCGTCGGGCCCGGCCGGGTCAGGCCAGCGTCACCGGCAGATGGACCGGACCGCGCAGGTTGATGCGCCCGTTCCAGTCGACCGGGCCGGCCTGGGTGATGCGGCGGAACCTCTGCACGAGCCGGCCGACCGCGACCCGGCCCTCCAGCCGGGCCAGCGCCGCACCCAGGCAGTGGTGCACGCCGGCCCCGAACGAGACGTGCTGGTGCGCGTTGGGCCGGTCCAGGCGCAGCCGGGACGCGTCGGGACCCCAGAACGTCTCGTCGTGGTTCGCCGAGGCGAGGCTCGCGATCACGAACGCACCGGGCGGGATCTCGTGGCCGTCGGCGACGTACGGCTCGATCGTGATCCGCCGGCTCATCTGAACCGGGCTGTCGTAGCGCAGCAGCTCCTCCACGGCGTTGCCGGCCAGGTCGGGGTCGTCGCGCAGCAGCGCGAGCTGGTCGGGGTTGCCGAGCAGGGCCAGGACCCCGTTCGCGATCAGGTTGACGGTGGTCTCGTGACCGGCGATGTAGAGCAGCAGAACCTGGGCCACGAGCTCGTCGTCGTCGAGAACGTCGTCGTCGTCCTCGGCCTGGATCAGGCCGCTGAGCAGGTCGTCGGAGAGGTGTCCGCGCTTCCAGCTGATCGCCTCGCGCGCCATCAGCGACAGCTCGTCGTCGGCGGCCACGATCGCGGCCATCAGCTCGGGGTCGGCGACGGGTTCGAGTGACCGGACCAGGGTGCCGGTGAGCTCACGCAGCCGGGTGTGGTCGATGTCAGGCATCCCCATCATCTGGGAGATGACCGCGAACGGCAGCGGGAACGCCAGCTCGGCGACGAGGTCGACCTCGCCGTCGCCCGCCGCTGCCATTCGATCCAGCGCCGCGTCGACCAAGGCGACCACCTCGGGTTCCAGCGCCGCCACCGCACGCGGGGTGAAGGCCTTGGATACCAGCCGGCGCAGCCGCGTGTGGTCGGGCGGGTCCTGGTCGAGCATGGAGAGCGCGTTCATCCGGCGACCGCGGTCGCCGTAGGCCGCCTCGCTCAGGTCGCGCAGCGGACCCGGCCCGGCGTTGCGGTCCTCCACGGAGTGCCCGGAGCGCAGCAGCGCCGACACCTCGTCGTAGCGGGAGAGGATCCAGAACCCGAGCGGGTGCTGATGCACCGGCGCCGCCTCGCGCAGCCGGGCGTAGTGCGGGTACGGGTCCTCGGCGTAGCCCGGCGCGAACGGGTCGAAGATGTCCTCGTTGCCGGTGTCGAGGCCGGTCTGTGTGCCTTCGGTCATCGGATGCTCCGTACGTGTCGCAGGGGTCCTTCGCCCGGGCGGCGTGCGCGGTCGGTCAGGCGATCCTCGCCCGGCTGTCCTGCCGGCGCGCAAGCCGGCGCCGCGCGGACGCCAGCGGGCACGAGGGCCGCCACCGCTCGCGGGAGGCGCGCCGCACGGGCGGCAGCGCCGCCAGGTCCACGCCGGTCGCGGCCTGCAGCATGTCGCCGTGACGTCGCTCGGCCGGCTGCAGTGCCGGATGGTCGGCGTAGGCGTCCAGCACGAGGCGGGTCTGCGGATGCGTCTGCGCGAGGTGCTGCCACAGCATCAGCACGGCGGCGCGGGTGTCGGCGACCCCGCTCTCGAGCACCCCGTCGAGGCGGGCGTCGAAGGCGCGATGCCAGCGCCGCTGCACGTCTCGCAGGAACCCGTCGAAGCCCTCCTCGGCGTACTCCGCGCGGATCTGCGCGTCCATCGCCGCGAGCTCGTCCACTCCGCCGACCCGTACGAGGTCGAGCGCGGACTCGACGAGCCGGTGGCGGCGGCGTACTCGGTCCCAGGCCGCTGACATCGCTCTCACCTACCCTCTGTACAACGACATACACTGTGTATGTTTGTAGACTCTGTGTATGCCAGTTGTCAAGAGCCGCCGAGAGCAGTACTCCGAGGCCACTCGCGCCGCCCTGCTGGAGGCAGCGACCGCGCTGTTCTTCGAGCGCGGCTTCGGCGGCACCGCGCTGGAGGACGTCGCCTCGGCCGCGCAGGTCACGCGCGGCGCGGTCTACCACCACTTCGCCAACAAGCGGGACCTGTTCGAGGCCGTGCTCGACGCTCTGGAGACCACGGCAAAGGAGCGCGTCACCGCCGCGACCGCCTCGATCGACGACCCGTGGGAGTCCGCGCTCGTCGGCCTCGACGCCTTCCTCGAGCAGTGCAGCGACCCGGTCTACGGGCGGCTGGTCTGGCAGGAGGGTCCGGTCGCGCTCGGCTGGGCCCGGTGGAAGGAGTACGAGGAGCAGCACGCCTACGGGCAGATCCAGGGGTTCGTGCGCGCGTTGCTCGACGCCGGCCTGGTCGAGGGCCCGCTCGACCTCATCACCCGGTTCTGCTTCCACCTGCTCGGCGCCTCCGGGCAGGCGCTGGCCGAGGCCGACGAGCGCGACAAGGAGCAGACCAAGGAGCAGTGCGCCGAGGTCACGCGGCGGATGCTGGCGGGGCTCGCCACTCGTTCGTGACCCGCGCCGTGCCGCCGTCAGGCCGGCTCGGACAGCAGGGCGGCGAGCCGTGCGATGTCATCGGGGCCGACCCGGCAGCAGCCGCCGACGTACTTCGCTCCGGCGGCGACCCAGGCCGGTGCGAGTGTGACGTCGTACGCCGGCGGGCCCGACCAACCGCGGACCGCGGCGTCCCAGGTCTCCCCGCTGTTGGGGTAGGCCACCAGCGGCTTGTCCGTCGCGGAGCGTGCGATCTGCAGGGCGGGCAGGACATCGCCGGGACGGCAGCAGTTGACGCCGACCGCGAACACGTACGTGCCCGCCGCTGCCGCCACGAACGCGTCGTGCAACGGCTGTCCGGCGCGGGTGACCAGGCCGTCGATCGAGTACGACAACCACGCGGGCAGGCCGAGGTCGTCGACCAGGTCGACCAGCACCTCCGCCTCGTCCGCGTCGGGGATCGTCTCGACCGCGAGCAGGTCCGGGCCTGCCTCGGCCAGCAGCTCCAGCCGGGGGGCGTGGAAGTCGCGCAGCTCCTGCGGGCCGAGGCCGTAGCGGCCGTGGTACTCCGAACCGTCGGCGAGCACCGCGCCGTAGGGACCGACGGAGGCCGCGACCCAGCGGGTGTGGCCGTCCTCGGCAAGCTCATCGCGTACCTTGCGGGCGATCGCCACGCTGCTGCGCACGAGTCGTCGTGCCTCGTCGCGGGCGACGCCGGCGCGGACGAACCCGTCCACGCTTGCCTGGTAGCTGGCGGTCGTGGCCACGGTCGCACCCGCGCGGTAGTACGCCCGGTGCACCGCGGCGATCTCGGCCGGGTCGTCGCGCAGCAGGCGAGCCGACCACAGGGCGTCGGACAGGTCATGGCCGCGGGCCTGCAGCGCGTTGGACATGCCGCCGTCGAGCACCCGAGCGATCGAGGTCACGGGCAACATCCTGCGTCAGGCCCGCGTCGCGCGCCGGAGAACGGCGACAACGCCCACCGTGTCGAGGTCAGACCCATGGCAAGACACCCGCAGCAATCTCGGCGCGAAGGCAAGCGTGACGCGGAGGGACAGGGTCAGCCTCCCGGGCCGTCGTAGGGCCCGGAGGGGTAGCCGGTGTCGAAGTGCATGTAGTCGGGAACGTCGATGTTCTGCCAGATCCAGCCCTCGGCGCGGAAGGTCCGCCACACCAGGCCGCCCTCGACGATCTTCCCGGTACCGGGCTCGCGCTCGCGGTTGGCACGGCTGGGGAACCAGCAGTCGCAGCGCAGGTCGATCCACGGGTTCTCGCGCGGGTTGATGTCGATCGCGCGCCCGTTGGCGTGCGGCGACTCGGTCACCGGAGCGTTGATCTGCGACGGGCGCCGGCAGTTGTACGCCGACGTGTTGTCGTCGCGCAGGCTGGCGTGGCTGTTCCCGCCGTATACCTCTACCGGGCGCACCTTCCGGATCGGGAAGCGCTTCTCGTACAGCTTCGTGAAGATGCGCGAGACACTGCTCGTCACGTCGCGGTTGACCACGAGGGCCCCGCGGCGCACACCATCGGAGAACGTGTAGTGGTTGAGCTCGACGCGGCGCAGGTCGCTGCGGTCGACGGGGCACTCCGGTCGCCACGTACCGGTCGACACCATCTGCTTCCACTGCGCGGACCCGAGCCGGGACACCACCGGGCGGGCACTCTGCGGCGCAGACTCGGGCGACGGCGACTCACTGGGCTGCTGACTGGGGGACCCACTGGGCGAGGGCGACGGGCTCTGCTCCCCAGCTGCGCTCGGCTCACTGGTCGCCTGACCGCCGCCTGGTCCACCGGCCTGGTCGTCGCGGGGCTCCCCGCCCGGGCCGCAGCCAGCGAGCAGGAGCACACCGACGAGCAGCAGCGAGGGTCCGCGAAGGTTCGTGAAGGAGCTCACGCGGTGCCTTCACTCCTCCATGGGTAGTCCTGGTCGTTCGTGGCCTCGACCGGGCGTTCGTACGTCGTCAGGCGCAGGCCGTCCGGCGTAGACCGGTCGCCGCGGGGCGTCCAGCCACGACGCCGATAGTACGGACCCGCGCCGTCGTCGCCGGAGGCGGTCACCAGCGCCAGCCGGTCGCACCCGACCCCGGCGACCTCCCGGTCGAAGCGGTCGATCAGCTCCGTCCCGATCCCGATCGACTGCGCCTCCGGGGTGACGGCGACATGGGTGAGTACGGCCGTGGCGCAGCCGTCGTCGCTCGCTTCGACGGACCCGCCGGAGGGAACACGTGGCCCTCGGCGCAGCAGCTTGCGCGTATACAGACCGACGCGGGTGCGCAGGAAGCGGAACGCCAGCGACGGGCGCACCAGCATCGCCGCGACGGCGCGGGCGACGAGGACGCGCCCGTGGCGATGCACGACGTGGCTGCGGTGTGCGGCCGGGTCGGTCACCCCGACGAGGTAGCCGACGGGCGCTCCATCGAGCTCGGCGACGACCGTGCGCGACTTCGCGCTGGTCAGGAAGGCGCGGTAGTACTCGCGGAGAAAGCCCCCGCCCAGCCGGGCGAAGAACCCGTGTGGGAAGTGCCGCCGATGCTCGCGTACGACGAAGCCCAGGTCGGCCGGGCTCATGGTGCGTACCCGAAACCGTTCCGCATCGCCGGAGAACCCGGAGCAGCCGGAGAAGCCTGTCTCGCGGGAAGGCAGCGCGGATGCACGTGGGCGGGCAGAAGGCCTTCGTGGGTCGACCTCGGTGGGAGGCACGGAGCTGTACGGGTCTCTCACGGGCGGCGACTATAGGGGCTTGCGGAGCATAGGGTCGATCCGGAGGCGACGCTGCTACGTATCACTCTCGGGAGGGGGTTCGCACCGACGCAGGTGCGAGTATGCAGATGCGCGAGGTGGACATCCAACCGGTGCCGCTAGAGCGGCTGGCGGCACTGCTGACGCCGCAGCGAGCGGCACGCCTACGCGGCGTCGCGACGCGTTCGCGCCCGTTGCTGTCGGGTCGCGTGGTCTGGAACGTCAACGCGACCGCGCAGGGCGGCGGTGTGGCCGAGATGCTGCAGGGGCTGCTCGCGTACGGCCGCGGCGCCGGGGTCGACACCCGCTGGCTGGTCCTCGACGGTGACCCGGAGTTCTTCGCGACCACCAAGCGGCTGCACAACTTCCTGCACGGCGATCCCGGCGACGGCCGTCGGCTCGGCCCGGTCGCCCGTCGGCACTTCGTCGGTGTCCTGCAGGCCAACCTCGAGCACATGGCTCCGCTGGTACGGCGCGGAGACATCGTGCTGCTGCACGACCCGCAGACCGCCGGGCTTGTGGACGGGCTGCGCGCGCTGGGTGCGCACGTCGCCTGGCGCTGCCACATCGGCCGGGACACGTCCAACGCGCTGACCGAGAAGGGCTGGGCCTTCCTGCGCGGGTTCATCGAGAACGCCGACGCGTTCGTGTTCTCGCGGCGGCTCTACGCACCGACCTGGGTGCCGCCGGGGCGGCTGTGGGTGATACCGCCGTCGATCGACCCGTTCAGCGTCAAGAACCGTCGTCTCGACCCGGGCGACGCGCTGGCCGTGCTCGAGCGGGTGGCGCTCGTCGACGCGCCGTTCGAGCACGACGGGCTGGCGTTCACCCGGCGGGACGGCACGGCCGGCCGGGTCCGCCCGCACGCGAACCTCTTCGTGGACGGCGGGGCGCCGCCGCCCGATGCGCGCGTGGTGGTCCAGGTGAGCAGGTGGGACCGGCTCAAGGACATGGCCGGGGTGATGCGGGGGTTCGCGTCGAGCCTCGACCGGCTCCCCGCCGGCGTACACCTGATGCTGGTGGGGCCGGACGTGTCGGGCGTCACCGACGACCCCGAGGGTGCAGAGGTGCTCGCCGAGTGCCGCACGATCTGGCGCGACCTGCCCGGGGAGATCCGCGAGCGCGTGCACCTGGTCGCGCTGCCGATGGACGACGTCGACGAGAACGCGCACATCGTGAACGCCGTGCAGCAGCACGCCGCGGTGGTGGTGCAGAAGAGCCTGGTCGAGGGGTTCGGGCTGACCGTGACCGAGGCGATGTGGAAGTCGCGGCCGGTCGTCGCCTCAGCGGTGGGCGGCATCGCGGACCAGATCGTCGACGGCAAGGACGGGCTGCTACTGGACGACCCGTTGGACCTGACCGCCCTCGGCGAGGCGCTCGACCGGGTGCTGCGGGACCCGCGTCTCGCCGACGCCCTGGGTGAGGCGGCGCGCACGAAGGTGCAGGACTACTTCCTCGGTGACCGGCATCTCGAGCAGTACGTCGACCTGTTCACCCGGCTGCTGGCCTGACCCGGCAGCGGCGAGCACTTCTTCTTTTAGCGCCGAGATTGCGCGAATGGCCCAGCAGGTCTGGGTGCGCTTGAGGGTGCTGCCGGGGCCATTCGCGCAATCTCGGCGCGAAGCGGCGGGTCAGGTGTCGGTGAGTGCGGAGAGGTCGACACCGTCGGCGAGGAGTGCGGCGTCGGTACCCGGTTCGAGGTCCTCGTCGACCTGTTCACCCGGCTGCTGGCCTGACCCGGCAGCGGCGAGCACTTCTTTAGCGCCGAGATTGCGCGAATGGCCCAGCAGGTCTGGGTGCGCGTGAGGGTGCTGCCGGGCCATTCGCGCAATCTCGGCGCGAAGCGGCGGGTCAGGTGTCGGTGAGGGCGGAGAGGTCGACACCGTCGGCCTCGCAGGGCGCCGCCAGCGACGTCACGGTGGCCCAGCCGTCGGCGAGCAGCGCGGCGTCGGTGCCCGGTTCGAGGTCCTCGTCGACCTCGTGGAACGTCATCGTCACGTAGCCCTCGCCGGTCTCGCCGACGTCGGCCTGCACTGCGCCGAACGACGCCAGGCGCGCGGTTCGCAGACCTCGTACGTCGGCCAGTGGCCGGTCGGGGACGTTGACGCTCAGGGTCAGCGGGTCCCCGCCGGCGTTGTCGACCAGCCAGCCGAGCACACGCGAAGCCATCTCGGCCGCGCTCTCCCAGTGCACGGGATCGGGCGAGACGCACGACATCGCCAGGGCCGACGTGCCATGCGTCCGCGCGGTCAGTGCCGCCCCGACGGTCCCCGAGTGCAGCACCGCGTGGCCGGTGTTCGGACCGTGGTTGACGCCGGAGAGCACCAGGTCGGGCACGGGCCCGAAGGCGCCGTACGCCGCGGCGAAGGCGATGAAACCCGGGGTCGCCTCGACGCCGAAGGCACGCACGCCGTCCAGCCCCGGCAGCGACTTCTCGTGCATGAGGAGCTTGCCGTCCTCCTCCAGCGCGGTGAGCGACGCGCTGCTCCCGCTGTACTCCGTGTCCGGCGCGGCCACGACCACTTCGAGCCCCGCCTCGGTCGCGACCCGCGCCAGCGCCCGGAGCCCGGCGCTGTCGATCCCGTCGTCGTTGGTCACCAGTGCCCGCATCGGCTCAGCTCCTCGTCAGGTCCAGGGGGCGTACGACGATGTGCTCCGCGAGCTGCTCGATCGCCTCGCGCCGGCCGGTGGCCAGGCCACGACGCGTCACGTTCGACGCACCCGCGGCCGCGCCGAGGCGCAGCGCCTCGCCCGTCTCCCGTCCGTGCGCCAGCGCCGCCGCGATCCCGGCGGTCATCGAGTCGCCCGCGCCGCGGTGGTCGACCCGCTGCATCCTCGGCGCCTCGACCTCGAGCAGCTCGCCGTCGGTCAGCACGAACGTCGGGTCGCCCGCACGCGAGACCACGACGGTGCGCGCGCCGTCGGCGGCCAGGTCGTGCATGGCGTCGACCAGAACGTTGGGCTCCGCACTGCTCGCGCGCCCGTCCTCGACCAGGTCCTCGTGGCTGACCTTGAGCACGGTCACTCCGCCCTGGACGGCGGCGGTCAGCTCCTCGCCGGAGAGGTCCGCGACAACGGGCCTGCCGACCGACCCGAGGTCGGCGGCGATCCGGCGGAAGACGTCGGGGGGTACGACGTCCGGGGCCGAAGGCCCACCGAGCACGGTGACGTCGGCGGCGAGCCCGGCGGCGAACGTCGCGCTGTACAGCTCGTCGACCTCGTGCCTGCTCAGCCGGACCGGCGGCATGTCGGCCACCACCTCCCGCTCTCCGCCCCGGCGGTCGTGCACGTACGCGCCGTTGCCGCTCGTCCCTGCCCCCGGCCGCACCCGGACCCCCTCGGCGGTGATCAGCGGCTCGAGCACGCGGCCGGCCTCGCCGCCGAGCGGCGCGCACAGCTCGGTGTCGAGACCCAGCGCCACCAGCATGCGGGCGATCCAGAAGCCCTGTCCGCCGGCGTGCAGGTGCACCTCCGAGCCACCACCGGCGGCATCCTCGACGGTCACGGTCAGCAGCGGGGAGGGGGCGAACACGCACGCGCTGCGGGTGTCCGCGTCCGTGGCGTCGGGCGGGTTGGGGTCGGAGGTCGTGCTCATGTACCGGGCAGTCCTTCCGGCCGTAGTGTTCTGGTCGACTGCCCTGTTGATACCCAGGACCGTCGGCCGCAACGCAGAGCCGCCACGCATGAGCCGCCACGCAGGGGGTGGACCCGATGGGGGAGCAGCGCTTCCCGTTCCGCTTCGTCAGGAGCTACCAGCTCGCGGCGCTGCCGTTCGGCGTGACGCCTGCCACCTCCGGCGTCACGGTGGCCGAGGACGAGCTGCGCGTGCGGTTCGGACTGTGGAGCCTGCGGACGCCGGTGCACAACGTCGCGGACGTGGAGCAGACTGGGGCTTTCAGCTTCGTCCGGACCGCGGGGCCACCGCACCTGTCGTTCGCCGACCTCGGGGTCACCTTCGCCACCAATGGCGACCAGGCGTTGTGCGTCCGGTTCACCGAGCCCGTCCGCGTGCTCGACCCCACCGGCCGCGTGCTGCGGCACCCGGCGGCGACGCTGACGGTGGCGGACCCGGCTGCGCTGGCCAGCGCGCTGCAGGGCGGGGCGAAGCGACCGGGCGGGTGACATGGCGCGGATCCGGATCGGCATCTCGGGGTGGAGCTACCCCGCCTGGCGCGGACGGTTCTATCCCAAGGGGCTGGTGCAGCGCCGAGAGCTGGAGTACGCCGCCTCGAGGTTTCGCTCGGTCGAGATCAACGGCTCGTTCTACTCCCTGCAACGCCCCGACAGCTATCGCGCCTGGCGCGAGCAGACCCCCGACGAATTCGTGTTCGCGGTCAAGGGCGGGCGGTTTATCACGCACATGAAGAAGCTCGCCGACGTCGAGGCGCCGCTGGCCAACTTCTTCGCCTCCGGCGTGCTCGCGTTGGGCCCCAGGCTGGGACCGGTGCTCTGGCAGCTGCCGCCGAACCTCGGCTTCGACGCCGACCGGCTCGCGGCGTTCTTCGACCTGCTGCCGCGGACCACCACGGAGGCGGCCCGGCTGGCGGCCCGGCACGACCGCCGGCTCGACGGTCGCGCCGTCACCGAGACCGAGCTCGACCAGCCGGTGCGGCACGCGCTGGAGGTGCGACACAAGAGCTACTGCGACGCCCGGTTCGTCGACCTGCTGCGCGCACACGACATCGCACTGGTGGTGGCCGACAGCGCGGGCCTGTGGCCCGACCTCGAGGACGTCACGTCGGACTTCGTCTACGTGCGGCTGCACGGTGCCGAGGAGCTGTACGTCAGCGGATACGACGACGCCGCACTCGACGCCTGGGCGGCGAAGGTACGGCGGTGGCACGCGGGGGAGTCGCCCGTGGGGGAGCACACGGTCGCCCCGGCGCTGGCGAAGCGGCGCGCCGGCCGGGACGTCTACGTCTACTTTGACAACGACGCCAAGGTGCACGCGCCGTTCGACGCGCTCGGCCTCGCCGAGCGCCTCGGCGTACCCACGGATCCCTGACACTCGGCGGGCTCGCGACGGCTCGCGGCGGCCCGCGGCCGGTTCGGGCCGTCAGACCCGGGCGACTAGCTCGCCGTGCAGCAGCGAGAACCACGCGTCCGGGTCCTCCGCCCACGAGTGCCAGCCGTCCGCGAGTCGCTCCAGGTCGCCGCGAGTCGCCAGACCGGTCGAGATCGCCTGCTCGGCGAACCGGGAGCCGACGACCCGCTCGGCCCACGTCTGCGACCACCACGCGCGGTCCTCGGGCGTCGCGAAGCACCACGTCGAGGAGCCCACCTGCACGTCGGTGAACCCGGCGCGATGGGCCCAGGCCAGCAGCCGCCTGCCGGCATCGGGCTCACCGCTGTTCCGCCGCGCCAGCCGCCGGTAGAGCCGCAGCCACTCGTCGAGCTCGGGGACCTCGGGGTACCAGGTGAACGCGCCGTAGTCGCTGTCACGTACGCCCACGACGCCACCCGGCGCGCACACCCGGCGCATCTCCCGCAGGGCCTGGACCGGGTCGACGACGTGCTGGAGCACCTGGTGGGCGTGCACGACATCGAACGTGTCGTCGGTGAAACCGAGCGTGTGCACGTCGGAGACGACGAACGCGGTGGCGGTCGCACGGTTCGCCGCCCGGGCGACCGAGAGCACGTCGGGGGCGTTCTCGACCGCGGTCACCGCCCCCGGCGCCACCAGGTCGGCGAGGTCGGCGGTGATCGTGCCCGGTCCGCAGCCCACGTCGAGCAGGGACGTCCCTGGTCGCAGGTGCGGCAGCAGGTACGCCGCGGAGTTCTCCGCCGTGCGCCAGCGGTGCGAGCGCAGCACGGACTCGTGGTGACCGTGGGTGTAGACGGCTCGGGACGCGCTCATGCGGCTCCTGACTGCTGGGTTCGCGGCTGGGTTCGCGGGGTTGCAGCGAACCCGATTCCGGCGGTTCGCCGCGAGGGACGGTCTCGCATCGCGGGAACGGGTGTTGCACGCGTCACGTGCAGAAGAGTAGACAGCATCGGCAGCGAATCGTGGACAGCGATCCAAATAATGGAGCAGACCGTGAGTGACGTCGGAGTGCTGGACAAGGTCATGGCGATCCTGCACTCGTTCGACGACGGCGTGACCCGGCTCGAACCGCGTGCGGTCGCGGCCGAGGCCGGCATGACCGCGCCGACGGCGTACCGGCTGATGAAGGGCATGGCCGAGCACGGGCTGCTGGAGCAGGACGCGTCGGGCTACCGCCTCGGGGTCGCGCTGCTGCACCTGGGCGCCCGGGTCGCAGACGGGCTCGAGGTCCGGCGAGTGGCGATGCCGCACATGGAGTGGCTGCGCGACCAGACCCACGAGAACGCCGAGCTGCATCTTCGGCACGGCAACAGCCGGGTGCCGGTGGAGGTGGTGCACAGCCGGCTCAACCTGCGCCCGATCGGCCAGGTCGGCGTGCCGTTCCCCCTGCACATCGGCGCCAGCGCGAAGGTGCTGCTGGCGTGGATGGACCCCGCCGCCAGCCAGGCGGTCGCGCGGGCCAGCCACGAGAGCCACCGCGACGGGCGGGAGTTCGACGCCCACTGGCTGGACCGGCAGCTGGCCGAGGTGCGCACCCAGGGCTGGGCGTTCACCGACGGCGAACGCGAGGTCGGGGTCGCCTCGGTGGCCGCGCCGGTACGCGACCGGGTCGGCGCCGTCGTCGCCGCGCTGGTGGTCTCCGCGCCCTCCGCGCGGTTGCCCGGTCCGCCGACGAGCGACGACGCGATCGGGCTCGTGGTCGAGGCCGCTCACCGGGTCTCGCGCGGGCTCGGCTACGTCGACCCGGCGACGAGCACGGCCAACGGTCACGGGACCAGCCAAGCAGCCGGCACGGCAACCAGGTCAACCACGGCAACGAGGGAGGGCGCATGACTGACTCGCCGGCGGGCGGATCTCGCACACCGACAGGGCGCGGGCCACTGAACGGGGTCCGGGTGCTCGACGCCGCCACCGTGTACGCCGGGCCGTTCGCGGCCGCGCTGCTCGGTGACATGGGCGCCGACGTCGTCAAGCTGGAGATGCCCGGCACCGGCGACCCGCTGCGCGGCATGGAGCCGTTCGACGGCGCCGAGTCGCTGACCTGGGCGGTCGCCGCGCGCAACAAGCGCGGGATCACGCTGGACCTGCGCGATGCCCAGGGTCAGGAGATCTTCTGCCGCCTGCTGGCCTCGCGCGACATCCTGATCGAGAACTTCCGGCCCGGCACGATGCAGCGCTGGGGCCTGGGCATCGACCGGCTGCGCGAGGCCAACCCGGACCTCATCGTGATCCGGGTCAGCGGGTTCGGCCAGACGGGGCCCTACCGCGAGCGCGCCGGCTTCGGCACGCCGGCCACGGCCTACAGCGGCTACACCTACATCAGCGGCTACCCGGACCGGCCGCCGATCCTGCCGTCGATCTCGCTGACCGACTACGCGACCGGGCTGTTCGCCGCGCTCGGCGCGCTTGGCGCGCTGTACCACCGCGACGTCCACGGCGGTCCCGCCCAGGAGGTCGACGTCGCGCTGTACGAGTCGATGTTCCGCATGCTCGAGGGCGTCATCACCGAGTACGACCGGCTCGGCCGCATCCGTGAGCGCACGGGCAACCAGCTCTCCGCGTCGGTCCCGGCCGGGATGTTCCAGGCCGGTGACGGCAGCTGGCTGGTGCTCACGACCAGCACCGACCGCACCTTCGTCCGGCTCGCGGACGCGATGGACCGCAGCGACATGGTGACCGATCCGCGGTACGCCACCAACCGCGACCGGGTCGAGCGACGCGAGGAGGTCAACGAGATCGTCGGGGAGTGGTTCCGGGCCCGCTCGTCGCAGCAGATCCAGGACGAGCTCAACGCCCACGGGGTGCCGGTGTCCCCGGTCAACAGCATCGCCGACATCTTCGAGGACCCGCACTACGCGGCCCGGGAGATGCTCGTCGAGGTCGACCACCCCAAGCTCGGCCGGATGCGGGTGCCCGGCGTCATCCCGAAGTTCAGCGACACCCCGGGGGCGGTACAGCGCGCCGGACCGACCCTCGGTGAGCACAACAGCGACGTCTACGCCGAGATCGGCCTGACCGCTGAGGACCTGGCCGCACTCGAGGAGAAGGGCGTCATCTAGCCATGGCACAGGACATGACCGCGCAGGAGTACGTCGGGACACCGGCGGCGCTGCCGTTCGAGCTTCCCGAACGCGTGCGCATCAACGAGGTCGGCCCGCGCGACGGGTTCCAGCTCGAGCAGGTGCTGATCCCGACGGAGAAGAAGATCGAGATCGTCAACGCGCTGTCGTGCACCGGCGTGACCGGGGTGCAGGTCACGTCGTTCGTGCGCCCCGACGCCGTACCGCAGCTCAAGGACGGCGACGAGGTCATGCGCAGCATCAACCGGCGCGACGACGTGACGTACGCCGTGCTGGTGCCCAACCTCCGGGGCGCGCAGCGCGCGGCCGAGCACGGGGCCGACGTCTGGGAGACCATGCTGTCGGTCACGGACGCGCACAGCCGGGCCAACGCCAACCGGGACACGGCCGAGGCCCTGAAGGGCATGCGCGACGTCGTCGACCTCGCCCGTGAGAACGATGTCGAGATGGTCGGCGGCATGGCCACCGCGCTCGGCTGCCCCTTCGAGGGCAGGACGCCCTACGACCGGGTCGCCTGGGTGGCCGGTGAGTACCACAACATGGGCGTACGCAAGGTGACCGTCGCCGACACCGTGGGGGTGGCCGACCCCGCGCACGTCTACGCGATGTGCTCGCGGCTGCGCTCGGACTTCCCCGACGTCGAGTTCGCCCTGCACCTGCACGACACCCGTGGCCTCGGGCTGAGCAACGTGCTCGCCGGGATGGCCGCGGGCATCGTCGACTTCGACTCCTCGGTCGGCGGCCTCGGCGGCTGCCCGTTCGCACCCGGTGCCACCGGCAACATCGCCACCGAGGACCTCGTGCACATGCTCGCGCTTCTCGGGGTCGAGACCGGCGTCGACCTGACGGCCATGCTCGCGGTGTCGCGCGAGCTCGTCGCGCCGGTGATCGACCACCCCCTGGAGGCCTCGCTGCGCCGGGCCGAACCCTCCTGGAGCCTGCATGCCGCCCCCACTGGACAGCAGCTCCATGTTCGCTGACCCATCCATCCCCCTCGCGTACCGCTGACCGCGGTGCGGAACGGAGTCACGATGTTCACCCACCCCTCGACCCGCAGACGCGCACGGCGGACGCTGGCCACCGCGACCGTGTCCACTGCCGCCCTGCTGCTCTCCTCCTGCAATGCGTTCAACACCGACGCGCAGCAGTCGGAGCAGGACTACCCGACCCAGCCGGTGACGCTGACGGCGCCGGCGGAGCCCGGCTCGGGCTGGGACACCACCGCCAGGGCGCTGGCGCAGGCGATGGAGCAGGAGGACATCACCGACACGGCGCTCCCGGTGCAGAACCGCACGGGTGCGACCGGGTGCGTCTGGCATGAGCAGATGGTCAGTGACTACTCGGGCGACCCGTACCAGATCGCGGTCACGTCGACGCCGATCATGTCGAACTACCTTCGGGGCGACTGCGAGCGCACCTACAAGGAGGTCACGATGATCGCGGCCATCCTGGTGGAGAACTACATCCTGGTCACCGGCGCGGACTCGCCGTACAAGAGCGCGGAGGACCTGGTCGCGGCGGTGAAGAAGGACCCGCAGTCGGTGCCGATCGCCGCCTCCGGTGACGACCAGCTGCCGTTCGCACTGGTCGTGCGCGCCGCCGGCGGCGACCCGTCGAAGATCAACTTCATCGAGTACGAGGGCGGAGGGGAGCAGATCACCGCGCTGCTCAACGGCGACGTCGAGGCTGCGCTGGCCGGTGTCAGCGAGTTCCGCGGCCAGCTGGAGTCGGGCGACCTGCGTGGTCTCGCCGTGCTGAAGGATGAGCGGCTGGAGGCGCCGCTGGACGACATCCCGACCACGCCGGAGCTGGGCTACGACGTGACGCTGGCGAACTGGCGCGGGGTCTACGGACCGCCCGACATGCCGGACAACGCCGTGACGTACTGGCAGGACACGCTCCGCGAGACCCTGGAGTCGCCGGCGTGGAAGCAGCTCGCCGCGCGCAACCAGTGGGAGCCGCTGTTCCTGACGGACCAGGAGCTGCAGGCCTACCTGACGAACGCGAACAACAACGTGAAGCGCGGCCTGGCCGACATCGGCGCGCTGCAGCAGCAGTGAGGAGGCCGGAGCCATGCGTGCGCTGACCGAGTCGCGCGATGCCCGGGCGGGTCTCGTCGCCGCCGTCCTCGGCGCCGGGTACCTCGTGGCGGCGTTCCAGATCGAGCCCGACCCGTCCACCACCTCGGTGGTCGGCCCGCAGGTCGCGCCGCTGGTGATCGGTGCCGCGATCGTCGTCTGTTCGCTCGTGCTGGTTGTGCAGGCGCTGCGCGCGCCGGCGGCGAAGGCCCCGGCGGCCGAGTCGTCGGCCGAGTCCTCGGACGTGCCGTCGGCAGGGGCTGAGCCGGAGTCCGCACGGATGTCGCAGCGGCAGGTCCTCGTCGTGTCGGCGATCTTCGCGGCGTACATCGTCGCGTTCATCCCGATCGGCTACCTGCTCTCGACGTTCGCGTTTCTCGTCGGGCTGACGACATATGTCGACCGGACGAAGCTGCTGCGCAACTGCATCTTCGCGGCGGTGTTCTCGCCCGCGGTCTACGTGCTGTTCAACTACGGGCTGCAGGTACAGCTGCCGCCCGGACTGCTGGGATAGGTGGGTTCGGTGGATCTGTTCTCCGAGTTCGGCGCCGGCCTCGCACAGGCGCTGACCCCTGCGAGCCTGGCCTTCGCCTTCGTCGGTGTGTTCATCGGCACCGTGGTCGGCGTGCTCCCGGGGATCGGCCCGATTACGGCGATCGCGCTGCTGATCCCGCTGTCGTTCGGCATGGAGCCGGTGCACGGCCTGATCATGCTCAGCGGCATCTACTACGGCTCGATGTACGGCGGGTCGATCACCTCGACACTGATCCGCACGCCTGGCGAGGTTGCCAGTGTGGTCACGGCGATCGACGGCTACGAGATGGCTCGACGGGGCCGTGCCGGTCCGGCACTGGCGACGGCGGCGATCGGGTCGTTCGTCGCCGGCACCCTGGCCACGCTCGGGCTGATGCTGCTCTCGCCGTTCCTGGTAGAGCTCGCGGTCGCGTTCGGCGCGCAGGAGTACTTCCTGATGATGCTGCTCGCGCTGATGATGGCCGCCACGCTGACCACCGGCTCGCGGCTCAAGGCGGTGCTGGCGACGCTGGTCGGACTGGCGGTCGGGTGCGTCGGGCTGGACCCACAGACGGGTACGCCCCGGCAGACCTTCGGCATCCTGCAGCTGCACGACGGCATCGACTTCGCGATCTTCGCGATGGCGCTGTTCGCCATCCCCGAGGCGGTGAACAACCTCTGCGCGAGAGGCACCACCGAACGTCCGCAGCGCATCCAGGGCGGGATGTGGATGACGCGGGAGGACTGGCGCAGGTCGGTGGGGCCGTGGGGCCGCGGTTCCGCGCTCGGGTTCTTCATCGGCGTACTCCCCGGTGTAGGCCCATCGCTGGCGGCGTTCATGTCGTACGTGATGGAGAAGCGCATCTCCAAGCGCAAGGACGAGTTCGGCAAGGGGGCGATCGAGGGCGTCGCCGGACCGGAGGCGGCCAACAACGCCGGTGCCGGCGGCGCGATGGTGCCGCTGCTCACGCTCGGAATCCCGGGGTCGGCCACGACCGCGCTGCTGCTGTTCGTGTTCATGATGTACGGCCTCCAGCCGGGCCCGCTGCTGTTCCAGAGCGACCCGGGTCTGGTGTGGGCGATCGTCGCGAGCATGTACATCGGCAACGTGGTGCTGCTGGTGCTGAACCTGCCGCTGGTGGGCCTGTTCGTGAAGCTGCTCAAGATCCCGACGCCGCTGCTGTTCTCGGGAGTGCTTGCGTTCGTAGTGCTCGGCGCCTACGCGCTCACGTTCAACATCTTCAGCATGCTGCTGCTCCTGGTGTTCGGCGCGCT
>DATMEB010000115.1:0-14610 GCA_035557095.1 Nocardioidaceae bacterium | reverse complement strand
CGCCGTGCCGAAGCCGCCCTGGCCCAGCAGCGCACCGACCTCGTAGGTCGTGCCGTCGTCGCTGCGCAGCTTCGTTCGCGCCTTGAGCCGGCCCCTCGTGCTCAACCGCGTGCTCAACCGAGAACTCCCGTCGTGCCGAGGAGGACGCGCGGATCCGCGCCAGGCAAGGGTAGAGAACTCGCCGCGTCGGCGTGGCGGAACCCTGTCCCTGCTGTGGATCCGGGCGCCTACCCCGTGGAGCCCTCACCGCAGAGCACCTCGACCGACGGGTCGTCGCACCCGGCCGACACGACGCCGCCGGCGTCCACGGACACCCTCAGCGCACGCGGGCCGAGCCGCAGCCCCGACACGCTCATGGGGCCGAACGGCGTCGCACCGCCGCGCACACGCACGCGCCCCGTGGGTACGTCGGGCTCGATGCCGAGGAGGGTCGTCAACGCATGCAGCACCGCGGTCGCGGACCACGCCTGCGGCCGGCACGCGCTGGGGTACGGCGTGGGGGCGGAGGCAGCGTCCGCGCTGTCGCCGCCGTACAGCTCGGGCAGCCGGTAGCCGAATGCCGGCGCGGCCTCGAGCAGCCCCCGCAGCAGCGCGGCGGCGGTCTCGGGGTGACCCTCGCGCATGAGACCGTGCGCGGCGATCGCGGTGTCGTGCGGCCACACCGTGCCGCCGTGGTACGACAGCCGGGAGAAGCGCGGTGACCGAGCCGTGAGCGTCCGCAGCCCGAACCCGGAGTCCATGTCCGGACCCGCGAGCCGCGCAGCGACCAGCGCCGACTCCCGCGGGTCGAGGATGCCGGTGCCGAGCAGGTGGCCCATGTTGGAGGCGACCGAGTCCACCGCCCCTCCGTTGCGGTCCAGTGCCACCGCGGGGTAGTCACCCGCGGCGTCGGTGACCCAGAACGCCTCACGGAAGCGCTGTCGCAGTGCGGCCGCGGCGGCACGCCAGCGCTCGGCGCCGGGCCGGTCGAACGCGTCGAGCAGGTCGGCGCCGCGGACCAGGGACTCGTAGGCGTACCCCTGCACCTCGCTGAGGGCGATCGGTGGTTCGGCCAGGCGTCCGTCGGCCCACTGCACGCCGTCGTCGGAGTCCTTCCAGCCCTGGTTGGTCAGCCCGCGGCCGGTGCGGTCGACATAGGCCAGGAAGCCCTCGCCCAGCTCGCGCTGCACCCAGCCGAGGCACCGCTCGGCCGCCGGCAGCAGCGCCTCGACCTCGCCCGGTGGTGCGCCCCACCGCCACGCGTCGGCCAGCAGTACGACGAACAACGGCGTCGCGTCGATGGTCCCGTAGTACACCGGCGGCAGCGTCATGGTCGCGAGGACCAGTGGCTCCCGGCGGACCTCGTGCAGGATCTTTCCGGGCTGCTCCTCGGTCTCGGCGTCGTCGCGCTCGCCCTGTCGCCGCGCGAGCGTGCGCAGGGTCGACATCGCGAGGTCGGTCCCCAGCGGCAGCAGCATGCGGGCGGCCCACAGCGAGTCGCGTCCGAACAGGGTGAGGAACCAGGGTGTGCCCGCGGCGAGGAACTGGTCGCCGTCGGCGGTCCCTTCGGTCACCGTGTCGCGCAGCAGCAGCCCCGAAAGGTCGTCGAGGCTCTGCCGCACCAGCGCGCGCATCCGGACGTCCGCAGCGACCACGCGAGGCGTCGACCAGGGGCGGCGGTGCGGTTCAGCTGAACCGGCGAACGCGCCGGGCGTGGCGTCGGCCGTTTCGGTGGCCTCCGCGATGACGCTCACGGTGACCTGCTCCCCCGTACGCAACGACGTGCGCCACAGCAGCATGCCCGTCGCGGCGTCGACACGGTCGGGTGGCGGGTCGCAGGTCAGACGCACCCGCTCGGCTCCCGGGCTCTCACCCGGTTCGTGCCACGCCAGGCCGTGCTCGATCGGAGCGGGTCGCACCGGCGTGGTCGGCTGTCCGGACCGCACCGTGGCCATCGGCGCCAGGTCGGAGTGCACGCACAGGGCGACCTCGACGTCGACCGCTGCTCGCGCGGCCGACGTGACCGTGAACGACTCACGCAGCGCCTGCCCGGACAGCACCCGCACGCGGTCGACGAGCACGGTCGGGTCCGTGCCGGCGTCGCCGGCATGCCGGATGACCCCGGTGAACGCGGCCGAGTCCGCGCCCCGCGACTCGCCGCGCAACCCGTCCGGCTCCCGGCCGTTGACCGCCAGCATGAGCGCGCTGAGCAACCGCCGGTCGTGGTGGAACCAGCCCTGCACGCCGTCAGGACGGATCTGCCCGTCCGGGCCGGACAGCACCAGCGTGGGCGCGCTGACACACGAGACCAGGTCGTGCAGCAACGGCGCACCCACCACGCCCGCGAACGCGTCGCCGCCGTCGTCCAAGGCATCGCCGCCGCCCCTTGACAGGTGCGGCCCTACACGAGAGGTTTCGGTCACCGAGGCATTTGATCGTTCAAACGCAGCCGAGTCAACCGCTGGGAGGGTGCGCGGATGTCCCACCGGCCGATCCGGCGCCCGCCCAACATCGGCGACGTGGCACAGGCAGCCGGCGTGTCCCGGCAGACCGTGTCCAACGCGCTGAACGCGCCGGAGCGGCTGCGCCAGGACACGCTGTGCCGCGTGCTCGGCGCCGTACAACGGCTCGGTTACCGGCCCAACAGGGTCGCCCGCTCCCTGCGCCGGCAGGAGTCCCGGCTGATCGGGCTGTCGCTGCGCCCCGCCCTGCCCGACCGGGCCGGCTCACTGCTCGACCGGTTCCTGCATGCGCTGGTCGAGCACAGCGCGGGCGCCGGCTACCACGTGCTGCTGTTCACCCCGCCCGACCCCGACGACGAGGTCTCGGGTTTCGACGAGCTGCTGAACACCACAACCGTCGACGCGTTCGTGCTGACCGACACCTACCGCGGTGACCGCCGGGTCTCGTCGTTGCTGCACCGGGTGGCGCCGTTCGTGGCGTTCGGCCGGCCGTGGGGCGATGCGGCCCAGCACCCCTGGGTCGACGTCGACGGTGCCGCGGGCACGGCGTTGGCCGTCGACCACCTCGTCGAGCGCGGCCATCGCCGCATCGGCTTCGTCGGCTGGCCGTCCGACTCCGACCTCGGCAACGACCGGTTGTCCGGATGGTCCCAGGCCTCCGGCAGACACGGCGTCGAGCAGCGTGACTTGGTCGCACGCTGTTCCGACACCAACCACGACGGCGCCGCCGCCACCGCGGCACTGCTCGACAGCCCAGAGCCGCCGACCGCCCTCGTCTGCGCGAGCGACACCCTGGCGATGGGCGCGCTGGCCACCCTCGGCGCGCGCGGCCTGCGGCCCGGCCGCGACGTCGCGGTCACCGGGTTCGACGACACCGCGACGGCGGCGGTCGTACCCGGTGGTCTCACCACCGTGCGGCAGCCGCTCGAGGACGTGGCGGAGGCGATCGTCAGACGCCTTGACGCACGGCTGACCGGCAGCCCCTTGCCGGACCTCGGCGAGCTGCTCACCCCGGCACTCGTCGTTCGGGGGACGACATGACAGTCGATCGAACCAGACGCCTTCGACAGATTGGTCACCCACAGTGCGCATGACCAGGTTCCCTACGGGGAACCACGTACCTGCCCCGGGCAGGCACCACCCCTGATGAGCCCACGGACCCAAGGAAAGACAATGAATCCGCTCACTCGCCGTAACCTCGCCGTCACTGCGATCGCCACCACCTCCGCCCTGCTGTTCGCCGCATGTGGGAGCAGCACCAGCGAAACGCAAGAGGGAGGTGGGCAGGTCGAGGAGTTCTCGGGGCGCGGTCCGATCACGTACGCCGCGGGCAAGGACACGACCGGGACGATCCAGGAGCAGATCGACGTCTGGAACAAGCAGAACCCGGACGAGAAGGTCACGTTCAAGGAGCTGCCCGAGGATGCCGACGCCCAGCGGCAGCTGATGATCCAGAACGCCGAGACACAGTCCGACGCGTTCACGGTGCTGTCGCTCGACGTCGTGTGGACCTCGGAGTTCGCGGCGAACCAGTGGGTCGAGCCGCTCCCGCAGGACGAGTTCCCGATGGACTCCTACCTCCAGCCCGCGGTCGACACCGGCATGTACCGCGGCGGCTTCTACTCCGTGCCGATGAACGGCGACGGCGGCCTGCTCTACTACCGCACCGACCTGCTGAAGAAGGCCGGAGTCGACGGCCCGCCGACGACCTGGGAGGAGATGCAGGCCGACTGCGACAAGGTCCTGAAGCTGCCCGAGGCCAAGGGGATGTCCTGCTACGCCGGGCAGTTCGACAAGTACGAGGGCCTGACCGTCAACTTCTCCGAGGCGGTCAACTCCGCGGGCGGCACGGTCGTGGACGCCCAGGGCAACCCCCAGGTGGACTCCCCCGAGGCCAAGGAGGGCCTCGACACGCTGGTGCAGGGCTTCGAGTCCGGGACGATCCCGCGGGCTGCTCTCACCTACCAGGAGGAGACGGGCCGAGTGGCCTTCCAGAGCGGCAAGCTGGTCTTCCACCGGCAGTGGCCGTACCAGTACGCGCTGGCCAACGCCACCGACGGCTCGAGCGAGGTCGCCGGCAAGTTCGACGTCGCTCCGCTGCCCGGAATCGCCGACCCTGGAGGCGTGTCGAGCCTGGGCGGGCACAACCTCGCGATCTCGTCGTACGGCAAGAACAAGGCCACCGCGCTGGACTTCATCAAGTACTTCACCAGCGAGGAGAACCAGCGCGAGCAGCTCAACCTGAACTCGCTCGCACCGACGATCGCGTCGATCTACGACGACCCCGCGCTGGTCAAGAAGTTCCCCTACCTGCCGGCGCTGCGCGACTCCATCGAGACCGCCGAGCCGCGTCCGAAGTTCGTCAAGTACGGCGACGCGACCGCGGCGATCCAGGAGGCCGCCTACGGCGCCATCTCCGGGGAGATGAGCACCGACGAGGCGATGAGCCAGCTCCAGCAGCAGCTGTCCGGGATGCGGTGACGGGCAGGGCCCGTGCCGCCACCGGCTGAACGCAGCAGCTGAGACGCGAAGGAGCATCCGCCTCGTGACCGCAACACACGCACCGCCCGACCCTGCGCGGACGCGGTCGCGCGCACGTGTCACCGGGATGAGTCCCGGTCGGCTCGGCGCGCTGCTGGTGTCGCCGACGATCCTCGTGCTCGGCCTCGTCGTGGCCTACCCGATGTTGGCGGCGCTGCGCCAGTCGTTGTACGGCGAGCCCGGCCTCGTCGGTGGCTTCGTCAGCGAGGAGGAGCCGTACATCGGCCTGCAGAACTTCACCTCCGCGATCGTCGGCCCGTCCGCGGGACGGTTCTGGAACGCCTTCTACAACACGTCGTTCTTCACCGTGACCACGGTCCTGCTCGAGACGGTCATCGGGGTGGCCATGGCGCTGATCATGCACCGTGCCATGCGCGGCCGGGCGATGGTGCGGGCCAGCATCCTGATCCCGTGGGCGATCCCCACGGCGGCTTCGGCGGTGCTGTGGGGCTGGATCTTCAACACCGACGGGGTCGCCAACGCGATCCTGCCCGGCGCACCGATCCTCTGGACCACGGAGGGCTTCCAGGCACAGGCCGCGGTGATCATCGCCGAGGTGTGGAAGACGGCACCGTTCATCGGACTGCTGACCCTCGCGGGACTTCAGGTGATCCCCGACGAGGTCTACGAGGCGGCGAAGATGGACGGTGCCACCGCCTGGCGCCGCTTCTGGCACGTCACGCTGCCGTTGGTGAAACCGGCACTGCTGGTGGCCGTGCTGTTCCGGCTGCTCGACGCCTTACGCATGTTCGACCTGCCCTACATCCTGATCGGACCGCGCAAGGACTCGGTGGAGACGCTGTCGATGCTGGTGCACGACGAGGCCGCCACCAACCTCGACTACGGTGCCGCCGCCGCCTACGCAGTGCTGCTGTTCATCTACGTGTTCGCGGTGGTCTTCGCCTTCGTGGGCATCCTGGGCGCCGACATCCTCGGCGACCGCGCGGCGCTTCGGCGAATGCCGCGCCGCCGGCGCCGGCTGCTGGCTCGAGGAGGCAACCCGTGACCGACCCGACGACCGCGACAGCGGCATCGACCCGGCGCGAGCCCGGCAGGAGCATCCGGAGGAACCTGCCGGTCTACATCGGCATCGGCCTGATCGTCGTGTACTGCCTGGCGCCGTTCTACTGGATGGCGGTGTCCAGCCTTCGGCGGACCAACGACATCTTCGAGATCTCGCTCTTCCCGTCCCCGGTCTCGTTCGAGAACTACGCGGCCGTGTTCGACCCGGGTCAGGGCTTCGTGCGCTCGTTGGGCAACAGCGTCATCGTCGCAGGCACCACCACCGTGGTGGCGCTGGTGATCGCCATCGTCGCCGCGTACGCGTTGGCGCGTCTGGACTTCCGGTTCAAGCGGACCGTGATGACCGGCATCATCATGACGTCGATGTTCCCCGTGGTCGCGCTGGTCGTGCCGCTGCTGAAGCTGTTCACCGAGATAGGCTGGATCAACACCTACCAGGCGATGATCCTGCCCAGTCTGTCGTTCGCGCTGCCGCTTGCGGTGTGGAACCTGACGGCGTTCTTCCGGCAGATGCCGGCCGAGCTCGAGCAGGCGGCCATGGTCGACGGCTGCACGCAGGGACAGGCGTTCCGCAGGGTGATCCTGCCGCTGGCGGCGCCGGGGGTGTTCACCACCGCGATCATCGTGTTCGTGATCACCTGGAACGAGTTCCTGATCGCGCTGACAATGGTCAACGAGCCCTCCGTGCAGACCGCGCCGGTGGCGATCTCGAAGTTCGCCGGAGCGTCGCAGTTCGTGACGCCCTTCGGCAGCCAGATGGCGGCCGGGGTGCTGATGACGGTCCCGCTGATCGTCCTGGTCCTGCTGTTCCAGCGGCGCATCGTCGCCGGTCTCTCCTCCGGTGGCGTGAAGTAGCCACCCCTTCGCGTCGAGATTGCGCGAATGGCCCGCCGTGGCCATTCGCGCGATCTCGACGCAACAGGTGGCGGGTCTCGGTACCCTGCGGATAGGGCCCCAGACTTAGCGCGCCGCCCCGGCTATCACGGCACCAGCCATCGGGCTGCGGGCGGACCTCGGGAGGAGCCCCCGGGCCACGCCGGACTCCATCGTGGGTAGGCCGGGGGACAGGAGGGGCCCGTGGCGAAGCTGCTGCAGCGGCTGGGTCGGTTCAGCGCGCGCCACGCCCTGATCGTGATCGGCATCTGGGCACTCGTGGCCGTGGGTGTCGCCACCGCGCTCTCGACGTTCGGCGCGCAGACCAACAACGACCTCACCCTCCCCGGCACCGGAAGCCAGCAGGTGAAGGACCTGCTCACGAACCGGTTCCCCCCGCAGCAGAACGGCGTCAACCAGATCGTCTTCGACGTGCAGCAGGGCAAGCTCACCGACAAGGCGAACAAGCAGGCCGTCACCGCGTCCGTGAAGGCCATCCGCAAGCAGCAGCACGTGTTCAGCGTGACCAACCCGGTGAGCAGCTCCGGGAAGACCGCCGGCCTGCTGTCCAAGGACGTGCAGACGGCATTCGCCCCGGTGCTGCTCGACGTCGGCTCCGGGGAGCTGACCACGGCCATCGCCGAACGGGTGATGGACGCCACCGACCCCGCCCGCAAGATCGGGATCAAGACCGCGGCCGCCGGCTCGATCGGTACGACACTGTCGACGGAGGGGACGGAGCAGAGCGAGCTCGTCGGCATCGTCGCCGCGATGGTGATCCTGAGTCTGGTGCTCGGCAGCCTGGTCGCGATGGGCCTGCCCATCATCACCGCGGTCGTCGGCCTCGGGATCGGACTGGCCACGATCGGGCTGCTCGGTCACCTCGTGGCCATCCCCTCCAGTGGCCCCACGCTCGCGACCATGATCGGTCTCGGCGTGGGCATCGACTACTCGCTGTTCCTCATCACCCGGCACCAGGACCAGCTCCGCGACGGCATGCCCATGGTCGACTCGATTGCCACGGCGGTCGCGACGTCGGGCAGCGCGATCGTGTTCGCGGGCTGCACGGTCGTCATCGCCCTGCTCTCGCTGGGTGTCGCCGGAATCCCGCTCGTCAGCGCGCTCGGCATGGCCTCGGCGATCGCGGTCGTCGCGGCGGTGGCGGTGGCGGTCTCCCTCCTCCCGGCGTTCCTCGGCCTGCTCGGGCCGCGGATCGCCTGGCTGTCCCTCCCGGCGTTCATGCGGCCGAAGGCGAAACCGGGGAAGGGCATGTGGGCCGCGTGGGCCGGGGTCGTCCGACGCCATCCGGTGCTGGTCGCCGTGATCTCGACGGCCGCGCTGGTGCCGCTGATCATCCCTGCGTTCTCGCTGGAGCTCGGCCAGGAGGACATCGGCGCCGCTGCGCCGGAAAGCACCGAGCGCAAGGCCTACGACCTGATCAGCGGGGGCTTCGGCGTCGGGTACAACGGTCCGCTGCAGGTCGCGTCGAGCCTCAAACCGGTGGCCGCGCCCAGCGCGGAGTACAACAAGAAGTACGCCAAGGCCCAGTCGCTGAAGAAGAAGCTCGACCAGGCGCAGAAGCAGCTGCCGAAGGAGCAGAAACAGCTCGAGCAGGAGCAGAAGCAGCTGGAGGCGAAGCAGCGTTCCCTGGAGGACCAGAAGGCCCAGCTGCAGTCGGAGCAGGAGGCTTTGGAGGACCAGGGCACGCAGCTGCAGAACCAGCAGGCCGCGCTGAAGGACGAGGGTGCGCAGCTGCGTGCCGAGCGCAGCTCCCTGGAGGACCAGAAGGCCCGGCTGCAAGCCGAGCAGCGTTCGCTGCGGGTCCAGGCTGCGCGGCTGCAGAGCCAGCAGGCCACGCTGGAGAGCCAGGGCGCAGGGCTCCGAAACCAACGGGCCACGCTGCAACGCCAGGCCACGCAGCTCCGCAGAGAGCAGGCCGCCCTGCAGCGACAGGCCGCGCAGCTCCGCAGAGAGCAAGCCGCGCTGCAGCGCCAGGCCACGCAGCTGAGGGTGCAGCAGCGGCAGCTCGAGGCCGAGCAGGCCAGTCTGGAAAGGCGTGAGGCGGCCCTGCGCAGTGAGATCGCAGCCCTCCCGGCGCAGGTCCGTCCGTTGGTCCGGCAGCTTGCCTTCCTCGAGATCCGCGAGCGCGTACTCGACCGGCGTATCGCGCGCTCGGCGGACAATCCCCGGCGGCTGGCCCGGCTCCGGGCCCGCCTCGCCGATGTCGAGGACCAGCAGGCTGCGGTCCGACAGGAGCTCGGGCCATTCCGGCAGGAGGCTCAGCGCCTGGTCGCTGAGGCGCGCCGGCTCGCCAACCAGGCCGTGCAGCTGCAACGCCAGGCCGCGCAGCTGCAACAGCAGGCCGACCAGCTCCAGCAGCAGAAGGCGAGCCTGCAACGCCAGGCCGAGCAGCTCCAGCAACAGAAGACGAACCTGCAACGCCAGGCCGCCGCCCTGCAGACCCAGGCCAACCAGCTGCAGGCCGAGGCAGCAGGGCTACGGCAGGAGAGCAACGCACTGCGAAGCGAGGCCGATGTCCTGCGTCAGCAGGGCAACGCGCTGCAACGCCAGGCCGACGCCCTCCAACGCCAGGGCAACGCACTGCAACGCCAAGCCGACGCCCTCCAACGCCAGGGCAACGCACTGCAACGCCAGGCCGACGCCCTCCAACGCCAGGGCAACGCGCTCCAGAAGCAGGCGAACGCGCTCCAGAAGCAGGCCAACCAGCTCAAGGCCGAGCAGCAGCAGGCCGAGCAGGAGAAGAAGGAGGCGCAGAAGCTGCAGAAGCAGCTCACGAACATGCTCACCAAGGCCGGTGGCGACGACCGCGGAACGGACCCGCGCATCGTGAACCTCCAGGACGGCCTGTCCGGCGCCTCGGGTGTCGTGTCACTGACACCACCGCAGATCAACAAGAACGGCGACGTGGTCATCATCTCGGCGGTCCCGAAGACGGCCCCGTCGGCGAACGCGACCGCAGACATGGTCGAGCGCGTCCGGGCGACCGTGCTCCCGCGTACCAACCAGGGCGGCGGGATCACGTCGTTCGTCGGCGGCTTCACCGCGTCGAACGTCGACCTGGCCTCGCTGATCACCGCACGGCTCCTGCTCGTGATCGGGACGGTGGTGCTGCTCGGCGGCCTGCTGCTGATGGTGGCCTTCCGCTCGCTGCTGATCCCCCTGCAGGCCGCGGTGACCAACCTGCTGTCGGCGGCCGCGGCGTTCGGCGTGCTCGTGGCCGCGTTCCAGTGGGGCTGGGGCATCTCGCTGCTGGGCATCGAGACGCCCGACCCGTCGGTGCCGATCGCGAGCTACGTCCCGCTGATGATGTTCGCGGGCCTGTTCGGGCTGTCCATGGACTACGAGGTGTTCCTCGTCAGCCACGTCCAGCAGCACCACCACGAAGGTGCGGAGGCACGCGACAGTGTCTCCATGGCGTTGACGTCGAGTGCCCGGATCACCACCGCGGCGGCGCTGATCATGGCTGCTGTCTTCGCCAGCTTCATCCTCGACGGCGACCCGACGATCAAACAGTTCGGCGTAGGCCTGGCCACTGCGGTGGTCCTTGCCGGCATCCTCGTCGTCACCCTCGCCCCGGCGCTGCTGGTGCTCGCAGGACGCGCCGCGTGGTGGCTGCCGCGCTGGCTCGACCGGTTCCTGCCACACATCTCGGTCGAGGGGGATGTCACCCCGCCGCGACCCGCTGCCTCGACCCCCGAGATCACCGGGACGATGCCGGAGCCGGCCTTCGCAACAGACGGCGAGCCGCTTCCGCCCGTGACCGCACCGAGCCACCCCGAGCGCAAGCAGAGGCCCGCGCGGCCGCGCGTCGCACGGCACGCCCGGTCGGCCGAGCTGCGGCGGCGTTCGCGACGGCAGCCGGGCCACTGACCTGGTCTCGCATCCGTTTCGCCGTACGCGGCTGCCTAGCCCAGCGGCACTGTTCAGCGACGTTCGAGAAGGGCGTCACCCAGCTCGGGGACCCGCGGTCCGTAGCGGGAGAACAACCCGACGTTCGCGGCGTCACCGCCGGGCACGTTGGCGCTGCGCCAGCGCGGCAGCTCGAATCCAGAGCGCATCGCCAGGTCGTCGAGCTCGGCGAGCAGGACGCCCCAGACGTAGGCCGCGGTGATCGTGGAGACCGCGCTGGTGCGCGGATGGTCGCCGGGGTACGCCACATCCCCCGGCGGGACCGCGGTGTCGAGCACGACGTCGGCGTGCTGGACCAGCGTGGTCTCGTGGCGGGCCTCTGCCGCCCGCCCCGCCTGCGGAGAGGTCACGGCGACGACCGTGACGTCACGCGCCTTGCACGCGGCGGCGACCTCGACCGGGTAGGGGTTGCGGCCGCTGGTGGAGAACACCACGACCACGTCATCGGGCCGTGGCGCGGCCGCTGCGACCACCTCTGGGCCGAGTCCCGGCGTACGCTCGGCCACCGTGCTGCCCTGCGCATCGGCCAGCGGGAGCATCTCCTGTCGCCACAGTGGTCGCACGGCCGCCAGCCCGCCCGCGCGGTAGAAGGTCTCGCAGACCAGAGCCAGTGAGTGCCCCGACGCGGCGACGTGGATGAGCCCGTCGCGTTGCAGGCACTGCAGGAGTACGCCGGCCGCGTGGCCCAACGCGTCACGGTTGACCTCGTCCACCTGGTCGAGGAGATCGCGGACTGTGTCCGGGAGAGCGGGACGGTGTTCAGTTGGCATCCAGCGCCTCCGTGACCAGTTGACGTAGACGACCGGCGCTGCCGGCCTCGCGCAGCCTGTCGGCCAGGCCCGTGCCCAGTGCCCGGGCCAGCGTGGACAGCGTCTCCACGTGGGCCGACTGGTCCGGCGAGCTGAACGCCAGCAGCACGTCCACGGGGTCGTTGGCCTCGTGGCCGAACTCGACGGGCCCGTCGAGGCGGAGCACCGCCACGCCCAGCTCGACCCCGCCGGACTCCGGTCGTGCGTGCACCAGTGCCAGGCCAGGGGTCAACACGATGTAGGGACCGTGCTCGCGTACCACGTCCACGCACGCCTGCGGGTAGCCCTGGGTCGCCGAGCCCATGTCCACCAGCAGCTGCGCGGAGGTGAGTACGGCCTCGCGCCAGTCCTGCACGCCCGTCCGCGTCGCCGCATCGACCAGGCTCACGGCAGCCAGCCCTGCTCGGACAGCGCCTCCTGCAGCTGCTGACGCAACCCGTCGCGGTCCAGGAAGTCGCTCACGGTCACGACGACCGGTGCGAGGTCGGGCACATCCTGAGTGTGCATCTCCTGCCCGATCACGACGTCCGGTGTCATCGACCGCGCGGTGGAGACGTCTGTGCACTCCACCTGCGCGTCGACGTTCAGGTCACGCAGCGCGTCCTCGGCGGTCATCTTCAGCATGAGGCTGGACCCCATCCCGACACCGCAGACGGTCAGGACCTGCAGCGGTTGCTGTCTCATGGACTCTCCATGCTTGTGGTTGGTGGTCAGGGTTCAGCTGCGGGCGGAGGCCGTGGCCCCCTCCGGGTGTGCGTCGGCGCTGGCCCGGCGGTCCTCGCGGCGTTGCAGCAGTACGAGCACCAGAACGGTGATCGCGACCGCGGCCACCGGGATCACCCAGACCGCCGCCCCGCCGCCGAGCGGCTCGGCGAGCCTGAGCAGCCAGGCGAGTGCGTACCAGTCCGGGTCGGCCAGGGTGGCGAGCTCGGGCGCGGTGGAGTCCAGCATGCCCCAGGTGACCGCCTGCCCGACCGCGAGCGTGACCCCGGTCAGCAGGCCACCGAGCACGGCTCCGCGCCAGCCGGCGACGGCGTTGCCGAAGACCCCGGCGGACCCGCCCACGAAGAACAGCATGATCATCGGCGGCGCCAGCGTGAACCAGTCCGCGGCGGCGAATGCGCCGACCAGCACGAGGAACAGGGCGGTGGCCGTGACGAACCCGACCAGCACCGCCGTCGGCGAGACCGGGAAGACCGTCGGCGCGTCCAGGGCCGGCCGGGTGCCCGGGATGACCTTGTCGCTGAGCCCCTTGAACGCAGGGACGATCTCGGCGAGGAACATGCGCACACCGAAGAGCAGGATGGCGATCCCCGCGGCGAACCGCAGACCGATCATGAGCCACCACACCCACGGCGACAGCGTGTCGCTGATCGCGGTGGCCTGCTCGGCCACCACGGCACGGTCGGCGAACACCACTGCGACGAGCATGAGTGCCGAGATGACCAGTGCCGTGCTGACGTTGACGTCCTTGAAGAACGACAGCTGCCGCGGCACGCGCAACTTCTCGGTGTCATGCTTGACGTTGCTGCCCAGCGGCCGCGCCGCCAGCCCCGTCAGCACGCAGGTCAGCGAGCTGGTGTGCGCGTAGCCGAACTTGTCGTCGGGCAGCACCTTGCGCATCAGCGGGCGCATCCACAGCGGCTGCAGCGTCCAGTACGCCGCCACCACACCTGCCGCACACAGCACCAGCGTGAGCTGGTTGGCCTGCGGGGAGATCTCGACCAGGACGGCCACGGTGATGGTGCTGATCCAGAACATCAGGTGCCCGGTCAGGTAGAGGTAGCGGGCGGCGGGGAACACGCGGACGAGCAGCAGGTGCAGAGCGAACGCGGTGGTGATGACCAGCGCGACGGTGCCGCCGTGCTGCCCGAGGAAGTCGGCAAGCGTGCGCTCGGACGCGGGTGGCGTGGTCCCCATGGCGCTGGCCAGCACGGCCTGGAACCCGGTGAGCCCACCGATGAACACGTCCACGCCGATGAACAGGATCACCACGCCCACGGTGGCCCGGAGGGTGCCGCCGATCAGCTCCTCGACCCGCTTGCGCTGCAGGGCCAGCCCGATGAAGGTGATCAGGCCGATCAGGACAGGCACCTGGCCGAAGACGTTGTCGGCGATGAACGCCAGAGTTTCCTTCACGGTTTCCATGGGGGTCCTTTCAGCGTGGCCACGACGGTTCAGGCCAGGGGTGGCCGCAGCTCGGCCAGCAGCCGGTAGCGGTCACCGCGGTACACGGAGCGGACGTACTCGAGCACGTGCCCCTGCCGGTCGTAGGTGATCCGCTCGAACAGGAACGCCGGCGAGAGCACGGGCAGGTCCAGCAGCGTCGACTCCTCGTCGTCGGTCACCGTGGTCTCGATGACCTGGCTGCCAGAGCCCAGCTCGATGCCGCGCTCGCGTAGGTACTCGTACAGCGAGCTGTCCTCGAGGTCGGCCACGTTCAGCTCGGGCAGTAGCGCCTGCGGCATGTGCAGGGTCTCGATCGCCATCGGCACGTCGTCGGCCAGCCGCAGCCGACGCACCACCAACACCTGCGCGCGTGGGCTCAGCCCCAGCCGTGCGCCGACCTTGGCCCCGGCGAACTCGGAAGCGAAGGACAGCACCCGGCTCCCCGGACGCATGCCTCTGCGGCGCATGTCCTCGGAGAAGGACGTCATCGTGAGCGGCTGCGCGAGCGCGGGCTGGGCGACGAACGTCCCGCTGCCCTGTCGCCGCAGCAGCAGGCCCTCGGCGACCAGCTGCTGGACCGCCGCCCGCAACGTCAGACGCGAGACCCCGAGCGTCTCGGCCAGCTGACGCTCCGGCGGGAGGGACTCCCCGACCGACATGTCCGCGCGCATGCCCAGCAGGTGGTCCCTGACCACCCGCTGCTTCGTGATGCTGCTCGCCGTGTGTGCGATCTCGGTGCCCTTCGGTAGGGCGGCGAGGCTAGACCACCCTCCCGCGAATGGTCAATACCACTCAGCCAGCTCCGCAGGCGGCACCTCGCGGGA
>DATMEB010000114.1:0-13866 GCA_035557095.1 Nocardioidaceae bacterium | reverse complement strand
TCGATCGCCTCGAAGGCGGCTTCGTACGGCCTGAGATCGTCCAGTTCACGCCGGGCGCCCAGGCTGTCATCGCGCAGCAACGTGACGATCTCGCTCACGTCCGCTCTTGCCGCCCGCCCGATCGAGTACGACGCCTGCCCGGCTGACAGCTGGTCCATGAACCGAGTGTCGACGACCCGGTCGGTGGACGGCAACGCGGCTCTGGCTGGCATTCCCGCCCGTCGGCAGGTGCGTACGGTGGCCGCGTAACGGCTGCGCGCGTACGGCCTAGGGATCGTGGGGTGTACCGAGCGCGTCCGGATCGAATCGAGGCGGAATGTTTGCCAGGGCTGTCTGTACCAGCGCAGAACGCGCCTTGACCGTCACCTGTCGTCGCAGCTTGCCAAGATCGTCGCCCACAAGCCCGGCGACGGTCTCCTCGACCTGCTTGGATGAGTACGAAGGTCGAGTACCGGGCGCAACCTCGACGTCAGGCAGAGCCACCAACACGGGCAGGATCTGGCTGCCGACCGCGTCGAGCAGCATGAACCTCTGGTAGCGGTCCATGGAGTCCCACGCCGTGTCGATGTCCACGCCGCGCTTGCGGTACTTCTTGCGCGCCATGACACTCTTCGCCGCACCCGTGAGTGCCAAAGTGAGCTCGTGCTCGGTGAATCGCATCGACCCAGCATGGCGGCTTGACCGCGAAGCGCGTTTATCGGATCACCCGAGGATCGGATGCTTGCGGCGGCAAGAGGCACGGTTGCCGGGTGGCCTGGGGTTGCAGTCGGTTGGCCACGGAGACGTCGAAGAGTATCCGCCGGGCGGAAACAAGCCGTGGGTCGCCCCGCAGCGCTTCGTCGGCCTGGTGGCGCGCTGCCGTGAGATCGCCGGTGATCAGATGGAGTCGGGCTCGCAGGGCGCGGGCTCGGTGGTGTCGTGGGCATCGGGACAGCAAGCTGTCGAGGATGGCGGTTGCGCTGTCCTGATTGCCAGCCTCGAGCTCTGTGCGCGCGAGCAGGAACTTGGCGGGCCCTTGCGGGTCCGCCGCAGCGAGCGGTTCCAGGATCTGCCGTGCCTGGTCCCAGCTCCGGCGGTTCAGTGCAGCCCTTGCCTGATCGAGGTCGCTAGGGGGCTCCGCTCCCGGTCGTGAGGAACCGGCGCCGGTTCGGGGATCACCGGTGCGGGCGCCGCCCAGCACCCGGGTCAGGGCGCGGTCCATGCGGTACCGGGGCAGCATGGTGTCCGGGCTGCCCGGCGGCGGCCGGAAGGAGTCAGGTTGCGATACGGCTCCGAGGATGTCGACGTACTCGACGGCCGTCTCCTGCAGCTGTTCGAGCGCGTGCTCGTGGCTGCCCTTGTGCAAGATCAGTTGAACCCGCGACAGCGCGAGCATCAGCCGTGCCGTCCGATCGATGCCGGGGAAGGCCACCGCGTCGTGGTAGGCCAGGCACTCCTCCAGCGTTGCCTCGGTGAACGGATCGTAGCCCGCAACGTCCTCCGGAACGGCCTCGACGTTGGTGTAGACCGAGCTGCTTGCCACCTGACCCTCCCAGCGGAAGTAGTCGGCGAGATAGCCCATGGTGACCCTGATCCACGGCAGCCGGTCGAAGAAGAAGTCCTGGTGGATCAGCCTCGACGCGCCAGCGATCAGCGCGGGGTAGAACTGCCGGGAGACATGCGCGTTGAGCTCAGGGGTCTTGCACACGTCGATGAACGCGACCTCGACCGGCGACTCGTCCCAGCTCATTTGCGTGAGGTCACCGAGGTGCAGGTCGATGAGGTCCCGGTGGGGTGCGATGTTCTGCTCGAGCACCGAGACGAAGCTCTCCCCCAGCGTGTATGCCACCCCGCCGTAAGTACGCCGGCGCTCCGCGGCCGGGTCGGCCGGTGCCGGGTGGTGGCCCAACTCATACCCGTGGATCGGCCTGCCCGCAGGAAACCGTGCCAGTGTGAGATCGGCCAGCTTCGGGTTCGCCTGCATGCCCCGTGCCTCTGCTACGAGGGAGGATCCGAGAAAACTGCCGCCGTCGACGATCGCACCGTCACCGTGCCAGGTCCGACGCACGATCTCGAACAGCATCGCGCGCTCAGCACTGGTCAGCATGCCGGGCGATTGGCCTTCGGACTCCGCGACCGCCGTCGCTGCCAGGAGGTCGAGGGATCGCAGGAATGCGCCCCCGCTCACCCGATGCACGTCCCCCGTCTGATTGCTCATGCCACCCCCTCACAGGGCACCGCGGTACCCCTCGAATGCTTGGCTGATGAAGCTGAGGTCCCCCCGTGCGGGACCTTCATGAGCGAGCAGCGCCCTGCCTCCAGTCGGGTGGGACACGGGGCGCCACTTGCTCGCGCGCGATGTTCGGCGAATCGCGGGGTCCCAGCGACGGCTCGGCATCAACGCTAGGTGGGGACTCCTCGGGTGAAAAGGGAGGCAAGTTCACTCCATGAGACCCCCGCCCACGAATTGAACCCTGAACGCAGCACCTTCAGCCAGCGAAGGCACAGCCTGGGCGATAGCAGTTCGATCGTCACACTGCGGGGGCCCGTAGTTAGTCTTCACCCGTGGCGTCGACACGGGACCGGCTTCTCAGCGAGGGCATGCGGCTGTTCGGCGAACGCGGTTACGGGGCGACGTCGGTCGCGGAGATCGAGGCGGCGGCCGGCCTGCGACCGGGCTCGGGCAGCCTCTACCGCCACTTCGCCTCCAAGGAGGAATTGCTGGCAGCTGGGCTGGAGCGGTTGCTAGCCGACGCGCACGAGAAGCCGTTGGTCAATGACCCCAGCGGCGCGGAGGACCCGGAGGAGCTCCTCCGCGCAGCAACTCGGTCCGGGTTGCGGCACATGGACCACGGCCGTGATCTCAGCCGGCTTCTTTTCCGAGGGCTGGACACGTTCCCACCCCTGCTAGAGCGCTTCGGCGACGCGGAGCTCCGTGTGATGCACGAACAGCTCACCGGCCTGCTGACCCGTCTCGCCGGTGACGAGACCGGCGAGACGGACTGGGGTGCCGTGGCCGTCGTACTTCAGGGGGCGGTAGCGCACTACTGGTTGGTTCGCGACCTTTTCGGGGAGCACCCGGTGGAGGTCGACGAGGACCGGTTCGTGCGTGCGGCCGCAGCCATGGTGGCTGCTCTCCTGGCCGAGCACAGTGGCCGGTAGGCAGCTCAGGAAATCAGCCCAGTGCCGCGGAGGCTCCAGGTCTTGCCGCCTTCGCCGTCCGCGTCGTAGTCGTAGGCGACGTAGCCGTCGACGCTCCAGCCACCACTGCGTGAGGAGCTGCTGTACAGACCGCTGCACTCCCGCTCGTTGCTCTCGTAGAGGTTGATGGCGCTCTCGTACGAGCATGCGGTGGAGTCGTAGTTGGAGTCGTAGCGTTCGAGGCGGATCCGGACGTCGAAGTTGTCGAACTTCTTCACCCCTGCGCCGTCCCGCCACTTGATCTCGGCGAACCCGGCGTGTGCCGTGGTGTACCGCTTCACGCAGAAGCGGATGTCCACGTCGGTGTTGAACCCGGAGGTGGCGAACTCCTTGTGCTGCCACGAGCCGCAGGTCCAGCCCGCGGCTTGCGCCGGGGGAGCGAGGGCCATCCCCGCCGTGGTCGTCGCTGCCCCCAGAGCCAGGCCGGTGAGCACGGTCCTCAACATCATGAGTCACTCCTGTCGTCGTTGGTGAGACGCCGTTCGGACCGTAGCAAGTAAGTACTTACTTTTGCACGCAATTTGTTTCCCACGACTGGCGGGGTGCGCCGCTGGCCGAGGCAGACATCGATCGTTGCGAGGCGGGTCGCCACATGGTCGCGTGGCGAGCTCTACTACCGTGAGCGCGACTGCAAGACGGACCTGCAGGCGCTGAAACGGCTACAGGGCGGTCTTCGTGCGCCAATGGCGTGCGCCGCCGGGATGGTGATCGGTTGTGAAGTGGGGACTCGTGCGCGTCGGAGCCATCGTCCTCGTCGTCGCCCTCGTGGCGACTATGGGCGTGGGCACGCTTCTGTTGATGGGATAGGCGTGCGGCGAGCCAAAGCCATGCCTTCTGATCGAGCCGTGCCCGCCTGACGCAGGTTCCCATCCAAGTGCCTTCAGGTGGCGCCTACGTGGGCACCGTCAGTGCGTGAGTGCGCGGATAGCGGCGCCTACAGCCTCGACGAGCATCGTCAGCAGCAGTCCAACCACAGCCACGACAGCGGTCAGCAGGACGGCGACGGCCAGGAGCACCATGACCACCCGAGTCGTGATGGCCCCGCCGGACCAGGCGCCCTTCACGGCTGCCCACAGCGGGTTCCGGCCGCCGGCGGCGGCCTGGATTCCGCTGACGGTCGCGTGCTCGAGCGGGCCGTGCGGCGTGACCAACTGGTCGAGCCCGCCGGCCGCGTCCTCGATCACCTTGGCCACTCGAGCGGCAAGGTAGGCGACACCGGCCTGCACCAGCTCCTCCACCGCGGACGCGGAGGAGGCGCCTGCTGGTTGGTGGTGGGTGCGAGCCGCAACACCCTGCTGGGCTTGCATGGCAAGGCGGTACCCGTGCTCGTGGCGACGAATCGCCGGTTGGCACCGGGCTCCGGCTTCGAGTCCGTATTGCACGCCCGGTCGGCGCTGCTGTTCAATTCCGATGACGCACGATTCGAGTACGTCGCTGTCTGTTCAGGAGCGTGACGCGGCCTCTTCGGTATTCCATCAAGGTCACATTGGACGGGTGCTGCGTCGACTTGAAGTTGCTGAGCCGGCTGGAGTTCGGGTCGGGGGGCCGTGGCGATGCGGTACGAGCCGTGTTGACGAACGCAAAGACAGGAGCACGGACACGATGTTGCGGGCATTCCTTTTCACTCATGTGGCGGTCCTCGTGCGACATTGGTTCGAGATCGGCCTGGCCGACGGTGTCATGGAGCACGGGGTGCGAATGGAGCTCAGGCTGCTCGAGTCTGGGCCGCATAGAGGGAGCGAGTCGGCAGCGCAGAGGCTTGTCATCGATCGTCCGGTGTGGCGTGCTGACCTGTTCGACAGGCTCGATCAACCCGCGGGAAGCTTCTCAGCGGCGCACTACCACCCCACGTTCGAAGGCAACGAACCGAGTGCACGTGTCTTTGCCTCAGAGGTGAACGCTGACCCATGGGGGTGGGCGATGCGCCAGCTCTCCGACGTCGGCGCGCTCTGCGAAGCCAATCTCATACCGAACGAAGCCGTCAGCGTCGATGTCGACGCTGTCGGTAGACAGGCTTCACAGATCGTGGAGTACGCACAGTCGATCGCTCCGACGGCCTGCACATCTGTTGACCAGTGCTACCGATGGACGAGTGACATCGCGGAGACCGTGCAGCTCATGGTCAAGAACATGGATGATCCGAGCGTGCTCGACAGCGAGTACGCCGCACCGTGGTTGGGCTGAACACCGCAGTATCAGTAGTGGCTGATCGCCCTGTGGGCGCTGAACGACATCACGAGGGCGACGATCCACAGGATCACCGTCCAGCCGCCCAGCAGGTTGATCCAGAAGATCGTCCAGTGGTTCGCCTTGCCGCGCAGCGCTGCGACCGCCCACGGCAGCATGTAGCCGCCGGTGAGGAGCGCCACGACGACGGCGACGAACGCGCTGACCGGGCGATCGCGCTGATCGGTCAGGTACCTGTCCATGCCTCCAGCGTACGGCCGGCGCGTCCTCGCCACGCCCGCCGCGTCCAGGCCCGGTCACAGCGATCACGGGGGAGTGCGGTCATTCCGTCGCGCGCCAGGCCTGCTTCAGGGTCACCCGGCCCTGGGTCTGCAACAGTGCCCGGCGGTAGAGCCGCTCGGCGAGCAGGACGGTCGCACCCATCGCCGCGACGAGGATCGCGATTGCCGCAAACGGCTCCCACATCGCGGCGTCGCCCTGGAGCACTCGGATCGGCATCAGCACGCACGAGAACGGCGGTACATACGACGCGACCGTCAGCGCCGTGCCGTCGAAGAGGAAGGAACCGAGGAAGACGCCCATCATCAGGAAGTTGAGCGGCGTGGCCGTGGTCTGCAGGTCCTCGGCGCGGCTGGCCAGTGCCCCCGCGACCGCCCACCAGCACGCGATGAAGCAGAAGCCGACGAGGAAGAACGCCACGAACCAGCCGACGCCCTGGGTGAGCGCGGGCAGGTACTTGGAGAACTCGGTGAACGAGACGCCGACCAGCCCGATGCTCACCAGCAGCGCGGTCTGCCCGACTGCCAGAAGGGTGTTGCCGGCGATCTTGCCGATCAGCAGCTGCCGCACCGGGATCTTGGTCGTGATGATCTCCACGATCCGGTTGGCCTTCTCTTCCACGACGCTGCCGGAGAGCGTGTAGCCGAAGCCGAGTGCGGCCATGTAGAAGAGGAACGCGAGCGCGAACCCCATGGCCTTGGCGAAGCCCTGCCGCTCCGCGTCGCCCTCGAGCAGCGTCGTGCCGAGTGCGCTGTCCTGCTCCAGCGCTGCGACCGAGGTGCCGGCCTGCTCGGCGTTGCTGGCCAGCGCGGCTTCTCTCACCACCGTCTCCGAGGCTCGGGACAGGTCGTCGGGTACCTCGTCGGTGCCGACCAGCGTCCACCCGTCGTCCCCCGGGCGCAACAGCACGTCGGCCTGGTCGTCCTCGAGCGCACTCACGCCGGCGCCGTCGGACTCGACCTCGGTGACCTCGACCCGGATCGCGTCGTCGACCTTGGGAACCCGTTCCGCGAGCAGCTCGGCCGTGGCCGAGGACTCGGCGGTGGCCGCGACCGTGTAGGTCTCGGTCTTGCCCTCGTTGGCGATCTGCCAGCCCAGGAACGCGACAATCATCCCGATCGTGATCAAGGTCCCGATGACGAACGACTTGTCTGTCAGCTTCGTGACGACCTCGCGGCGGGCGACAAGCAGCCAGGCGCGCTCCCCCGCGGGCGCGCCTGGCTGCTCGGTCCTGTCGCCGACGGCCTCGGTGGCGACGTGCGTGTCGGTCCTGGTGCTCACGCGGTGACCTCCCGGTAGATCTCGGCAAGTGGAGTGGTGACCCGGCTCAGCTCGCGGATCTCGCCGCGCGCCAGGCCCTCCGTCAGCAGGGCGCGGCGTACGCCGTCGCCGTGGTCGGTGAGCTCCAGCAGCGCGACCGCGCCGTCGACGTCCACGACACTGAGGCCGCGTACGTCGCGGACCCAGCCGGCGTCGCGGTCGGTGACCAGCCGGAGCCGCTCGGGGCCACGTGCCCGCAGCTCCTCGACGGTGCCCTGGGCGACCACCCGCCCGCCCGCGAGCACCACGAGGTGGTCGCACAGCTGCTCGACCAGGTCGAGCTGGTGGCTGGAGAACAGCACGGGCGTCGATCGGGCGGTCTCTTCGCGGAGCAGGTCGACCATCGAGTCGACGGCTCGCGGGTCCAGGCCTGAGAACGGCTCGTCGAGAACCAGCGCGACCGGTGAGCTCATGAGAGCGGCGATGATCTGGACCCGCTGCTGGTTGCCGAGGCTGAGCTTCTCGACTCGGTCGGCGCCCCGGTCGGCCAGGCCGAAACGCTCGAGGTACTCCTGGGCCGAGGTACGTGCGACCCCGGCGTTGAGGCCTGACAGCTCGCCGAGGTAGACGAGCTGGTCGAGGATCTTCTGCTTGGGGTAGAGGCCACGCTCCTCGGGCATGTAGCCGAACCTGCGCCGGTCGAAGGCGGTGATCGGCCGTCCCTCCCAGAGGACCTCGCCCCCATGGAGGCCGAGCAGGCCCATGATCATGCGCATCGTCGTCGTCTTGCCCGCGCCGTTGCCGCCGACGAAGCCGGTGAGCTTGCCTCGGGGAACGTCGAAGGTGACGCCGTCGACCACCGTGGCGTCGCCGAAGCGCCGGGTCAGTCCTCGTACCTGGATCATGTCCCCCACGCTAGGGATGCACCCGCGCCGGGCGGATCCGTCGCGCGGCGGAGATCCGCGCTCCACCCTGCGGACGAGGACGACCCGTCAGCCAGCGAGCCCGGCGCGGTGCGCGAGCACGACCGCCTGCACCCGGTCGCGCAGGTGCAGCTTCGACAGGCAGTTGGAGACGTGGGTCTTGACCGTGGCCTCGCCGAGCACGAGCCGCTCGGCGATCTCCGCGTTGCTGAGCCCCTCGCCCAGCAGCTCCAGCACCTCCCGCTCGCGCTCGGTCAGGCGCTTCAGCTGCGCGTGCTCCCCGGTACGGCGGTCGCTTCGCCCTTCACCGGCGGCGGTCATCTGGGCGATGACCCGACGGGTCACCTCCGGGGAGAGCAGTGCGTGGCCGCGGCCCACCGCACGGACCGCCTCGATCAGCTGGTCGGCCTGGCAGTTCTTGAGCAGGAAGCCACTGGCACCGGCGCGGAGCGCGGCGAAGAGGTACTCGTCACTGTCGAAAGTGGTCAGGATGACCACCTTGCCGAGGTCGGCGGCCACGATGCCGGCGGTCGCCTGGATGCCGTCCGTGTGCGGCATCTGCACGTCCATCAGGACGACGTCGGGAGCCAGGTCGCGGGCACGGGCCAGCGCCTCGTCGCCGTCGCCGGCCTCGCCGACCACCGCGATGTCGGGCTCGCCCGACAGGATCATCCGGAACCCGGAGCGCACCAGTGCCTGGTCGTCGACCAGGAGGACGCGCAGCGGCTGCTCGGGGTCATCCACGGGCGGCATCCCGCGGCGCCGGCGGGGTGGCGGGCGTCAGTGTCCCGAGCGGCACCCGCACCCGGACCCGGTAGCCACGCGTCGCGCGGGGACCGATCTCGCATTCGCCGCGGTGGGACGCCGCCCGCTCGCGGATGCCCAGCAGCCCGAGGCCCGAGCCGGATGTTCCGGGCCGCAGCCGGCCGTCGTCGAGGACCTCGACCTCCGCGAACGGTCTCGGTCCTCGTTCGTCCACGCGGAGGGTCACGGAGGCGTGCGTCGCGGTGGAGTGCCGGGTGACGTTCGCCAGCGCCTCCTGAGCGGTGCGGTAGAGGGAGAGACCGGCAGGGGCCGGGACCCGGGTCGCCGCCCCCGGTGGGTCCTCCACCTCGACGTACGTCGTCTCGAGGCCGTCGCTGCCGCGGGACACGACGAGCCCGGCGAGGTCGCCCAGGCCGGGTTCGGACGTCCGGGCAGGCTGGGGTTCGTCGGACGTCTGGGCCTCGATGTCGCGCAGGGTGCCGAGCAGCGACCGCATCTGGGTGACTGCCTCGCGGGAGCTTTCTTCGATGGCTCTGAGGGCGTCGGACGCCGCACCCGGGTCGCGGTCGAGTACCCGTCGGGCGCCGGCGGCCTGCACCCCGATGACCGACACGTGATGGCCGACGACGTCGTGGAGCTCCCGTGCGATCCGCAGCCGCTCGTCGACGACCGCGCGTCGGCGCAGCGAATCGGCCTGGCTGCTGATGGTGCGTGCCTGGTCGGCGAGGGCCGCCCGCTGCCGCGCGCCGCGCCAGGCGACCTGTCCGCCGATGATGGCGCCGAGGAAGTAGACGACGTTGACCAGGAACGTCAGCAGTACGACCGCCGGGATCGCAGGAAGGAACCCCTCCGACCCGGCTACCGGGTCGTCGCCCAGGTACTCCTGGACCCCCGACCCGACCGCGAACTGCCAGGCGACCCAGCAGAGCATGAACACCAGGATCGTGCCCGAGACCAGCAGCGACGTACGCCGGCTGCGCCCCCAGGCCATCGCGGAGAAGAGCCCGACGAAGTAGCAGATCTGGAGCGACACCTGTGCCATGACGGCGGCCATGGTGATACCGGTGACGAACATGTGCGTCGCCAGCAGTACGGCCACGGTCAGCGGAAACCGGCGCCGCCAGACCAGCGCGAGCACGGCGGTCGCGAGGACCAGGTAGATCAACCACCACGGCGCGTCGACATCGGTGAACGCTCCCGCGCTCCGGGCCAGCTCGAGGGCGAGGATGCCGACCATTCCGACCGCCAGGCCGGTTACGACGTCCCGTCCACCCACCCGCGGGACCGGGCGCGACCAGTCGTCGTCGAGCGCGAAGAACGTGCCGACGCGGCCGGCAACCGTACGGCTGGACATGGCTACACCCTAGTGAGGAGTGGGTTCCCCGGCCTCCGTCGCGCGACGGAGATCGCCGGCTCGGCACGATCGGCGGTCACCATGCCTACGAGGGCGACCGCGTCAACCCTGCCCACAGGTGGCCAGCAGGGCAGTGATCTTGATCGTCGGCCACATGAAACAAGGAGCAGACGCATGCTTCGTCTCGTAGCACGATCCCGAGCGATTAACGGCTGCTCAGAGTCCGCGGGGGCAGTGCGGCGCTGTCGCTGGGTGATTTCGAGCCATTCGCTCGTTGCCTCGCTCGGGCCGTTCGGAGATTGTCCCGGGTCGCGGGAGCTGTACGGATGCGTCTCCAGCAACCAGGGTCGAGTGGGGTCGAGGGCATGCGCCATGGATATCTCCCGCCTTTGTCGTTGCTCCGGCAGTGACAGCGAGGTGGGCTCTGTGCTCGTCGATGGCGCACCCGCGAGAAGGCTTCCCGCAGGTCGCGCGCATGCGCGAGCGTGACGTGCCCTCAGCGTGTGAGGGTGGATGACCCTGCGGTCATCAGGTCCCTGTGCCTTCGGCTGCGAGCCAGACGGTGGTGTCCGCGGGGAGCTTGTGACCGTGTAGCGGGCCACTGGTCAGGAGCACCTCTGCCTCGGGAAGCTCGATCGGCGGGCCGTCGAAATTGGTCACTACGAGCATTGCGCTCCCGCGGCGGAAGGCCAGGGAAGTGGCCGGGTGCTCGGCGTCGACCCACCGCAGCTCATCTCCGAGCGACAGCTCGCGCCGCAGCCGGATGGCCGTCCGGTATAGCTCGAGCACGGAGTCCCGGTTCCCGGTCTGCGTCGCGACCGAGAGATCGGCCCAGTGCTGTGGCTGAGGCAGCCAGGGACTCGTCGAGCTGAAGCCGTACGCCGGGAGAGAGGTGTCCCACGGCAGTGGGACGCGGCAGCCGTCGCGGCCCTTCGCGGCACCATCCGAACGGAAGAACTTGGGGTCCTGCAGGGCGTCCGCCGGCAAGTCGGCCACTTCCGGCAGCCCTAGCTCTTCGCCCTGGTACAGGTAAGTGGAGCCCGGAAGCGCGAGTTGCAGCAGCGCCGCCGCGCGTGCCCGCGTGGTGCCCAGGTCGAGATCGGGCTCGGGGTCGTGCCCGTCGCTGCGCAGCCAGGCCTGCAGGTCGGTGCCGGTCGGCAACCCGAGCCGCGAGACGGTACGGACCACGTCGTGGTTGGACAGGACCCAGGTCGGCACCGTTCCCACCTCGTGCGCGTCGGCAAGGCTGTCGGTGATGACGGTTCGCAGCCGTTGTGCGTCCCACGGCGTGTAGAGGAACTCGAAGTTGAAGGCCTGCTGCAGCTCCCCAGGCCGGGTGTACCGCACCCTGCGCGCGCTCGGCAGCCACGCCTCGGCGACGGCGGTGCGCGGCGGGTCGTACTCCTCGAACAGCCGCCGCCAGTCCCGGTAGATCTCGTGCACCTCCGGTCGGTCCCAGTGCGGGTGGTCGGGCATGGCGGCGATGTCGTCCATCGCGCTGGCCAACGGAAGCGCGACCGCGTCGCGTAGTGGCTCGTCGAGGTCCTTCACCAGCGCATGGGCCACGTCGATGCGGAAGCCGTCGACGCCGCGGTCGGCCCAGAACCTCAGCACGTCGAGGAACTCGTCACGCACCTCTGGCCGGTGCCAGTCCAGGTCCGGCTGCTCGGGGGCGTACAGGTGGAGGTACCACTGGCCGTCCGCTATGCGCGTCCAGGCGGGGCCACCGAATCGGGAGAGCCAGTTCGTCGGTGGCTCGCTGCCGTCGCCACGTCCGTTTCGGAAGACGAAGCGGTCGCGCTTCGCAGAGCCCGGCGGTGCGGCCAGCGCCTGCTGGAACCATGGATGCCGATGGGAGACGTGGTTGGGGACGATGTCGATCATCACTCGGATGTCTCGCGCCTGCGCGGCGGCTACGAGGGCGTCGAAGTCGTCGAGGGTTCCGAGCATCGGGTCCACGTCCCGGTAGTCGGCGACGTCGTACCCGCCGTCGGCCCAGGGCGAGGGGTAGAACGGCGACAACCACACCGCGTCGACCCCCAGCCCCGCGAGGTGGTCGAGTCTGGCGGTGACGCCGGCTATGTTGCCCACGCCGTCGTCGTCGGTGTCGAGGAAGCTCTTCGGGTAGACCTGGTAGATGACGGCGTTTCGCCACCAGTGGACGCTCATCGCACCTCTCTCGCTGCACGTTGTTCTCACACCACTCCGCTCAAGACCCGGCCGTCTCGGGGTATGCCGGTAGAGCCGCGCACCAGCAACCTGGTCTCCTGGCGCACGTGGCGCGCTGGCCGCTCGATCCCGGCCGTGGCCAGCTCGGCGACGAGCCGGCCGGCAGCCCGCCCCAGCGCGGGCACATCCTGGTCGATCGTCGTGAGCTCGAAGGTGTCGGACAGGTCGTGGTTGTCGAACCCGATCACGGAGACCGCGGCGGGTACCGCGACCGCTGACCGGCGCAGCACTCGCAGCACACCGAACGCCGTCTCGTCGGACTCGGCGAACACCGCGGTCGGCACTTCGGTGGCGCCGAGCAGCCGCCCCATGCCCGCCTCCCCGCCTGCCGGGCCCTCGGCGATCCGCTCGAACCGCGTCGGCAGCCCGGCCGCGGCCATCGCCTCCGCGTATCCGTGTGCCCGGTCGCCGAAGTTGCCGGCCGCGCCCTCGAGTGGCCGGGAGTGCAGGTAGGCGATGTCGCGGTGCCCGAGGTTCACCAGGTGCTGCGTGGCGGTTCGTGCGGCGGCCGCGTTGTCGATCGACACGCAGTGCCGGCCTTGCAGCCAGCGGCTGCAGAAGACCGTGGGCAGGGCCAGCTCGTCGAGCTGGTCGGTGAGCTCGTCGGCGAAGTCCAGGGAGACCGCGACCACCGCGTCGACGTTCTGGCGCAGTGGCAGTGAGCGCACCTCACCGCCGGCGGTCGCGTCGCCGAGCTGGTAGACGATGGTGTCGAGCTGCTGCTCCTGCAGGCTGTCGCAGAGCGCGTCGGCGACGGCAGCGAAGAACCAGCGTTGCAGCCGGGGGAGCAGCAGGCCCACGCGCCCGGTCCGCCGGGTGACCAGGCTGGAGGCGTTTCGGCTGACCACGTACGACAGCTCGTCGGCGGCGCTGCGCACACGGCCACGAACCTCCGGTGTCACCCCTGGCGCCTCGCGCAGCGCCCGCGAGACCGTGGACAGCGACACCCCGGCCCGCTCGGCGACATCACGCATCCGCGGCTCGACCGGCGCACCCACGACGGGCAACCTAGCAACGACCCGACGCTGCTGGCAACGTTTTCACGTTGTGTGCCTTGGCTCCGTTGACGTCGCGCGCTGCTCTCTGGCAGCGTTTGCGCGACCGTTGCCAGGCTTTCCGCGGGGATGGAGCACTGATGCAGCCAGCTGGGCACCAGTCTGCGTCGCTGAGTCGACGGCGCTTCCTCGGCGGCACGCTCGGGCTGGCCGCGGCGGCGGTGACAGGCTGCGGCGCCGCTGTGCGGTCCGACCCGTTCGCCGGCCAGAGCACGCGGATGCCGCGGCACAAGGTGGAGCTGGCGTGGATGTCCCAGGAGCTGCCGCGGAACGCGGGCGGGGACTGCCGGTTCCAGCTCGCCGACGCATTCACCCGCGAGTACCCGAACGTCTCGATCCAGTTGATCCAGGTTCCCGACGAGACCGACGTGCGCCGCACCGCGCTGACCGCGCAGATCGCCAGCGGGTCGCAGGTCCCCGACGTCTACCTCGGCGACGTGGTGTGGCCGGCCCAGTTCGCGGACAACGCACTCGCCGCCCCTTTGGGACGTTGGGAGGACGATCGGCGCTTCTGGTCCGACTTCCCGCCGGCGGTCGTGCGGTCCCTGCGGTACCGGGGGAACATGTGGGCCTACCCGGTGTACCTGGACGAGGCCTTCCTCTACTACCGCGCCGACCTGCTCGAGAACGCGGG
>DATMEB010000113.1:0-9605 GCA_035557095.1 Nocardioidaceae bacterium | reverse complement strand
ACTGACACGTTGGGCGGCTCCGTGCCGGACGCGTACTCGGTACTCGATGACGGCACCGCCTACGCCACCTACATGGGCGGCCCGGTGTTGCCCGGCCCGTACCGCTACTCCGACGGTTCGCAGCGCAGCGGGAACGGTTTCGCCGGCAGCCCCGGTGCCGTCGTGCACTTCGACCAGGACGCCAACGTGCTCTCCCAGTCCCCTGCCGCGACGCCGCGGGGCGACGACCCGAAGCGCTGCGACAACCTGCCGGAGGTGGGCAAGCCGACCTGCGCCAACCCGCACGGCATCGCGGTGCGCGAGGACCTGGACACGATGGTCACCGCTGACTACGTGGAGCCGAGGACCCTCATCCTCGACCCGCTCGAGCCACCCTCGCCGTACCTCTTCCGGCCGACGGTGCGGATCTGGGATATCTCCGACCGGAACCATCCGAAGGTCGAGTCCGTGTCGTACCTACCCGTCGACCCGCAGGCCGCCCCGGAGAACCCGCGGTACCGCGACAGCAGCGCGGTGATGGAGGTCGCCGTCACCCAGCGGCCAGGCCACAAGGGTGCCTTCGCGCAAACCATGAAGGGCGGGTCCATCTACTACACACCCGACATCACCGCGCCGGACCCGGAGTGGCGCAAGGTGTGGGACGACGGCACCGCGCTCCAGGCCTTCAACCCGGACAGCGGCAGCAACGGTGCGGACACCAACGGCGGCTGGATCGGGACGAGCCAGAACGACCAGTACCTCTTCCACACGATGATGGGTCGACACCACGGCACCCTGGGTCCCCACGACCCGGGCGCGCCCGGCGGCGTGATCGCGTTGGACATCTCGAAGCTCGTCAGCGCCGGCAGGAATGCCGCGTGCAACCTGTACACCAGGCCGAAGGCCGACGACTGCCCGACGCTGGCCGACGCCGTCGGAATCAACGCGAACGAGCCAGGCATGGGGCCGCACTTCGGAACCGCGGACAACTTCGAGCTCGGCCCGGACGGCACGTACCACGAGACCGGCCAGCCCCAACGGCTGGCGGTGACCGACTACTTCGTCGCCCGGTCCGGGCACCACAGTGACCACAAGGTGTGGATGACCACCGTGAGCGAGGACGGCGAGCTCTCCGTCGACAAGAGCTTCAACGACGCGTTCAGGCCCCAGCCGGGCTGGGACTTCAACCGGGACGTCTGGCCGCACGGTCCGTTCGGAAACGCCAAGCCACACCTCGGGCTGTTCGTCGTCGCGGACAAGGACGTGCAGCAAGTACCAAACCCACGCTAAGCGGGAAGCAGGAATGCGGTTGCCACCACGACCGGGGTTCGTGGACTCTGACCGGGTGCCTGCCTACATCTCCCACACCAGCGTGGACTGCACGAACGCCTATGAGCTCTCCGAGTGGTGGAAGCGCGTGCTCGGCTACGTCGATGTCGCCGACGACCCCAATGAGCCGGGCCATGAGGAGTGCATGATCCTGTCGCCTGAGACCGGCCACCACCTGCTGTTCATCGAAGTCCCCGAGACCAAGCAGGTGAAGAACCGGATTCACTTCGACATCCGGCCGGGTGAACGGAGCCAGGCCGACGAGGTGGAGCACCTCAAGGGGCTCGGTGCTCGGGAGATCGCCGACCACCGAGGGATCTACGGCGAGGGATCCGGATGGGTCACGTTCGCCGATCCCGAGGGGAACGAGTTCTGCGTGCTGCACAGCGAGGCCGAGCGTGCCGCTGCGCGCAGTGCCGACTCGTGACGTCCACGGGTGTCGGCATGGCCTGAGCTCACCGCTCCTGGTCGCGGCGGCGGGCGAGTTTGACCAGGTCTCTGACCGCGTCGATGAGCTCTGCGCGGTCTCCGGCGGCGTCGTCGCGGTCTCGTGCGCTGTAGTCGCGGTCCACGGCGGCGCGCTCATGCTCCCGCAAGGCGGTGCACCAGTGCGCGCTGGCGCAAGAGCCATCCGGTTTTCGGTGGTAGTGGACCGCGGCCGGCTTCGCTAACGTTTGCCATGGAACGTGCAGGAACTGCTCTCCCGCGCCGCCGCGCGGCCGGCGTCGATGGCCGTCGTCGGTTGAGCCGCCGCGGGAGAGTGTGCGGTACACGGGAGGCGTGACGGATGCCGCCGGAGAACACTTCAGGGAGTAGGGGCCGCGACTTCGAGCGCCCACGACCGCCCGACGACGCACGTGGGTGGGCGGCCGAGGAATCCGAGCGGGCTCGCCGCCAGGACACGTCGACGTCAGCGGAGCCGGCACGGCTGACCCGGCACGCCAACGCCCGACAGCGGCGACGTGCGTCCGAGCAGCGCAGTCACGCCGCAGACGAGCGTGACCGTGCAGCCGATCGACGTGACAGGCGAGCCGAGGAACGCGAGCGACGCGGCGAACACGACCCAGACGCCAGTCGACGCGAACGCGAAGCCGCGCGACGCGATCGCGAAGCCAGTCGGCGTGACCGGGACGCCGGCCGACACGACCGGCAGGCCGACCAGGACGACGCCGATGTCGAACAACGCGACCGCGAACGCGACGAGTTGATGCGTGCGGTCGAGGACATCGAGACCGAGGCCGGGATCAGGCTGCTCGTGCAGCGAGCAGACCGGCGCGACCAGCACGCGGAGCAGCGCGACCGCAGGTCGGAGAGTCGGGACACCGCAGCCCGAGCCCGCTGGACCGACACCAACGACGCCAGAGACGACCGCTCCGGCGCGGCTGTGGACCGTTTCCACAGCGGCGACGACAGAGACGAAGCGGCTGCAGATCGCGCCGACCTGCTCGAGGTCTACCGCCGTTCACGCCGACCTGCACCACCCGCCGAACCCCAGTCCGACGCGGAGGGCGAGTTCGGCACCATCGACGAGTAGGGCACTCGCGACCGGCGAATGCTCGCCATGCCGCAGTCGATGAAGCCGCCTGTCACCCAGCAAGCGAGGGTGAGGGAAGAGCCGAACCTGAGCTCACCGCTCCTGGTCGTCGCGGCGGGCGAGGCTGACCAGGTCTCTGACCGCGTCGATGAGCTCTGCTCGGTCTCCGGCGGCGTCGTCCCGGTCTCGTGCGCTGTTGTCACGGTCCACGGCGGACGCCATCCGGTCGCGGTGAGCGTTGTCGGCGGCGTACCCGCGGCAGCCGGCGAGCTGCTCTCGCTGCTCGGCAGCGCGGTCTCGCCTCTCGGCGAGGTGGTCCCGTCGGTCCGCGCGCTCCAGCAGGACCCGGATCAGCTTCTCCCACAGGTCGTCCCCGGCGATCCACACCAGCCGGTCGAAGTCGTGGCGCTCGGCGGTGCGCTCACGCTGGGCATCGGCCCGATCGCTGCCGTTCGCGGCCCGATCCCGCTCGTCGGCAGCGCGATCCTCACGATTTCCCTTCCCGAGCAGCGCGTCCACCCGTTCGGCGTCACCGCTCTCCTGGTCCGGGCCACGCAGACCACCCCGGGTGGGGTGCGTGCGCAACCAGGCGGCCTGTGCACGAGTTCCGGCTGCCGTGCGTCGGGTCGCGGCGGCCTTGGACCGGATTTCGGCGGCATCGGCGCGAGTGGCAGCAGCGCTGTCACGGCCGGCGGCCACCTGTTCACGCTCGTGGGCGGCAATGTCACGGGCGGCGGCCGCCCACTCGTACTGGCTGATCCAGATGTCGATGCCACCGGGCTCGCCGAGGCGGCTCTGCCCACGGCGACCCGGTGAGACCGACTCGCCCCCGGCGTAGCTCTCGTCCTGCTCGCCGGAGATCCTGTTCCGCTCGTCGGCCATCAAGCCTCCAGTCAGTTCCCCGGCTCGTCGTCTCAAGTGTGCTCCAGTGCACGCCCGCACGCAGCAGTTGTCCACCCACCCGCCGACATCCAACGGAATCGCGCGTGACAATCGGGACAAGTCGGCAGGGCTCGGTCAGTCGTGTCGGTCTACCTGCTTGACGCCTTCAGGCAGGAGCAGCAGGGCGCCGCCAAGGAAGCACAGAGCACCGATGGAGGTCGTCGTGTTGGTCAGCGCCACGTTCACCGGCTCGCCGGTGGCGGGGAGAACGTAACCGGCGACCGCGGAGGCCCAGAACGCCACGCAGCCTGCGAGGTTGACGGCCACGATGGCGCCCTCGACGGTGAACGCCGGTCGTCTCAGACCTCGCCCGCTCACCTCGACGTACGCGAGATAGCCCGACACCAGAAAGCAGAGCGACCCGAGCGCGTCGGGCTGCCAGACCAGGTGGTTGTACGACGGGGCGTCGATGGCGACGGTCAGACCGCGGAAGGTCGTGATGTTGAAGAACAGCGTGCCCACCAGCTGCACGCCGCTGCTCCACCAGTCGACCCGGCGAGGCCGCCATACGAACGTGCGCAGGGATCCGCCCGCCGCGTGGTGCGACTCGTACTCGGTGTTGACCGTCTCCAGCCACTGCATCGTGGCCGCTGCGGTGAAGAGCAGCGAGCCCACGAAGAAGGTGCCGGCGACGGACTGCGGTCCCACCTGGTTGAGATAGACCGGCAACGGTGCGGCGAGGAAGCACAGCGACCCCAGCGAGAACAGCACGGCGATCCACCAGGAGAGCCGGTGCGGTGCCCACAGCATGTGCTCGGCGCCGGGCCGCACCCGGGACAGCCGGGACTCGTGCTTGCGTCGCCAGCGCCGGGTCGGTGCGGTCAGCGTGCCCATGTCATCCCAAAGTCGTCTCCTGGACTCGAGTATCCCCTGCCACCAGAGCGCGCAGGCGCAAATCGAGCAGCCACGCGGGCAGGGACTCGGGCAGGATGGCTCCCATGCGCGTCCTGGGTGGGGTGCTTGCGGTGGTGCTGTGCGTGGGCGTGGGTGCCTGCAGCAACCAGGCGTCCTCCCCCAGCCAGGCGCAACCGGTCGTGTGGACCGCCACCTTCGAGCAGGACCGGCCTGACCAGGCATCGCGCAACGCCGACGTCAAACTGACCAACACCCGCGACGTCGAGGTGACGGTCGACGGGGTCCGGCTGCGGTGGTCCGGCTACCGGCCTGGGCCGTTCCAGCCGGCCGACATGACCTACTCCGCCGGCCACATCCACCGCCTGGACGTCCGTCTCCCCCGACCTCGGTGCGACCACACCCCAGCCGACCCGCCGCGAGTCGAGGCGCGGCTCGTCGACGGCTCGACCGACACCGCCACGCTCGATGCTCCCGGGGCGGCACTGCTGCGGCGGCTGTGGCAGCAGGACTGCCAGGAGTTCCGCCTGCAGGAGGCGGTCCACGTCAGCCTGGAGCGGTGGCGGCTGGTACGCCGTCAGGGCGAGCTGGTGCTCCTTGGTGACCTCGCGGCGCGGCGGGGATCCTCGGCGGCGCAGGCCACGCTGGTCGAGACCCGCGGCAGCGTGCTCCTCGACTTCGAGCCCGACGGCACTGACCGCCTGCTGCTGCGCCGGGGTGCGCAGAGCGGCAGCGTTCGGGTCGTCGTCAGCTCGATCGGTCGGTGCGATCCGCACGCGCTGGGGCAGAGCACGCAGACGTTCACGCTGCGGCTGTGGCTCAGCCTCGACGGCGGGCCCGAGCAGGCTCTGGTGACGGTGCCGGACGCTCCGACGCGTGCGCTCATGCAGGACGTGCTCGCGGACGACTGCGGTCTGCGCGACGTACGCCCGTAGGGCCCTGACCCGGGCCGGGTGCCTACGGTGCGGGCGGCGCGGCGAGCTCGGGTACGGGGGCAACCGTGTCGAACTCGATCGCCACCCGAGTCGCACCGAGGCTCTCGTCCTCGGCGGCGGTCACGTCGAAGAGGTACTGCCGGCCGGTGCCGCCGACCTCCTGGGTGGTCCTGTCGGTGAGTCCGCGGTCGACGACGTCGACGGTGGCGAGGAAGGCGCGCTCCACCTCGTTGCGGGCGTTGGCGCGACCGACGATCCGCTCGGCCACGAGGACACCGGTCCTGGGGTGGCGCGCTGCCACGACGCGTACGCCGCTGCTCAGCAGGGTGACCTTGTCGATGCGGGTGTCGGCGCCCTTGTACACCATGATTCGCCGTGCACCGGTGTTCACCCGGAACCGGCAGGCGTTGACGCTGCGGGCGCCGCGCGGCAGCGATCCCTGGAGGACGGCGACCGACACCGTGCCCGCCGGCAGCTCGGCCGACTGCGCGGGTTGGATGCCGCGGCTGGTGTCACGGCACAGCGGGCCGGCACCGCAGGCAGCGCCAGCGCCGCGCTGGCGACTGCCGTGATGGCGAAGGGCACACATCGGGTACGGCGGGTGGTACAGACGGGCTGCGCCGAACGGGGCAGCCGCGGTGTTGCGGCATCGCACGACGCCTGGCAGGTCGTGCTTTGGTGCGACATGGACGTACGTCGTCCGCACTCTGTACCGGTCCGTCGGTCTAGCGCGGCGTACCCGAGTCCGTCGAGGCGTCCTCGACCGGTCGGGTCAGGTGCTGGAGCAGTCGCAGCTCCTCCCGCAGCCGGTGCGGGACCGGCAGCTGCAGCGTGCGCAGCTCGGCGGTGAAGTCCTCGAGGCAGCTGAGCAGCCTCGCCGCGGCCGCACGGGTCTGGTCCGGGTGCCGCTGCGGGCGGCGTACGACGACCTGGTACGCCGACCTCGCCACGAGCAGGTTCTTCTGCAGCCTGGCGAGTCCCGACGGGAGGTCAGGGACCGGCCCCTGCGGGACGGATGCGGTCACGGTCTTGCCCCAACTGTGCCGACGTGGCTGGCAGACCCCGGACGGGGCGTGCCTGTGGATAGGAGTAGGGATACCCAGGTCCGGAGCCCGCCACACCCGAGCCGTGCACCGGTCCGGTCAAGACTTCCGTCGGGGTCGCCCTGCCGGCCTCTGCCGGCCTCCGCGTGGGTTCCGAGCGGGATCCGAGCGGCCCTGTGCCGGGCCAAGGAGGGGGTTGTCCCCGCCCGGAGTGGGAAGGATAGGAGGCGGTGGCTCTCGGCAGGCGCTGCTGAAACCTGGTTCATACAGGGAGCGGAGTACACGAGGACATGGCCTTTGCAGTCGGCGAGACGGTGGCGTACCCCGGGTATGGCGCGGCGGTGATCGAGGATCTCGAGACTCGGCAGATGAAGGGCGAGGACAAGACCTATCTGGTGCTGCGCATCGTCGCCCAGAGCAACCTCGTGGTCCGGGTGCCCGCCTGCAACCTCGACCTCGTCGGCGTACGCGACTGCGTCGACCAGGCCGGCCTGGAGCGGGTGATCGGCGTACTGCGGGCGCAGGACATCGAGGAGCAGATGATCTGGTCGCGGCGCTACAAGGCCAACGGCGACAAGGTGCGTTCCGGCGACGTGATCGCGGTCGCGGAGGTCGTGCGCGACCTGTGGCGGCGCGAACGTAACGGCACGGTGTCGGCCGCCGAGCGGCAGATGCTGGCCAAGGCCCGCCAGATCCTGGTCTCCGAGATCGCCTTCTGCGAACAGACCGACGAGGCCGCCGCCCAGGCCCGCCTCGACGAGCTGCTCGACTGCTGACGCTGCGCCGGGCGTGCCCGGGACGCGCGCAGCGCACGCCCGTCGCGCTCTCGGTAAGGTGCGTAGTGAAGGCTCGCCGGAAGGACGACGGGGATGCTGCTGCTGAGCACGTTCGGTGTGTGCCTGCTCTCGGCTGTCTTCCCGGTCGTCAACGCCGAGACCTACGTCGGCGCCCTCGCGGCGGTCGGCGGTGACGCGTCGCGGCTGTGGCCGATCGCGCTGATCGGGGCCGTCGGGCAGACCATCGGCAAGGTGGCGTTCTTCTATCTCGGCCGCAGCTCGCTGAACTGGCGGTGGGTACGCCGCAAGACCGAGAGCCCGAAGTGGCAGGCGCGGATGGCGCGCTGGCAACGGCGTACGCACCAGAACCCGGCCACGGTGTTCGGCCTGGTCGGCGTCTCCGCGGTGGTGGGCCTGCCGCCGCTGGCGATCATCAGCGTGCTGGTGGGTCAGCTGCGGTCGTCGATCGTGCTGTTCGTGGTCGCGGTGTTCGCCGGGCGGACGTTGCGCTTCGCGGCGATCTTCGCCGGGGTCGCGACTCTCGGCGCGCCTATGGCTTGATCGACAGGAACACGAACGCGGCGAGCAGCACCAGGTGCACGCCGCCCTGCAGCCGGGTCGCGCGCCCGGGTACGACGGTGAGCACGCTGACCACGACCGTCAGTGCCAGCAGGATCATCTGGACCGAGCCGAGTCCGAGGACCAGCGGCCCGTCCAGCCAGATCGAGGCGACCGCGATGGTCGGTATGGTCAGGCCGATGCTGGCCATCGCCGAGCCGAGCGCGAGGTTCAGGCTGATCTGGATCCGGTTGCGCCGGGCGGCGCGTACGGCGGCGAGGCTCTCCGGCAGCAGCACCAGCAGCGCGATCACCACGCCGACGAACGACGCGGGGAACCCGGCGGCCTCGACCCCCGCCTCGATGGTCGGCGACTCCACCTTGGCCAGCCCGACCACGGAGACCAGCGCGACGAAGAGCAGGCCCAGGCTGACCATGGCCGCGCGTGTGGACGGCGGGTCGGCGTGTACGTCCTCCGGCACGACATCGCCCTCGCGGGTCACAGGGAGGAAGAAGTCGCGGTGCCGCACGGTCTGGGTGAGCACGAACATGCCGTACAGGGCCAGCGACGCGACGGCCGCGAACGTCAGCTGAGACGGGGAGAACTGCGGACCCGGCGTGGTCGAGGTGAAGTTCGGGAGCACGAGGCAGAGCGTCGCCAGCGCGGTCACGGTGGCGAGCGCGGCGCCGGTGCCCTCGGCGTGGAACGAGATCAGGCCGTAGCGGATCGCGCCGAGCAGCAGCGAGATCCCGACGATGCCGTTGGTGGTGATCATCGCGGCGGCGAACACGGTGTCACGGGCCAGCGTGGCGGTCTCCGGGCCGCCGGAGATCATCAGGGTCACGATCAGCGCGACCTCGATGACCGTGACCGCGACGGCCAGAACCAGGGAGCCGAACGGCTCGCCAACCTTGTGCGCGACGATCTCGGCGTGCTGGACCGCGGCCAGCACGGCGCCGGCCAGGATCACCGCCACGACCGTCACCACCAGCGGGCCGGGGTGGCTGCCCCAGGTCAGCACCAGCGCGACGGCGGCGACGATCGGCACGACCTGCGACCACCGGTCCAGTGCTGAGCGCTCCCCCGTGGCCATGGTGGAACCATTTCAGATGGTTGTCCGGTCTGGCGTGACCGGGTGGCGTGACCGGAAGGCGTCGCACGGTCCTGATCGGTGGGGCCGGGTGGCTTGTTGCTAGGCTCGCGAGAGACCAACGCGGGCCGCACGACCTGCTGTCGACTTGCTCTCGACGGGGTCAGAGGCTCGGTTCCTCGACCACTCTGCCCACTCTCCACCAGCCCACGAAGGGGGAACTGCGATGAAGAAGCTCCTGTTCCTGGCCCTCGCCGTTCTCGCGGGGTACATCGCCTACACCAAGCAGCAGAAGCAGCACGCGACACAGGACCTCTGGTCCGAGGCCACGGACAGCGTTCCGCGTTCGAGCTGACGCTGTCTCTCGTTTATCCGGCCGGTGCCGTGAGTCGTTGCGGCAGCCGGCTCTCGGGGACGTAGCTCAACTGGCAGAGCACCGCCTTTGCAAGGCGGGGGTTGGGAGTTCGAGTCTCCTCGTCTCCACCGCTTCTGACCTGCGGTGATGCTTGTAATTCTGGTCCTGGACGCCGCTCCGTTAGGCAGCATGTAGCCAAAGATGTAGCCAAG
>DATMEB010000112.1:0-9822 GCA_035557095.1 Nocardioidaceae bacterium | reverse complement strand
CCCCAGCGCCTGGGCCAGGCCGGCTCCACCGTCGGTGCAGGCACTGCCGCCGATACCGAGCACGATCGACGTGCAGCCTGCATCGAGGGCAGCCGCAATCACCTCACCGGTACCCGTGCTGGAGGCGCGCAGCGGCTCGAGCCGTCCGTCTGGCAGTCGCCCCAGCCCGGAGACGTCGGCCATCTCGATGACCGCCAGCCCGTCCCGCCGCGCGTAGGCCGTCTGCACGGGGGAACCTGTGGGGCCGCTTGCCACGACAGGCACGCGGTTGAACCCCGCCGCCAGTGCCGCCGCAAGAGTTCCCTCTCCCCCGTCGGCGACCGGGATCGCGATAGCATCGATGCTGCCGTCGACCGCCCGGAGACCACGGATCACGCAGTCGGCCACGTCCGCAGCGGACAGAGAGCCTTTGAACTTGTCAGGTGCTACGAGTACCTGGGCCACCGGCTAGCCACGGAAGGCGACCGCTGTGGGGGCATCCTCACGGGTCTCCGCGAGGTCCTCGAACTCGTTGATGTTGTCGATCTCGGTGCCCATCGAGATGTTGGTGATGCGCTCGAGGATGACCTCGACGACGATCGGCACCTCGTGCTCGACCATCAACTTCTTCGCCTTCTCCAGTGCCGGCAGGATCTCGTCCGGCTCGAAGACGCGGAGCGCCTTGCAGCCGAGCCCTTCGGCCACCTTGACGTGGTCGACGCCGTACGCACCGATCTCCGGGGTGTTGATGTTCTCGAAGGCGAGGTCCACGTTGTAGTCCATCTCGAAGCCACGCTGGGCCTGACGGATCAGGCCGAGGTAGGCGTTGTTCACGACCACGTGGATGTAGGGCACCTTGTGCTGCGCCCCGACAGCGAGCTCCTCGATCATGAACTGGAAGTCGTAGTCACCCGAGAGCGCGACGATCGTGGCTTCCGGGTCGGCGCTCGCGACGCCCAGCGCAGCCGGGACGGTCCAGCCGAGCGGACCCGCCTGGCCGGCGTTGATCCAGTTCCGCGGCTTGTAGACGTGCAGCATCTGGGCAGCCTGGATCTGCGAGAGGCCGATCGTGGAGACGTAGCGGGTGTCGGGACCGAACGCGGTGTTCATCTCCTGGTACACGCGCTGCGGCTTGACCGGGACGACGTCGAAGTTGGTGCGCCGCTGCATGGTGGCCTTGCGCTCCTGGCAGGCCTCGACCCAGTCCGACCGATCCGGAAGCGACCCGGAGGTCTTCTGCTCCCGTGCCACCTCGACGAACATCTCCAGCGCTTCCTTCGCGTCGGAGACGATCCCGTAGTCGGGCGCGAACACCCGGCCGATCTGCGTCGGCTCGATGTCGACGTGCACGAACGTGCGACCTTCGGTGTACGTGTCCACGCCACCGGTGTGCCGGTTCGCCCACCGGTTGCCGATTCCGAGCACGAAGTCGGACTCCAGCATGGTCGCGTTGCCGTAGCGGTGCGACGTCTGCAGGCCGACCATGCCGGCCATCAGCGCGTGGTCGTCGGGGATGGTGCCCCAACCCATCAGTGTCGGGATCACGGGGACGTCGATCAGCTCGGCGAACTCCACCAGCAGGTCCGAGGCGTCGGCGTTCACGATGCCGCCACCGGCGACGATCAGCGGCCGCTCCGCCTCCTTCAGCATGGCGAGCGCCTTCTCCACCTGACCACGGCTCGCGGCCGGCTTCGCGACCGGAAGCGGGGTGTAGGTGTCGGGGTCGAACTCGATCTCGGTCAGCTGGACGTCGAGCGGCAGGTCGATCAGCACGGGGCCCGGTCGTCCGGACCGCATCGTCTGGAAGGCCTTCTGGAACGCGCCAGGCACCTGCCCGGCCTCCATCACCGTCACCGCAGACTTGGTGATCGGCTTGGCGATGGACGCGATGTCGACGGCCTGGAAGTCTTCTTTGTCGAGCTTCGCCACCGGCGCCTGGCCGGTGATGCACAGGATCGGGATGGAATCTGCGGACGCCGAGTACAGGCCGGTGATCATGTCGGTGCCGGCCGGCCCCGACGTCCCGATGCACACGCCGATGTTGCCCGCCGCGGCCCGGGTGTAGCCCTCGGCCATGTGCGAGGCGCCCTCCACGTGGCGTGCCAGCACATGGGTGAGCTCACCCTGCGCGCGCATCGCCGCGTAGAACGGGTTGATCGCTGCTCCTGGCAGGCCGAACATGTGCGTGACGCCTTCGCGTCGCAAGATCTCCACCGCTGCTCGAGCGGCTGTCATCCGTGTCATGGCAAAACTCCTAGGACTTCAGTCGTTGCTGCGCTGGTCGCGTCGCAGCCAGATGAGGCTCTCCTCGGTCGTGCTGCTGGGCTTGTACTCCAGCCCGACCCAGCCGTCGTAACCACCGGCGTGCAGGTCCTCCAGCTGGTGGAGGAGGGGCAGCGTCCCGGTACCGGGCTCGTTTCGGCCCGGGGCATCGGCGATCTGGACGTGCGCGATCCGATCTGCCTGCGTCGCGATCACCTTGTCCACGTCGTCACCGTTGACGGCGAGGTGGTAGAGATCCGCGAGCAGACCTACGTTGCTGACCCCGGCGTCACGCTCGACCCGGGTGATCACGTCCACGGCGTCGGCCGCGGTGAGCAGCGGGTACCGGTCGGCCCCGCTGACCGGCTCGACCAGGACCGTTCCCCCGATCGCGGCCGCGGCGTTCGCCGCGAGGGCCAGGTTCTCGGCACCGAGATCATCCTGGGTGTCAGCGTCCTCACCGTCGACGCGGTTGCCGTAGAGCGCGTTGAACGCGCGGCAGCCGAGCCGCTCACCGATCCCCAGCGTCACCGCGATGTTGTCGCGGAACTCCTGAGAACGCTCCGGCCAGGAGACGAGACCACGGTCACCGCCGGGCATGTCTCCCGCCGCGAAGTTCAGCCCGATGAGCTGGACACCGGCGTCCCGGATGGCTCGTTCGAACTGCTCCACCTGTGCATCGTCGGGAACGGCGGACTCGAACGGCCACCAGAACTCCACCGCATCGAAGCCGGCGTCCTTGACGGCCGCTGGTCGTTCGAGCAGGGGCAGCTCGGTGAAGAGAATCGAGCAATTGACCGCATATCGCGGGTTGCGAACGGGGGCGTGGTCCATGATCGCCTTCCAGTCGTATACGGCATACAATAGGTCGATATGCCGGACAGGGTCAAGCGAGCAGGGTGATGTGCCGGGTCACTCGGGCGCTTTCGGCAGCACAGCGGTGAGCGCGGGAGCGAAGCTCACCTTCACGTCGTCGCCGGCCGCCATGGACGAGCCGTTGATCGGCATCCGTGCGAGCAGCGGGACGCTGCCCTCGAGCGCGACCGCCCGGTGTCCGGGCCCCGGGGTCACCCGGGTGATCCGCATGGGCAAGCCCGGCGCATCGTCATCCACGATCCGAACACCATTGGCGAAGACGGCGACCGTCACGGGACCGGAGAGCTCGCCGTCGGTCAACCCCGTCTGCGCCTGGCCGACGAGCACGGTTCCGTCCGGTTCTACATAGGCATCGATGAGGTTCTCGTACCCGACCAGGGCAGCGACTCTTGCATCGGCCGGAAACCGGTTGAGGTCGTCCGGCGAGCCCACCTGGCGCACATGGCCGTCGACGAGCACGACGACACGATCGGCGAGCCGCAGGGCCTCCTCCGCACGGTGCGACACCTGGACCACGGTGGTCGCCCGGTCTGCGAGCGCCCGTTCGAGGTCGGCGAAGAACGCCGAGCGCGCTTGAGCGTCGAGACCCGCGGCCGGCTCGTCGAGCAGAAGCACGGCCGGGTCGATGGCAAGAGCCCGGGCGAGACTGACTCGTTGTTGCTCGCCCCCGGAGAGCGCACCCGCCGGCCGGTCCGCCAGGTGCGCGACGTTCAACCGCTCCAGAGCGGCCAGGGCCAGCTCGCCGCGCTGCGTGCGTGGCACCTTCCTCCAGCGCAGCGGCAGCTCGACGTTGCGCCGGACGCTGGTGCTGAGCAGTCCAGGTCGCTGAGTCGCGTACGCGACCCTGCGGCGCAGCTCCACCCCTCCGCGCTCAGTGCTGACGGCGTCGACGGTCACGCCGCCGGAGTGCGGCGACTCGACGGCCGCGAGGAGACGCAGCAGGGTCGTCTTCCCGGCACCGTTGGGACCAAGCACCGAGAGGTGCTCACCGCGGCCGACGACCAGGCTGTCCACGCGGAGGACCTCCCGCCCGCCGCGGACGTGCCGGACGCCGGTCAGGCTCAGCTCCGCGCCCACGGTGCCCCCGCCTGCTGGACCGACACGAGAAGAGCATTGATGACGAACGCCAGTCCGAGCAGGATCACGCCGTAGAAGATCGCGATACCGAACTCACCGCGACCGACGTTCTCGACGATGGCCGTGGTCATCACCTGGGTCTGGCCATGGATGTTGCCGCCGACGATCGTGGCGGAGCCCACCTCCGAGATGGCGTGCCCGAAGCCGGCCATGGCCGCAGCCAGCAGCGGAAGCCGCGCCTCGATCCACAGTCGTACCACCAGCTGGGCGCGGTTCGCCCCGAGTGAGCGCAGCTGGTCCGGGAGGTCCGGCGGGAGCAGCTGCAGCGCGGCCATCGTGATGCCGGTGATCAGGGGTGTGGCGATCAGCACCTGCGCGATGATCATGCCGCGCACGGTGTAGATCAGGCCGAGGTCACCCAGCGGGCCGCTGCGCCACAGCAGCAGGGCCACAGCGAGGCCGACGACGACCGTGGGTACGGCCATTCCGGTGTTGACGACGGCCGTCAGGAACCCGCGTCCGGGCAACCGAGCCAACCCCAGTGCGGTGCCCAGCCCAATGCCGATCACCGAGGCGATGAGCGTGGCCGACAACGACACGTAGGCCGACCGTGCCAGTACCTCGTACAGCGGTTCGACCATCAGTTCCTCGCATCAGGTGCGAACAGCTGCTCGCCGTACTCCCCGACTCCGAACTTGGCGATCGTTTCCTGGACCGGCTTGTCGAGGATCCAGCTCAAGAACTCCTCGGCACAGCCGGTGTTGATGCCTTCGTGGTCCACCACGATCACGTGGTAGTTGTTCCGCAGGTCATCCGAGCCCTCGAACGCGATGTCGGCCTCCAGGCTCTTGGTGGCCAAAAAGGTGGCGCGGTCCGACAGCGTGTAAGCCTGCTTCTGGTCGGCGACGGTGAGCGTTTCACCCATCCCCTGGCCGGTCTCGATGTACCACGAACCCTTCGGTTCGATTCCCGCCTTCTCCCAGATCGACAGCTCCTTCGTGTGGGTGCCCGAGTCGTCACCACGCGAGGCGAACGGCGCCTTCTGGTCGGCGATCCGGCTCAGGGCGTCGGCGGTGTCACCGGCGTCGGCCACCCCGGCGGGGTCGTCGGGCGGTCCGACCAGCACGAAGTCGTTGTGCATCACCGCCTCACGACTCGAGCCCTGGCCGTCGGCCATGAACTGCTCCTCGTCCTCGGGTGAGTGCACCAGCAGGACGTCGGCATCTCCCTTCGCGCCCATCTCAATCGCCTGCCCGGAACCGACGGCGACCGTCTTGACCACACACTCACTCTTCTTCTCGAACAGAGGGAGAATCTCGTCCAGGAGTCCGGAGTCCTGCGTGCTGGTGGTGGTCGCGAGAATCATGTTGCCGCTCGCACCCTCGGAGACTTCAGGCTCGTCGGACCCGCAGCCGGCCGACGCCAAGAGGCTCACGGCGATGGCGGCGCCGACCGCTGCCCGCTTCACGCTGCGATCCTGACGTCGCCACTGTGCCGAAGGTCGTAGCCGTTCAAACCGGACACGCGGTCCTGGACGGCCGTGCTGGCCAGAACGTCGAGCAGCGGAGCCAACAGGCCCAGCGACTCAGGCTCCAACGCCAGCTCGAAGTCCTCCCACTCGACCGGCAGGAACTCTGCGTCGACCGACTCGGCGACCGATCGGACGGCAAGACCAGCGTCAGCGGCACCGGTGGCCACGGCGACCGCGACACCGAGGTGCGAGTCGCACAGCTCGGCCTCTGGCGGCGGTACGACGCCGGCATCGCGAAGCAGCCTGGTCAACATCAGCCGTGACCCGGTACCAGGTGGCCGCCAGGCCAGTCGTGTCCCGGCGAGGTCGGCGACATCGCGGATGCCCATCGGATTGCCCTTCGGCACGACGATGCCCTGCTCGCGGCTCCACAGGTGCACGAGCATCGCCGGCTGCCCTCCCAGCACTCTCCGCGTGAAGGAGTCGTTGGATTGGCCGGTCTGCGCGTCTCGAAGGTGCACCGCTGCAGCGTCGACGACACCCTGGGCGAGCAGACCCAGGCCGGCCACACTCCCCCGTCCGCCGGCGGCTCGCTCGACGGATCTGCCGACAGCCGAGAGCAGCAGGTCTAGGGCGGGGTCGTCGCTGCCGGACAATCGCATCGTGCCGACCCGCGCGCCCATCATCATGGCCGCCGCGACACCGTCCGGACTGACGACTGCCTGGGTCCGGGGAAATCCGGTGATGACGCCTGCCTCGCGCAGGATCGTGTGCGCACGTGCAGCCGTTCCAGGGGAACAGCCCACCTGTTGCGCGAGAGTCCGCACCGCTGGAACCGGGTCGCCCGGGGCGAGCCGTCCGGCGACGACATCAGCAGCAACATGCCCTGCAACGCTCTGTACCTTCTGTACCATAAATACAGCATACAGTTTGCAGCGCTTTTACCTGATGCGACGTCCAGTCTCCTCGGTGCTGTATCCACCCAAGGCTTCGATGGAGGCGTGGAAGTCGGGCGAGTCCAGGAGCTTCCACAGGGGCGCGAGGAGCGGGTCCTCGAGGGTGCTGGCCTCGACCACCAGGTCGTAGGGCTCCCGAGACACCGGGACGAAGTCCAGGTCGAAGGCACGCGCCGCGGCCATGATGCCCAGCCCGCAGTCCGCACGCCCAGCCGAGATCGCTGCGGCAACGGCCAGGTGCGTCGGCTCCTCCCTGGCATACCCGCTGACCGTCGCCGGGTCGATCTCCAGCTTGCGCAGCTCGTGGTCGAGCAGCATTCGCGTGCCGGCACCGCGCTGCCGGTTGACGTAGGACAGGCCCGCACCGTCCAGGTCGGCGAGCCCGGTGATGCCGCGCGGGTTCCCGGGCTGAACGAGCAGTCCCTGATCGCGGTGCACCAGCCGAATGACGGCCAGATCCCGGTCGCTCATCATCTCGTCGAGGTAGGGCAGCGTGAACTCGCCAGTCGCCGGATGCAGGAGATGGGAGCCGGCAAGGTGACACAGCCCGTCGCGCAACGCCACGAGCCCGCCGAGCGAGCCCACGTTGGTCGACACCAGGGTCAGCGTGGGATCCGCGGAGCGGAGCGCCGTGGCGGCCAGGTCGATCACGAGATCGTGCGACCCGATCGCGACGATCGTGCGCTCGATCTCGGGCAGCGGGCGGAGGAGCTGGACCTGAACCTGCTCCCCCGCATGGTGCCCCTCGACACCAGCGGGCACGAGCAGGAGCCCGTCCGCCCGGACGAGCGAGGTCAGCACGCCGGCACCACGAGGAAGCGGAGACGCGACCACCTGGCCGGCGACGGAGCCGAGGCGAACCCGTACCCAGTCGTCCATGCCCACCACCGACGGCAACTTGCGCGCGAGCCGGGCCGAGACGTCCGGGCGGTGGGGTGGCGACGCACCCTCGAGAGCAGCGAGCAGCGGCAGCGCGAAGATGTCGAACGTCAGCGCAGCAGACACCGGGAAACCGGGCGCGCCGATGACGGGGGTGGCATCGACCGCGCCGAGCACGACGGGGTGGCCGGGCCGCACGGCGACCCCGTGCACGGCCAGGTCACCGAGCTCGTCGACGACCCGTGCGGTGTAGTCGTCGCGCCCGGCACTCGACCCGGCGACCACGATGACCAGGTCGGCCGCGGCCGCCGCCTCCCGCACCGACGCGCTGATCTGCTCCTGGACGTCGGGTTGGATCGGCGTCGCCCAGGACTCGCAGCCCGCCTCGCGCGCCTGCGCGACCAGCATCAGCGAGTTGGTGTCGAGGACCTGGTCCCGCCGCGGCGGTGACCCGACCGGCACGATCTCGTCCCCGGTGGGGATGACGGCGACCCGCGGCCGGCGGCGAACGACGAGCTCGGTGGCTCCGGCCGCAGCAGCCGCGCCGACGTCGACGGGCCGCAGGCGGTGTCCCTCAGGCAGCAGCAGCTCACCGGCACTGACATCCTCGCCGATCGAGCGCACATGCTGGTACGGCGCCACCGCGGACATGATCTCCGCGGCCTCGCCGGCGGGGGTCGTCACGTAGTGCACGTGCTCGCGCATGACGACCGCATCGAAGCCTTCCGGGATCGGGTCCCCGGTGTCGACGACCTCGTAGGCATCAGGTTCGAGCTGCAGCGGGGTGGTCTGCGAGGCACCACTGGTGTCGCTCGCCAGGACCGCGATGCCGTCCATCGCGGAGGAGTCCCCAACCGGAGAGGATCGAGTCGCCCAGACCGGTTCGGCCGTCACCCGCCCGACCGCGTCCTCCAACGAGAGGCGTTCTGCCTCGAGGCGCGACGGGCAGCCGGCGGCAGCGCAGGTGTCCATCCAGGCCCGCAGAGCGGACTCGGCGGGGACATCGCTGATGAAGGGGCTCTCGTGCACGGGCGGTCACGCTACCGGTACATCGTCACGGTGACGTCCGACCCCGACTCGAGGCCGGTTGCTGCCTCCGGGATCACGACATACCCGTCAGAGTCGGTGAGGATCGACAACAGCGCGGAAAACCCGAACAGCGGGGTGGCGACGTCGTCGCGGACCTGCACCTGCACCACGTCCAGCCGACCCGCGGCCGAGGCAACACTGCGCGCCAGGACGGCAGACCTCGTCGGCTCCGCAGGTGGCCGGGTGATGCCGCCGACCAGTCGGAGGATCTGCAGTCCGACGAGGCGGAACACGACGAGTGCGGACAGCGGGTTCCCCGGGAGCCCGATCACTGGCACGTCGGAGCACTCGGCCAGCAGTGTGGGCTTGCCCGGCTTCACCGCCAGCCCGTGGCAGAAGATGCCCGGGCCGCCCAGGGACTCGACCGCGGCGGTCGTCTCGTCGCGGGCACCGACGGACGATCCGGCCGAGACGACGACCAGATCGCTGTCCTGCAGGGCGGATTCGAGTGTCTTGGTCAGCGCGTCGAGGTCGTCAGGAACGATCCCCCGAAGCGATGGCTCGCCACCTGCCTCGGTCACCAGTGCCGCCAGCGCGGAAGCCGTGGCATCCCGGACCTGACCCGGCCTCAGCTCCTTGGCGCTTGGCGGCACGACCTCGTCGCCCGTGGAGATGATCGCCACCCTCGGTCGTGCACACACGGTCACCTCGGTGACCCCTGCCGCTGCGAGGAGCCCGAGGTCCTGGGCCCGCAACGGTCGACCCGCGGGTGCGATCTCGGCCCCCTGGGCCACGTCCTCGTCGGCGCGGACGATTCCCTCCCCCACCGCGACCGGCCGGGTCACCTCGATCACGTCGGGTGTCGTGACCTGCGTGTGCTCGACCATCACCACCGCGTCGGCGTCGTTCGGGATGACCCCTCCGGTGGGGATCTGGACTGCGGTGGCCGGGCGAACCGCGACGTCGGCGGCGGCGCCCATCCGCACCGCGCCGATCATGTCGAGGTACGCCGGGAGCCCGTCGCTCGCGCCGTAGGTGTCAGCAGCTCGGACGGCGTAACCGTCGACCGTCGACCGGGCGAATCCGGGGAGATCCGCGCCCGACACCACCGCAGAGACCGGCACCCGGCCGAGCGAATCCTCCCGGAGGACCGTCTCTTCACCGGTGCGTCGACTCGGTTGGAAGCCTGCCAACGCCTCCGACACCGACAGGGTGGTGAAGAACTCTTTACCGCCCAAGAGAGGCAGCCTTCACGCGTCTGGAGGCTCTTGGCCCGGCTGCGCGACCGTGTCT
>DATMEB010000111.1:0-44316 GCA_035557095.1 Nocardioidaceae bacterium | reverse complement strand
GATCGGCCCGGACGCCACCGTGCGCGAGCTGGTGGACCTGCTGGCTGAGCACAACATCGGCGCCGTCGTGGTCGCCTCCGACCCCACCGAGGTACAGGGGATCGTGTCCGAGCGCGACGTCGTCCGTGGACTGGCCACCGGCGCGGAGGTACTGGACCGGGCGGTCGAGACGATCATGACCGCGGAGGTACGGACCTGTGAGCCGAACGAGCCGATCGACTCGTTGATGGCGCTGATGACCAACCAGCGCATCCGGCACGTCCCCGTGACGGTCGAGGGCCGGCTCGCCGGCATCATCAGCATCGGTGACGTCGTCAAGAGCCGGATCGGCGAGCTCGAGTTCGAGCGCGACCAGCTGTCGGGGTACGTGTCGCAGGCCCAGTAGTTCGGCCCAGTAGTTCGGCCCAGTAGTTCGGCCCAGCAGTCGGCCCAGTAGGTTCGGCCCGGAGTGCGGCCCGGTGACGCGCGCATCGACGAGGCCCACTGACCAGGGACGCACTGAACAGCGGACCAGTGACGGAGGCGCAGTGACGGACAAGCCCGAGATCGACTTCCCGGAGGGACCGCCCCCGGGCGACCTCGAGGTCCTCGACATCGTCGAGGGCGCCGGCGACGAGGCCAGGCCCGGAACGGTGGTCGACGTGCACTACGTCGGCGTTGCCTACTCCACGGGTGAGGAGTTCGACGCGTCGTACAACCGCGGCGAGCCGCTGCAGTTCCCGCTCGGCACCGGCACCGTCATCCAGGGCTGGGATCAGGGCGTCAGCGGCATGCGCGTCGGTGGCCGGCGCCGGCTCGTGGTCCCGCCGCACCTGGCGTACGGCGACCGCGGCGCGGGCGGTGTCATCGCGCCGGGCGAGACGCTGATCTTCGTGGTCGACCTGGTCGGCGTGCGCTGACCGGTCAGCCGACCCGTACCTCCTCGCCGAGCACGGCGACGACGTCACCGCGAACCAGCTGCCGGCCTCGGCGGGTCTCGGTCTCCCCGTTGACGACGACCTGGCCGTCCGCGACCAGCGGCTTGACGTCGGCACCGTTGTCGACGAGGTCGGCGAGCTTGAGGAACTGACCCAGCCGGATCACGTCCTCGCGGATGTCCACGGTGCGCATGCTCACATCATCGCCGATGCGCCGAACAGGTCGCTTACCGTGGCCGCATGACCCTCGACGGCGACTCCCTGTATCTCGTCGCGGGGATCGCCCTGCTGGCCGGTGCGGTCCTCCCCCGCCTGCTCGCCGACTATGCCGTGTCCGGGCCGATGGCGTTCGTGGCCGCGGGACTGCTGCTCGGTGCGGTGGTCGACGCGTCGCCGATCGACCCCGTGGTCCACTACGAGTACGCCGAGCGGCTGGCCGAGGTCACCGTGATCGTGGCGCTCATGGGCGTCGGCCTGGCGATCGACCGTCCGGTGAGCCTGCGCGGGTGGCGTACGACCCGGCGGCTGATCGTGCTGGCGATGCCGCTGTGCATCATCTCGGTGGCGGCCCTCGGCTGGGGACTCGCCGGCCTGGCTCCGGCGAGCGCCCTGCTCCTCGGGGCGGTGCTCTCACCGACCGACCCGGTTCTGGCCTCGGACGTGCAGGTGGGTGCGCCGTCTACCGGCGACGAGGCCACCAACGACGAGCAGGACGAGGTCCGGTTCGCGCTCACCTCGGAGGCCGGGCTCAACGACAGCCTCGCGTTCCCGTTCGTCTCGGCCGCGGTGCTGATGGCTGCCGGGGGCGCGTCGTCGCAGTGGCTGCCGGAGTGGGTCGCGTGGGACCTCCTCGGCAAGATCGCGCTGGGCGTTGTCATCGGCTGGGGGTCCGGATGGCTGCTCGGGCGGATGTCGTTCACCGCGCCGGTGCCGTCGCTGCGACTGGCCGACTACGGCGAGCCCATGCTGGGACTCGCGATGACGTTGGGGGTTTACGGCCTGGCCGAGCTCGTGCACGCCAACGGCTTCGTCGCCGTGTTCGTCGCGGCGCTGACGATCCGCAACACCGAGCGCAGGCACGCCTACCACTTCGAGCTGCACCACTTCATCGAGCAGTTCGAGCGCATCCTGACGTGGGTGCTCCTGCTGCTGCTCGGCGTGGCGATGTCCGGCGGGCTGTTCGAGTCGCTGACCTGGAGCGGCGCGCTCATCGGCGTGCTGCTGGTGCTCGTCGTGCGCCCGCTGTTCGGCCTGCTGTCGCTGGTGGGTGTGCCGGCGCCCCGGAGGGAGCGCGTCGCGATGGCCGCGTTCGGCGTCCGCGGGGTCAGCTCCGTGTTCTACCTGGCGTTCGTCAGCGGCAGCTTCCTGCCCGACCTGGCCTGGCTTTGGGCCACGGTGGGCTTCACGATCCTGTTCAGCGTGATCGTGCACGGCGTCGCCGCCACCCCGGTGATGCGCGCGCTCAGTGACCGGCGCGTGCCTGCCACCGACGTCCGTGACTAGCCGGGCCTGCTACGCCGTATCTTCCGGAACGTCCTCGGTGTCGCGCTGCGTGGCCACCGCTGGTCGCGGCCGGGCCAGCAGCGCAAGTAGCGGCCCCAGCACGAGAGCACTCACCCACATCAGCTGGGCGCCGGCCTGCTGGTCGAGCGGCATCTCCACCCACTGCCAGTCGAGCTCGGAGAACCAGTCGCCCGCGAGGACGACCTCGCTGAGGTAGATGCGGGCGGCGATGCCCGCGAACAGCACCGCGAACCCGGCCAGCACCCACAGCCGGTACGAGCGCGGTCGCGGCGCGGGAACCGGGTCGAGACCGAGCACCGACCACCAGAACAGGCAGCCGATCACCAGGGCGAACACGTTGACGGTCAGGTGCAGCGGAGCACTGCGCAGGGACGCCTCGAGCAACGGCGTGGCGTACAGCGCGAAGACCATCACGGTGACGACGATCAGCGTGTTCAGCGGGTCGGTGACCCACACCAGGGCACGGGAGCGGAACGGCGCTGGCAGCCACGCCGGGTCGTACTCGACGTCGGCGCCGCGCGGGCGGCTGACCTCGATGACCATCCTGGCCGGGGCACTGAGCGTGACCAGCGTCGGTACGACGATGAACAGCACCAGGAACTGCGCGACCTGGATCGAGAACGCTGCGGTGGAGTACACCGCGAGCCCGCCGCTGGTGGCGAGCAGCGCGACGGCCGTGGCAGCGCCCGCAGCGGTGACCCGGAGCCACGGCCACGGGATGCCGTCGCGGCGCAGCCGGCGTACACCGGCGACGTAGGCCGCGACGGCCACGACGATGAGCACGAGAGAGATCGCGTCCGGACGCCACTCGGTGAAGATCCGGGACAGCGTGAACGGAGCGACGTCGCTGCCGAGCGTGGGGTGGCCGGTGCCGTGGGAAGGGACCTCGGCAGCGGCACCGACCGGCGGCGGCGTGCGCGACAGCGCTACCGCGACACCGACCGTCGCCGCCATCACCAGCACCTCGACGGTGGCGAGGCGGGCGAACGCGCGCGGACGACCGGCGGCGACGTCACCGACCGAGCGCCGGCGGTGCGACCAGCCGAAGAAGCCGAGCGCGACCAGCGCGGCGATCTTGACCGCCAGCAGCGCGCCATAGCCGGAGTCGGCCCACAGGCCGAGATCGCCCGAGGTCCGTACCCAGGCGTTGAGCAGGCCCGAGAACGCCACGGCGCCGAAGCAGACCAGCGCCAGCACGCTGTAGCGCGGCACCACCTTGCCGAGCACCTGCGGGTCGCGGCGTAAGAGCAGCAGTACGCCGGCAAGGCCGCCGACCCAGACCGACGCCGCCACCACATGCAGCACGAGGCTGGAGGTAGCCAGGTCGTGGTCGCTCGCGGCCGCGGAGTGCCCGGAGAACAGCACGGGCAGCATGCCGACCACGGCGACGACGAGCAGCAACGCGACGCCGGCGCGGGTGCTGGTCCACCGGGAGTACGCCGCCAGCACGATGCCGGCGGCGACCACCAGCAGCAGGCCGCGGCCCTGGGCGAGCTGCCAGGCGTACCCGGTGAACCCGTCGGAGCCGAACACCGCGGCCGGCGAGACGCCGAGCACGTTCGAGATCGTCAGCAGCAGCAGCGTAGCGGCCGACACCGACCACGCCGCGGCACTCCACGCCGTGGCCCGCAGGGCACGGGGCGCCCACTGCGCGAAGCCGGCCTCTGGCAGCAGCAGGGCGGTCACCAGCGCGCCGATCACGGCGACCGCGCACAGGTCGAAGGCGAGGCGGACCAGCGGGAGACCCCAGGCCGTCAGCAGGCCCGGATCCGGCAGGCCCGGGGCGACCGGCTCGGGTGAGCCGCCACCCAGCACGAGTGCCAGCAGCATGACCAGCACAGCGGCGGCCGGAGCAGCCAGCAGCAGCCGCCTTCCGCTGACCGAGATACGGCGCGACGGTGCCTCCCGGTGAGGAGCGGGACTGGCCACCGAGCTGTGCGTGCCGCTGGTCATGAGGCCGGTGGAGTCGCCGGGGGTGAGGCAGGCGGTGGCGAGACGGACGGCTGCGCGGTCTCAGCGCTGTCGCGGCGCCGGCGGGCCACCAGTGCGCCGACCACGATCAGCAGGAGCACCGCCGCCGCTCCGATCAGCGGCGCAGTGAGCGAGCCCCCGGAGTCGTCGCCGCCGCCACCGGCACCCGCTGCCTGCGACTGGTCGGACCCGGGCGGCTGCGCGTTCGGGTCGCCACGCGTCACCTCGAACCTGAACGTGTCGGAGACCGGGTGGCCGTCGAGGGAGATGACCCGGTATGAGACCTCGAGCATCCCTGCCTTCCTCGTCGGGACGATCGGCTGCATCAGCCCGGTGGCCGACTGGCGTACCGCACCGTCGGAAAGCAGCGCCCCGTCTGGGCCGCGCACCACGACGGTCGCGAGGTCGGCGTCGACCGGCTCGGTGAAGGTCAGCTGGATCGTGCCGGGCGTCGTGCCGAGAGTCGACCCGGCCGCCGGGATGGCGTTGTCGAGCTCGGTGTGTGCGTACGCCGGCGAGGCGAGGCCGGCTACGGCGAAGAGCACGGCCAGTGACGAGGCCGCGACGTAGCGAAGTAGGTGTCCCCCAGTCATAGGTCAAGCGTGCTGCCGACACGTCACATCCGTGTCAAAACCGCGGAGTCTTTACCCCGCCTCCGCGCTCGGATCCGCGCTCAGGGGTGGTGCGTCTGCTCGTGGTGCAGATGGCCGTCGGGCTCGAGCTGGAAGGTGGAGTGCAGTACGTCGAAGTCGGCGGCCAGGCAGTGCTGCAGCTGGTCCAGGACCTGCGGGGCGTGCCCGTCGTGGAAGCAGCCGCCGTCGACGACCACGTGTGCACTCAGCACCGGCAGCCCGGAGGTGACCGTGGAGGCGTGCAGGTCGTGTACGTCGAGCACCCGTGAGATCTCCAGGATGTGCCGGCGTACCTCCGCGAGGTCGACGTCGCGTGGTGTGCTCTCCAGCAGGACCAGGACGGCCTCGCGCAGCAGCTTGACCGCCCGCGGCAAGATGAACACCGCGATGCCCACCGCGACCACCGTGTCCGCGGCCGGCAACGACGTGTAGCGGGTGAGCAGGGCCGCGACCAGCACGCCCACGCTCGCGACGGCGTCGCTGACCACCTCCAGGAACGCACCGCGCACGTTCATGCTGTCGCGCTGGGCCGAGGCCAGCAGCCAGATCGCGACGGCGTTGCCGGCCAGGCCGACGACACCGAAGACCAGCATCGTGCCGGTGGCGATCTCGGGCGGGTCGGCGAAGCGTCGGACCGCCTCGACCAGCACCCAGATGCCCACCGCGATGAGCACGAGCGCGTTGAGGCCCGCGGCCAGGACCTCCGCGCGGGCCAGGCCCCAGGTGCGGGTCAGCGTGGGCGGCCGCTGCGCGAGCGCGATCGCGACCAGGGCGATGGTGAGACCGGCGACGTCGGTGAGCATGTGCGCCGCGTCGGCCAGCAGCGCCAGCGACCCCGACAGGAACCCACCGATCACCTCGGCGACCAGGATCGCCAGCGAGATCAGCAGCACCAGCACGAGCCGGCGGCGGTGCTCCCCCGCGGCCGTGCGGAAGTCGTGTGCCCCGTGCGCGTGACCGTGCCCGTGACCGTCAGTCATGGCAGCGCCCGCCCCGGTCCCGCTGCTTCGCCATGGTGTCGATGCTATTTCCTCCGCCGTCGCGGCGGGCGACGGCGTACCGCAGACGGCAGTGGGTAGCGTCCGGGGTATGGACTCGATGCCGAACGAACCGCTGCCCGAGACCGACACCCCGCACCAGGACGTCTCGCAGGAGCTCGCGGAGCTCGCCGAGAACGTGTTCGAGACGCATGCGGAGCGCCCGGCCGAGCAGGTCCGCGCGGCGCTGGAGCAGCAGGCGCGCGAGCGCGGTGTGGAGCTCGGTGACGAGATGCTGGAACGGCTGTCGACCGAGATCGCCAGCGGCAACCGCGCCGAGATCGGACCGCTCTAGCCGGACACCCGCCTGCATTGCGTCGCGAGGGCGTGGGTGGGCCATTCGCGCAGTCTCGGCGCGAGGAACGGAGTCAGAACGGGTACGCCGCGGGCTCGCCCCGCATCGTGATCCAACGCGTCTCGGTGAAGGCCTCGATGTTGGCGGCGGCGCCGCCGAACCTGGCACCGGTGCCCGACGCGCCCACGCCGCCGAACGGCACGTTGGCCTCGTCGTTGACGGTCTGGTCGTTGATGTGCACGATCCCGGTCGGGATCCTCTCGGCGACCGCGAGTCCGCGCATCACGTCCCGGGTGACGATGCCCAGCGAGAGGCCGTAGTCACCGCTGCGTGCCAGTTCGACGGCCTCGTCGACGGACCGAGCACGCGTGACCGGCGCGACAGGACCGAACACCTCCTCGGCGTACGCAGGCGAGCCGACCGGGACGTCGGCGAGCACGGTCGGACGGTAGAAGAGGTCCTGGTAGTCCCCGCCGGCGGCGAGCCGGGCACCCTCGCCCGTGCTGGCGGTGACCAGCTGGTGGATCTTGTCGCGCTGGCCGGCGTCGATGACCGGTCCGAGTGCGACCTCGTCGGTCGCGGGGTTGCCCACCGGCAGGGCCTGGGCCTTGCCCGCGAGCCGCTCGACGAAGTCGTCGTACAGCCTCTCGTCGACCAGGTGCCGGCCGGTGGTCATGCAGATCTGGCCCTGGTGGAAGAACGAGCCCCAGGCAGCGAGGTTGACCGCGGCGTCCACGTCGGCGTCGTCGAGGATCAGCAGCGCGGAGTTGCCCCCCAGCTCGAGGTGCGCACGCTTGAGGTACTGGCCGGCGAGCTCGCCGATCCGGCGCCCCACCGGCGTGGAGCCCGTGAACGACACGACCCGCACGCTGGGGTCGGTAACGACCGCCTCACCGACCTCCACGCCGCCCGGCAGCATCTGCAGCACGCCCGGCGGCAGCCCGGCCTCCTCGAACACGCGGGCCATCAGCGTGCCGCCGGTGACCGCTGTGCGCGGGTCCGGCTTGAGGAGCACGGCGTTGCCGAGGGCCAGGGCCGGCGCCACCGAGCGGATGCCGAGGATGATCGGCACGTTGAACGGCGAGATCACCGACACGACACCGGCCGGAACCCGCCGGGCCATGGACAGCCGGGGCTGCTCGGAGGGCAGGACCTCCCCGATGGCGCGGCTGGGCAGGGACGCCGCCTCGTAGCACTCCTCCGCGGCGACGTGCAGCGCGAACCCGGCCATGCCGGGTACGGCACCGACCTCGCGCACGTTCCAGCCGCTGATCTCCTCGGCGTGCTGCTGCCAGAGGTCTCCGGCCCGGCGGAGCACCGCCGCACGCGCGGTGTGCGGCAGGTCGGCCCACTCCTGCTGGGCCGCGAGCGCGATCTTGCCGGCCTCGGCCACATCCTCGGCCGTGGCCCGGCCCATCCGACCGATCTCCGCACCGGTCGCCGGTTCGACGACCGCGTAGTCACCGCCCCGACCGGTGCGCCACTCGCCGCCGATGAGGATGTTGCCCTGCCAGTCCGCACTGTCCAGAAGTCCCACGGCGCCGATCCTGCCACGAGCGCACCGGGTCTTGACGAAGGGTGTTAGTAAGTGAATACTTACCGTTCGTGGAGACTTACCGAGTTGGCGACGCGGGGGCGGTGCTGCACGCGCTCGGCGACCCGACGCGACGGGCGGTCTTCGAGTGTCTCGGGCGCGGCCCGCGCGCGGTGGGGCAGCTGGCCGGGGAGCTCCCGGTGAGCCGGCCGGCCGTGTCGCAGCACCTCAAGGTGCTCAAGAGCGCCGGCCTGGTCGTCGACGAGGCGGTCGGCACCCGCCGGCTCTACCGGCTGAACCCGCCGGCGCTGGAGGGCATTCAGCAGTACTTCGCACAGTTCTGGACCCAGGCGCTGTCGTCCTTCAAAGACGCGGTGGAGGAGCAGGAGGAGCAATGACCCAGAAGAGCCAGGCGACCCAGGCGACGCAGGTAAGCGTCACCGTGACCGTTGCAGCCCCGCTCGAGAAGGCCTTCACGGTCTTCACCGAGCGGTTCGACACCTGGTGGCCGTACAGCCACCACCTCGGGAACAGCGACCTCGAGGTCGCCGTCCTCGAGCCTCGCGTGGGTGGGCGCTGGTACGAGCGGACCACCGACGGCGCCGAGTGCGACTGGGGCACGGTGCTGGCGTGGGACCCGCCCGGCCACGTGGCGATGTCGTGGCACATCGGCCCGACCTGGGAGGCGGTCGACGACCCCGCGCTGGCGAGCCGGGTCGACGTGCGGTTCGTGGCCGAGGCCCCCGGCCGGACCACGGTCACGCTCACGCACTCGGAGCTGGACCGCCACGGTGAGGGCTGGGAGTCCCTGCGCGACTCGGTCGGCGATACCGACGGCTGGGCGAGGATCCTCGAGTCGTTCACGGCGGTCGCGGGAACCTAAAGGTAACTCCAAGGTTAAAACTGTGGCGGAGGTTACGCGTGGAATCCCCTGAGTCCCTTGCCTACCTGCGTGACGTTTCTTAGCCTCTTCGAGTCCCGTCACAGACGCGACACCGCCGGGCTCGCCACGCCGAATCCTGTCCACGGCCCGCGGATCCCTCGAGACATCACACCCGGACAGGAGCGGGGGACCCATCGATTTCCGGTTTCTCCGCTGCGGTGATGCATGCGTAGACGTTCTCGCGTGCCCCACTCGCAGCACGAGCACCTTGGGGTGAAGCCCACGGTCACTGACAGTGACCGGGGGCCGGGCCAAGACCTTCCGCCCGAACCCGACAGCTCACCTCGCAGGCGGTGGAGAGGTCCGGTCGTCGTGTTCGCACGCATGCATGTTGCAACTCTCGTCGTCACCCTCCTGGCCGCGCTTGCGCCCCTGGCCGTCGCCACCCCCGCGGAGGCCGCGTCCATGCACACCTGGAACCGCCTCGCGCGCTGCGAGTCCGGCGGGCGCTGGCACATCAACACCGGCAACGGCTACTACGGCGGGCTGCAGTTCAGCCGCTCGACCTGGCGCGCCTTCGGCGGACGCAGGTTCGCACGCAACGCCCACCGGGCGACGAAGGTGGAGCAGATCAGGGTGGCCGAGCGGGTGCGCCGGCACCAGGGCTGGCGCGCCTGGCCGACCTGCTCGCGCAGGCTGGGGCTGCGCCGCTGACGCCACCCGCGTGAACAGGAGACCGCCGACCCCGCGTCCGAGCAGCGCGGAGTTGGCGGTTTCCCCACGCAACCCCTTGGTTCGGGTCCATCGTGGCAGGAGCGGGCGTGTACTCGACGTCGCGACGACGCGGCGCCCGCAAACCAAGGAGATGGTTGCGATGGCGCATGCTGTCGGATACCCGGTACGGGTCGAGGGTCGGCTCGACCCAGGTCTGAGCCGGTGGCTGTGGTTGGTCAAGTGGCTCCTGGCGATACCTCATTACATCGTGCTGACATTCCTCTGGGTCGCGTTCTTCGCGGTCAGCGTGGTCGCGTTCTTCGCGATCCTGTTCACGGGGCGCTACCCCCACGGCATGTTCAACTTCAACGTCGGGGTACTGCGGTGGTCGTGGCGGGTCGCCTACTACGCCTACGGCGCTCTGGGCACGGACAAGTACCCGCCGTTCGCGCTCCGGGACATCCCCGAGTACCCCGCCAGCCTCGACGTGAGCTACCCCGACCACCTCTCGCGTGGTCTGGTGCTGGTGAAGTGGTGGCTGCTGGCGATCCCGCACTACCTCGTGGTCGCGTTCTTCGTCGGCGGCGGAACCTACGTCGTCATGACGTCTGACGGGCTCGAGACCGTGCCCGCCGGCGCCGGCCTGATCGGTCTTCTCGTACTCATCGCGGCGATCGTGCTGCTGTTCACCGGTAAGTACCCGCGCGGCGTCTTCGACCTCGTGCTCGGGATGAACCGGTGGGCCCTGCGCGTCGCCTCGTATGCAGCGCTGATGACCGACGCCTACCCGCCGTTCCGCTTCGACCTCGGCGGTGACGACCCGGGCTCGGTGGAGCTGGAGCAGCAGACGCCGCCGCCCGCGTAGGCGACCCTGTTTGGCGAAGGGATGGCGCAACGGGGGTTGGTGCGCTACTTGATGGCGCCCATGGAGAGCCCGCGTACGAGCTGCTTCTGCGCCATCCAGCCGGCCAGGATCACCGGCACCGACGCGACCGTGGCGGCCGCCGACAGCTGCGCCCAGTACAGCCCCTCGCTGGTGATGAAGCCGACGAGGAACACCGGCACGGTGCCCGCGCGTGCCGCGGTGAGGTTGACCGCGAAGAAGAACTCGTTCCACGCGAAGATCACGCAGATCAGCGCGGTGGCAGCGAGCCCCGGCGTGACCATCGGCAGCATGACCTCGCGCATCAGCTTCGGCAACGGCGCGCCGTCGACCTCGGCAGCCTCGAGGACCTCGCGGGGGATCTCCAGCAGGAACGACCGCATCATCCACACCGCGATCGGCAGGTTCATCGCGGTGTAGAGGATGATGAGCATCCAGATGTTGTCGAGCATGGAAAGCTCGCCGGCCACGACGTACAGCGGCACGATCACCGCGACCACCGGGAGCATCTTGGTGGAGATGAAGAAGAACAGCACATCCTGGGTCTTGCGCACCGGGCGGATCGAGAGCGCGTACGCCGCGGGGACGGCCAACAGCAGCACCAGCAGCGTCGACACGACCGTGGCGAACAGCGAGTTCGCGAGGTAGGGCAGCGCACCGCGCTCGAACACGTTGCGGAACTGGTCCAGCGTCGGCTCGAAGAACAGCGTCGGCGGGTCGGTGTACGCGTCCGCCTCGCGCTTGAACGACGTCAGCACCATCCAGAACACCGGGAAGAAGAACCCGAGCCCGACGAGCCAGGTGAGCGCGGTGAGGAGCGCACCGCGGGTGCGTCGACGGCTGGTTGTGGCGACTGCGGTTGCGGCCATCAGGAGTCCTCCTGGATGAAGCTCTTGAAGATCACGCGCAGCGCGAACATCGCGACGATGATCGTCCCGATGACGACAACCACGCCCATCGCGGCGGCCTGGCCGATGTCGAAGCCGAGGAACGCCCGCTGGTAGATGTAGAAGGGCAGGTTGGCGCTCGCGGTGCCGGGCCCGCCCTGGGTCATCATGTAGATCTGGTCGAACGTGTTGACGACGTAGATGGCTCCGAGCAGCACACCGAGCTCGATGTAGCGGCGCAGATGCGGCAGCGTCAGCGAGGTGAAGGTCCGCCATCCGGTCGCGCCGTCGACCTGGGCCGCCTCGAGCACGTCGCGGCTCTGGCTCTGCAGCCCGGCCAGCACGAGCAGCATCATGAACGGTGTCCACTGCCAGACCAGCGCGATCACGATGGACGTCAGCGGGAACTCGGAGACCCAGTCGACGTCCTCGATCCCGAACGGCGAGAGCACGAAGTTCACGATCCCGAAGACGGGGTCGAACATCGTGGTCTTCCACAGCAGCGCGCCGGCCACCGGCATGACCAGGAACGGGGTGACGAGCAGCGTGCGCACCACACCCTGGCCGACGAACTTCCGGTCGAGCAGCACCGCCAGCATGATCCCGAGCAGCATGGAGACCACGACGCACGACCCGGTGATCACGACGGTGTTGAGCGCGGCCTCACGGAACACTGCGTCGGAGAACACGTCGACGTAGTTGGCGAGACCGACGAAGTGCTCCGAGCCCGGTCGCACCAGGTTCCACGACTGCAGCGAGTACCACACCGTCAGCAGGAACGGCAGCTGCGTGACGATGATCGCGAACACCAGGGCCGGCAGCAGCGGCGCCCTTCGCGACCACCGGCTCGGATCAGGCTTGGCCGAACGGACGGGGGCCGGCCGGTCGGTGACGGACGTGTCGAGAGCGGTCATCGCTCCTCCTGGTAGGACTCGCCGACGGTCTCGGCGTACAGCTGCGCCTGACCGAGCGCGTCGCCGACACTGGTCTGGCCGGCGATCGCGGCCGAGACCTGCTGGCTGACCCGGGTGCCCAGGTCCTGGAACTCCGGGATCCCGACGAACTGGATCCCCTGGTACGGCACCGGCTGCGACGTGGGGTTGTCCGGGTCGGCCTCCTCCATCGCGCGCAGGGTCGGTTCGGCGTAGGTCCGGGCCACCTCGCGGTACTGCGGGATCTGGTACGTGGACAACCGGCTCCCCGGCGGCACGCGCTCCCAGCCGAGCTCGCGGCCGACGAGCTGGATGTAGTCCTTGTCGGTCACCCAGGACATGAAGCGCCAGGCGGCGTCCTTGTGCTCGGAGGTCTTGGGCATGCCCAGCGACCAGGCGTACAGCCAGCCCGACGAGTCGGTCTCGACCACGGGCGCGGGTGCGTACCCGTTCTTGCCGACGACCGTGCTGTCGTCGGGCGACTCGATGGTGCTGACCATCGACGTCGCGTCGTACCACATCGCCGCCTGACCCTGGCTGTAGCGCGTGACGCACTCGGAGAACCCGCTCGCGGCCGCGCCGGGCTCGCCGTAGCTGCGGACCAGGTCGACGTAGAACCGGACCGCCTCGGTGAACGGCTGCGAGGTCAGCTGCGCGCGCCAGTTCATGTCGAACCAGCGACCACCGAAGGTGTTGACGACGGTGTTCAGCGGGGCGAGGTTCTCACCCCAGCCGGGCAGCCCGCGCAGGCAGATGCCGGACACGTCGTTCGCCGGGTCGTCCAGCTGCTCTGCGAGCCGGGCGACCTGCGGCCAGGTCGGCTGCGCGGGCATCTGCAGCCCGGCCTCGCGGAACAGGTCCTTGCGGTAGACCAGGAACGACGACTCGCCGTAGAACGGCACGGAGTACAGGTCGCCGCGATAGGACAGCGACTCGCGGATCGAGGGGATGATGTCCTGCGGGTCGTAGCCGGGCGTGCGCTCGGCGTACGGCTGCAGGTTGACCAGCCAGTCGTTGGCCGCCCACTGCGGCGTCTCGTAGTTGCTGATCATGACGACGTCGAACTCCCCGCCGCCGGTGGCCACCGACGCGGTGATCTTCGCGCGGGCCTCGTTCTCCGGCAGCGACACGAACTGCACGTCGATGCCGGGGTTGTCGGCCTCGAACTCCCTCGACAGCGTGACCGCGTCCTCCATCTGCGGGTTGGACACGATCGCGACCACGAGGTCCGTCCCTCCCCCGCCGCCGACCAGGGACCCGGCGCCGGCGCAGCCGGCACCCAGGCTCAGGGTCGCCGCGGCCAGGACCGCACCGGTACGACGTCGCGTGCTCATGACGTGCTTCCTCTCTCGTCGATGCCGTCCATGCCATCTGTGCCGTGTGTGCCGTCCAGGCCGTTCATGACCAGGCCGACCTTGCCCGCGGCCCCCTCGTCGGCGACCCGGTAGGCGCGCTCCGCCTCCTCGAGCGGGAAACGGTCGGTGACGATGCGCTCGGGGTGCAGCCGCCAGCGGTCGAGCAGGCCCAGCAGCTCACCGGTCCGGACGGTGCTGGAGACCCACGACCCGATGAGGGTCAGCTGGCGGTGGATGACGTCCCGGCTCGCGTCGAGCGCGAGGTCGGGCCCCTCACCGACCAGGACGCACCGGCCCCAGCGGGCGGTGTGGCGGACGGCGGTGACCCGACCGGCACCCGAGCCCGAGCACTCCACCGCCACGCTGGCCCCGTCCCCCAGCAGGTCGCGCAGGTCGTCGTCGCCGGGAGGCGCGTGGTCCACGGCGGACGTGAACTCGGCGAGCTTTCGGCGGTCGGCGTTCGGGTCGGTACCGACGATCTGGGCCGACCCCAGGGCGCGTGCGAGTAGCCCGGCCGCGAGGCCGACCGGGCCGAGCCCGGTGACCAGCACCGTGTCCGCACCGGAGACTCCGGCCCGAGCCAGCGCCTCGTACGCGGTGGCGAAGCCGCAGGCGACACAGGCGCCGTCGAGATGGGTCAGGGAGTCCGGCAGGGTCAGTAGGTCGCGTTCGTCGGCGACCATCAGGTCGGCGTGCCCGCCGTCGCGCTGCCAGCCGTACGCGCGACGCTGCGACGACGTGCAGCTGATGTGATAGCCACGGCGGCACTCGTCGCACAGCCCACACCCGCTGATGTGGTAGACGACGACCCGCTCGCCCTCGCGGACGCGGGTGCAGCCGGGACCGAGCGCGACCACGTCGCCACACGGCTCGTGACCGGCGACCACGTCGCGGTACGCCTCCGGCCCGGTGCCGAGATGCTCGCGGTAGATCGCCCGAAGGTCGCTGCCGCAGATCGTGGACGCGCGCGGCCGCAGCAGCACCTGGCCGTGGCCCGGCTCGGGATCGGGCACGCTGCGCACGTCGACCCGTCGGTCGCCCGGGAGGTAGACCCCGCGCACGGTCAGTCCCCGGCGAGGCCCGGCAGCACCTGGACCTTCGTGCCCGCGCCCTCGCGGACCAGGTCGAGGGCCGCGGGGTACTCGTTGAGCGGCAGCTGGTGGGACACGAGCTCGTCGGTGTGCACCGCGCCGGAGGCCATCAGGTCCAGAGCTGCGCCGAAGGAGTGGAGTACCGCCATCGAGCCGATCACGGTGATCTCGTCGTTGTAGATGCGGAACGGCGACAGGGCGACCCTCGACTCGGCCGGCGCCACCCCGAACACCAGGAGCCGACCGCCCCGATGCAGCGCGTCGAACGCGTCCTCCATCGCCGGGGCCGCACCGGTCACGTCTGCGGCGGCGTCGAAGAGTGCGCCGTCGAGCTCCGCGACGGAGCCGGCCACCCGCGAGGCGCCGAGCTTCTCGGCCAACGGCAGCCGTGCCGCGTTGCGGTCGACGACCGTGACGCTCGCGCCGCCGCGGACCAGAAGCTGGGTGAGCAGCAGACCCATCGGCCCGGCACCGACCACGAGCAACGACTCGCCGACCTCCACGCCCAGCCGGCGTACACCGTGCACGGCGCACGAGACGGGCTCGACCATCGCGCCCTGCTGCCAGGTCATGTCCTCGGGCATGCGATAGCAGTTGCGGGCCGGCACCGCCACCAGCTCGGCGAACGCGCCGTCGACGGTGTCGCCGGTCGCCCCCCAGTTCGCGCACAGGTTGCCCCGCCCCGCACGACACGGCGCGCAGTGGCCACAGAACAGCGACGGGTCCACCGCGACCCGGTCACCCACCGCGATGCCGGTGTCGACCCCGGTGCCGAGCGCGACCACCGAGCCGGCGAACTCGTGGCCGGGCACGATCGGGTACGGCGTCGGCGGGAACTCCCCGTCGGCGATGTGCAGGTCGGTGCCGCAGATGCCGCAGGCACCCACCTCGACCACGACCTCGCCGGCCTCGGGCGTCGGGTCGGGGACCTCCGCGGTCCGCACGGTCCCCGGTCGGTCGATGACGGCTGCGCGCACCTCGTCCTCCCACGGTGTTGCGTTCGGCCGCCTCGTCCAGCAGGATGCTCAAATGAGCGCGGCACTTATCGAATGTGCACCATGGAATCCGGAGTCGGCCGCACTGTCAAGAGACCGATGAGGCGGGTGGAGGCGATGGCACAGCACGTACGACCGGCCGAGCTCGTGCTGGCGGCGACCATCGCCCGGCGCTTCTACCTCGACGGGCGGTCCAAGATCGAGCTCGCCGACGAGTTCGGCCTCAGCCGGTTCAAGGTCGCCCGGATCCTCAACGACGCCCGCGAGCAGGGCCTGGTGCACGTCGACATCCGGCTGCCCGGGACCATCGACGCCGAGCTGTCCGCCGAGCTCGGGTCCGAGCTCGGAGTGCGACGCACGATCGTCATCGACACGCCGCCGGAGCCGGAGGCATCGCTGCGGCGGCACCTCGCCGAGATCACCGCCGACCTGCTCACCGAGGTCGTGACCGACGACGACGTACTCGGGCTGACGTGGAGCAGGACGATCGAGGAGACCAGCCTGGCGCTGACGCGGCTGGCCCCGTGCACGGTGGTGCAGCTCGCCGGAACGCTGGCGCACCCGGATCGCGACACGAGCACGGTCGAGGTCGTCCGCCAGGCCGCCTCCGTCGGCGGGGGGCGGGCGTACCCGATCTATGCGCCGCTGATCGTCCCCGACGCCGCGACCGCCGCCGCGCTGCGCAGCGAGCCCCGCATCACCGACGCGATGTCCCGGTTCGAGGAGCTGACCAAGGCGGTGATCGCTGTCGGCGCGTGGACGCCGCACCACTCGACGGTCTGGGACGCGGTCACGCCCGCCGAGCGGGAGGACTGTCTGGCTCGCGGCGCGTGCGCAGAGGTCAGCGGGCGCCTGCTCGACGCCGAGGGCAACGCGCTGCGGACCGACCTCGACGAGCGCGTCATCGCGATCACGCTCGACCAGCTGCGCGCCGTTCCCGAGGTCGTCGCGATCGCCGCGGGGGCGGGCCGGGCCGCGGCCGCGGCGGCGGTGGTTCGCGCCGGGTTCGTCGACACCCTTGTCACCGATGCCTCGCTCGCCCAGGCTGTGCTCGGACAGGACCACGACCCGCCGCGCGGTTCCCCACCGAGGCAGACCGCCCCGCAGGCGAAGGGGCGGGCTCAGCGCAGGAGACGGGCGCCGAGCGCGCGGACAGGAAGGCTTGCCGATGGCTGACGGCTCCAGGAGCATGCGTGCGGCAGTGCTGCACGCACCCCACGAGATCGTGGTCGAGGAGCGCCCGGTGCCCCGGCCGGAACCGCACGAGGTGCTGGTGCGGGTCGGCTCGGTCGGACTCTGCGGCTCCGACGTCCACTACTACGAGCACGGCCGCATCGGCGACCACGTCGTCCGCGCGCCGATGGTGCTGGGCCACGAGGCCAGCGGCGAGGTGGTCGGCCGGGGCGACCGCGTTTCGCTGCACGACCTCGGCCAGCGGGTGTCGCTCGAGCCCGGCGTGCCCTGCCTGGCCTGCAGCCATTGCCTGACCGGTCGCTACAACCTGTGTCCGCGGATGCGGTTCTTCGCGACGCCGCCGGTGGACGGCGCGTTCTGCGAGTACGTCGTGCTGCACGAGGCGTTCGCGCATCCGGTTCCCGACACGATGTCCGACGATGCCGCGGCTCTGCTCGAACCGCTCTCGGTCGGGGTGTGGGCCTGCACCCGCGCCCGCGTCGGCAAGGGCTCGCGTGTGTTGGTCACCGGCTCCGGACCGGTCGGCCTGGTGGCGATGCAGACAGCGCTGGCCCTCGGGGCGGCCGAGGTCGTGGTCTCCGACGTCAACACCGCCAGGCTCGAGCTCGCCCGAGAGCTCGGGGCCAGCGAGGTCGTCGACGTCGGGCGGACCGGACTCGCCGAGAGCGGTTTCGAGGCCGACGTCCTGCTGGAGTGCTCGGGCAACCCGACGGCGACCGCGCAGGGTGTACGCCGCGTGGGACGCGCGGGACGCGTCGTACTCGTCGGGATGGGCGGTGACGAGGTCGCGCTGCCGTTGGCCCACATCCAGCAGCACGAGCTCGACGTGACCGGTACCTTCCGGTACGCCAACACCTGGCCGACGGCGATCACGCTGGCGTCCGGCGAGGTCGAGCTCGACCGGCTGGTGACGCACCACTTCGGCCTGGACGAGGTCGAGGAGGCGCTCACCCTGCCGGCACGCGAACCGAGCGCGGTGAAGCCGGTCGTACACCCGCAACCCTGACCACGAGGAGCACGCATGCCGACACCCGGACCCGCCGGCACCCGCCCGGACCAGCCGCGCGGCGGCGCGCTGGTCGCCGGCATCGACTGCTCGACGCAGGCGACCAAGGTGCTCGTGTGCGACGCCGAGACCGGCGAGGTGGTGCGCGAGGGACGCGCACCGCACCCCGACGCCACCGAGCTCGGCCCGGGCACGTGGTGGGAGGCGTGGCTGCAGGCCTCCGAGGGTCTGCTCGAGGGTGTCGCAGCCATGGCCGTCGGCGGGCAGCAACACGGGATGGTGCTGCTCGACGACTCCGGAGAGGTCGTGCGCCCCGCGCTGTTGTGGAACGACAACCGCTCGGCCCAGGCGGCCGCCGACCTGCTCGACGAGCTCGGCGGCGAGCAGAAGTGGGCCGACGCCGTCGGCTCCGTGCCCGGTGCCAGCTTCACCGTCACCAAGCTGCGCTGGACCGCGGAGCACGAGCCCGACCTCGCTGCCCGGGCCGCCTCGGTGATGCTCCCGCACGACTGGTTGACCCAGCAGCTGGCCTCGTCGTCCGGGTCGCCTGGGTCGCCGCGCGCGGCGACCACCGACCGTGGCGACGCGTCGGGGACCGGCTACTGGAGCCCGGCGACCGGAGCGTACCGCGACGACCTGCTGCGGATGGCGTTCGGCCGCGACCTGGCCGTGCCCAGGGTCGTCGCGCCGGCCGAGCCCGTCGGCGAGACCCACGATGGCGCCGTGCTCGCGCCCGGCACGGGCGACAACATGGCCGCCGCACTCGGCCTCGGGCTGTCGCCCGGCGACGTCGTGGTCTCGCTGGGCACCAGCGGCACCGTCTTCGCCGTCGCCGACTCCCCCACCGCCGACGCCAGTGGCACGATCGCGGGCTTCGCCGACGCCACCGGCCGGTTCCTCCCGCTGGTCTGCACCCTCAACGCCGCGCGTGTGCTGACGGCGGCCGCCGGCATGCTCGGCGTCGACCTCGCGACCCTCGACCGGCTCGCGCAGTCCACGCCCGGCAGCGACGGCCTGGTCCTGCTGCCCTACCTCGATGGCGAGCGGACCCCGGCGCTGCCGTCGGCCACCGGACTGCTGCACGGTTTGACCCGGCACAACGCCACCCCGGCACACCTTGCGCGGGCAGCGGTGGAGGGGATGCTCTGCGGATTGGCTGACGGGCTGGACCGGCTGCGCGACGAGGGGGTGGAGGTCGGCCGCGTGCTGCTCATCGGCGGAGGTGCGCAGTCGGCCGCGGTGCAGGCGTTCGCACCCGGCCTGCTCGACGCCCGTGTCGAGGTGCCCGCCCCCGCGGAGTACGTCGCCCGCGGCGCGGCCCGCCAAGCTGCGTGGACGTTGTCCGGTGCGGCCGAGCCGCCACAGTGGCCGGTGCCGCAGGACTCCTCGGCCGGTGTCGACCCGGCCACCCTCACCGCGGGCAACGGACGCCGCGTGCGTCAGGCATACGCCGAGGTGCTCGAGGCGGCACAGCCGCTGCTCCACCTCTAGCGCCGAGATTGCGCGAGTGGCGCATCCGGCTCAGGCCCGCTCACCGAGGCGCGCTGCGGCCGATCGCACTCCCGTCGAGATTGCGCGCATGGCTCAGTGACGCACTGCCTTCGCGTCGAGATTGCGCGAGTGGCCCGGTTCGCGGCGGGCCGCGCGCTCGACGCGTGGGCCACTCGCGCAATCTCGACTGGACAGCGGTCGGGCCTCAGGGCGCCTGGGTGACCGGGATCGCGCCGGGTGCGCCGCTCGCGCAATCTCGACGCGAAGGGAGGGGCTACTCGTAGACCAGCTTCTGGGGGCCGGGGTAGACCCACGACAACGCGTCACGCAGCTGGTCGCGCCAGTTCTCCCAGCTGTGGCCGTCGCGAGACTCGCGGTAGCGCACGTCCATCCCCGCAGACTCGAACGTCGGCACCATCGACCGGTTGTGGGTGATCAGCGGCTCGTAGACACCGCAGCTGACGAACATCCGGTCGGCCACCCGGCGGGGCCGCGCGCGGTAGCGGTTGACGAACTTCACGACCGGGTCGAACATCGGCCCGCCGCCGTGGTCGGTGCCGATGTCGGTGAACACGAACGACCCGGACATGAGCACCAGCGAGCCGTAGGCGTCCGGCGACCGGTTGGCGACCGAGAGCGACGCGACCGCGCCGAAGCTCGACCCGAGCAGGCACCTCCCGGAGCGCTGACCGACCAGCGGGAGCTCGGCCTCCAGCTGCGGCAGCAGCTCGTCGGTGACGAAGCGCGCGTGCGCGGTCGAGTCGGCGTACTCCGTCAGCCGTTCCACGGGGTGCAGGAACGCCACGACCATCTCGGCGATGTCGAGGCGGTGGATGAGGTTGTCGAGCACGACCTTGGCCGAGGCGTACTGCAGGAAGTCGGCACCATCGTGCACGAGCAGCAGCGGGTACGACGCCGTACGGCGGAACCGGGCCGGGAAGTACAGCGTCACGGGGCAGTCGCGACCCATCGCGCGGCTCTGCACGACCAGGTCGGTGAGCTCACCGGGTCGCGCCTCGGGGTCGGGCAGCACCCAGTCGGGCGTCTCGTACCCGTGCGCGAAGCACACCGACGAGCTGCCCATCGGGCTGTGCGAGATCTTGGGGTTGAGCGGGTCGTTGAAGCGCTCGTGGTGCTCACCGCGGCGTACCTCGATCTGGTACTCCACACGCGAGCCCTCGGGCAGCTCGAGCACGAGGTACCACAGGTCGGTGCCGTGCATGCGCCGCAGCGGCATCTGCTCGGGCAACCCGACGACGCGCTGCACGAGATGCACCTCGTCGGCCTCACCGCGGAACACGAAGGTGCAGCGGGAGCCCTCGACGATGGGGATCTCGTGCTCGTCGAGGAAGCGGTCCACGGCGGCGTCGTCGCGGGCCTTGTCGTCCTTAAGACGATTGATCGCGAGCCGACCGGGTCCCACGTCGGCGGCGTCGGTCGTCACACGGACCCCAACTCGGTGATCCGGCCGTCGGACCCGACCACACGCGCATCCTCCGGCAACGCGCCGTCGGCGAGGTCGATGCGGGAGCCGTCGTCGAGCACGACGCAGTGGGCCGGGGCGAACCGTCTCGCGAGCACCGACATGCGCATCCGGTCGTCCATCCGCAGGCGCCGGCGCGCATGCGGCAGCAGCACCATCTGCTTGACCAGGCCGAGGCCCTCGTCGAACACCTCGGTCTGGGCCGGCCCGTGCGGCGCCCGGTCGTGGAACAGCACCACCCGCTCGGTCAGCGCCATCGCACCCGCGGACCAGGCCACGATGGTCGCGGGCACGAACGGCGCGATGTTGAACAGGTGCATGACCCGCACCAGCACCCCGACGTGCCCCCCGGCGACGACCAGCGCCGACGCCGTCTCGAGCAACTGGCGCACGTCGTCACGGTGCTCGGCGACGTCGGCCCGCTCGTGCGGGCGCCAGGCGTCGTAGAAAGCCGCGTGCACCTCGCGGACCCGGGCCACGTGCAGCTCGTCGACGCTGTTCACGACGGTCAGCGCGTCCCGTAGCGCCGCCTCCCGGGTGCGCGGGTGCCCGTCCTGTCGCCGCGCCACGGTGTACGTCGCACGCAGCGCGTGGTCGAGCTGCACGAGGTACAGCTCCTGCAGCTCGTCGAGGACCGCCCGGTGCTCCCGCTCCGCGACGGCGTACTCCCGGTCGCGTTCGAGGATGGTCTGCCAGCGCTGGTGCAGACGGAGGTTGACCGTGCGGCCACCGAGCAGCTCGCCCAGCTCGGCGTCGTCGCCCTCGCGCTCCTGCCACCCGGCGGTCACGGTGGCGACCGGACCGCCGGAAGCCGGGTCGTCGACGACCTGCTGGACCGTGGGCCGGCGCTGCGGACCCAGCAGCGTGACCGCTCGCTTCACGCCGCCCTCTTCGGGCTGCGCTGTCTCATGCCGCGTGGACCTGCACGGTGCGGCCCACGTCGTCGAGCATGCCGCGCAGGACGTCGTAGTCGGGGTGCCGCATCCGGATGTAGGCGTTGGCCATGTAACCGGCCTCCGGTGGCTGCGTCGGCGTACCGGGATCCGGCAGGTGCGTGTCGATCACCCACTCCCCCGACCTCCCCTGGACGTCCTCGAGCCCCGAGTAGCCGGTGATCTGGCCGTCGCGGTCGGGACGCAGGGCGATGATGCCGGTGGCGAAGCGACGCGAGGGATCGGTTCTGACCTGGCCGTGCACGATCGCGTTGGCCCACTCGCGGTAGAGGTCGAGGTCGTTGCCCGCGGAGTAGAGGTCCCAGGCCCCGACGCCGGGCGGCCGGCACCCGATCTCGGAGAACCGCAGACCCTTGGGGCCGAAGAACCACTCCATGTGGGTGGCCGTGGTGCCGATGCCGAGCGCCTCGTTGACGCGCTCGCCCAGCTCACGAAGCTGCGCGTAGTCGCCGACCTCCTCGACCCGGTTGGTCGAGACGAACTGCGGCGAGATCCAGCGTGTGCGCATCGCCTCGAGCACGTTGGGGAAGTAGTGCGAGACGAAGTCGAGCCTGCTGTGCCCGTCGATCGACAGCGTGTCGTAGAAGCCCTCGTGGCCCTCGACGAACTCCTCGACCGCGATCGACTCGACGTCCTTGCCGCCGAAAGCGCCGAGGGCCTCGTCGAGCGCGGCAGCGCTGTCCACCCGTGTCGTGTCGAGCGCACCGGCACCCGAGCGCGGCTTGAGGATGAGCGGGTAGCCCACCGACTCGGCGAACGACCGCACCTGTGCGGCGCTGTCGGCCCCGGTGGAGGCGGCGGTGGGTACGCCGGCCGCGCGCAGCGCCTCCTTCATCGACGGCTTGTCGCGACACAACCACGCCGTGCGGACCGATGTGCCCGGGATCGTGCAGTCCTCGCGCACCCTGGCCACCGGCAACGTGTGCGCCTCGATCGTGGTCTCCAGCCGGTCGACCCAGACCTTGTCCTGGATCCAGCGCACGGCGTCGGTCAGCACGCCGACGTCGACGACCGTGGGCACGTGGTGGTAGTGCGTCATCCAGCTCTTGAGCTCGTCGTCGAGGGAGTCGGCGGGATACTCGCCGACACCGATGACGCTCGCGCCGGCCTCGACGAGCGCGCGCACGAAGTGCCGTTGCGTGGGCGGGAAGAACGGTTCGACGAAGACGACGTTCATCCCGGCGATACTAGTGCCCCGACCGGCAACGTTGCTCGTCGCGAGCGTTGTCCGGCGGAGTGCGCCGCTCTGTTGTCCGCGCGGGCCGCGCGGGTAGGGTCGCGCCCATGGTGGTCGCCGCATTCGTCGCCCCGTTCCTCGCCGAAGCCACCACGCGGTTCGTCGCCTCCGCGGCTCAGCTCCCGGACGTCCGGCTGGCCGTGATCACCTCCGAGCCCGCCGACCGGCTGCCTCCCGTACTCCGGGAGCACCTCGCGGGGCACTGGCGGGTCGACGACGCGCTCGACCCGCGGCAGATCGCCGAGGCGACCGCCGGACTGAGCCGTCAGATCGGCGGCGTCGAGCGCATCGTGGCCGCGCTCGAGCAGCTCCAGGTCCCGCTCGCCCAGGTACGCGAGGCGCTCGGCATCGAGGGCATGGACACCAAGACCGCACTCAACGTGCGCGACAAGGCCCGGATGAAGACCGTCCTGCGCGAGGCCGGGGTGCCGTGCGCGCGACACCAGCTGGTGCACAGCGCCGCCGAGGCGACCGCGTTCGCCGAGGAGGTCGGGTTCCCGCTGGTCGCCAAGCCACCGGCCGGCGCGGGGGCACAGGCGACCTACCGGCTCGACGAGGCGTCCGCCCTGCAGAGCTGGCTGGACGCGATCCCCCCGCGCCACGAGGCACCCGGTCTGCTGGAGGAGTTCCTGGTCGGGGAGGAGCACTCGTTCGACAGCGTGACGATGGACGGCAGGACCGGGTGGGCGTCGGTGGCCGACTACCTGCCGCCGCCGCTGGAGGTGCTGCGCAACCCGTGGATGCAGTGGACCGTGCTGCTGCCGCGTGACATCGGCGGCCCGGAGTACGCCGGCATCCACGAGGTCGGGCCGGCCGCGTTACGTGCCCTCGGCGTGCAGGACGCGCTGACCCACATGGAGTGGTTCCGGCGTCCGGACGGCTCGGTGGCGGTTTCGGAGGTGGCGGCCCGGCCGCCGGGAGCCCAGATCACGTCGATGCTGGGCTACGTCCACGGCATCGACTTCTACCGCGCGTGGGCCGAGCTCGTGGTCCTCGGCCGGTTCGAGCCGCGCGAGCGCCGCTACGCCGCGGGCACCGCCTACCTGCGGGGCCAGGGCCGCGGCCGCGTGCGCGCGGTGCACGGCATCGACGACCTGCAGGGCCAGCTCGGTGACCTGGTCGTCGAGGCCAGGCTTCCGGAGCCGGGGCAGCCGGCGGCCACCGGCTACGAGGGTGAGGGCTACGTCATCGTGCGCGACCCCGACACCGAGGTCGTCCGCGACGCCCTGCGCCGCATCGTCTCCGGCATCCGGGTCGAGCTGGTGGAGGCCCAGTGAAGGGGCCAGTGAGGGAGACACAGTGAGGGAGACACAGTGAGCCGCACGGTCGTGATGCTCTCGCCGGGCTACCCGGTGGAGATGGCGAACTTCACCCGCGCGCTCGCGGCGGTGGGAGCCCGGGTCATCGGGGTCGGTGACCAGCCGCCGCACGCGCTACCGCCGGCCGCGCGCGAGGCGCTGGCGCACTACGAGCAGGTCTCCCTGACCGACGAGGGCGCCGTGATGGCCGCGCTGCTCGGTGTCGCGCGGCACGTCGACATCACCCAGGTGGAGTGCCTGTGGGAGCCGTACATGCTCCTGGCGGCGCGGATCCGCGAGACGTTCGGACTGCCGGGTATGACCGTCGAGGAGACCGTCCCCTTCCGCGACAAGGAGCGCATGAAGCAGGTCCTCGACGCCGCGGGCGTGCGTACGCCCTGGCACCTCAGCGCCACCACGGTCGCCGGGGTGTGGGAGGCCGCCGAGCGGATCGGGTTCCCGCTGATCGTCAAGCCGATCGCCGGAGCGGGCTCCGCCGACACCTACCGCGTCGACTCGGTGCAGGAGCTCAACGAGGCGCTGCCGCTGCTGCGGCACGTTCCGCAGGTGAGCGTTGAGGAGTTCGTCGACGGTGAGGAGCTCACCTACGACACGGTCTGCGCACACGGTCAGGTGCTGTTCGAGAACATGCTGTGGTACCGGCCGCGCCCGCTGCAGATGCGGATGCACGAGTGGATCAGCCCGGTCTCGATCGCGTTGCGCGACCTCGACGTACCCGACGTGCAGGGCGGACGTCGGATGGGCCGGCAGGTACTCGACGCCCTCGGCTTCCAGGCCGGGTTCACCCACATGGAGTGGTACCGCAAGGCCGACGGCGAGGTGGTGTTCGGCGAGATCGGCGCGCGGCCGCCGGGTGCGCGTGTCGTCGACCTGATGAACTACTCCACCGACGGCGACCTGTACGTCGGCTGGGCCGACGCCGTGGTGCACGGCCGCATGCAACCGCTCGAACGCCACTACAACGCCGGCAGCATCTTCAAGCGCGCGCAGGGCGTCGGCCGCATCACGCACGTGGACGGGCTGGACCGGCTGCTGGCCGAGTACGGCGACTCGGTCGCGCTCGTCGACCTTCTGCCGGTCGGCGCTCCACGACGCGACTGGCGCTCGACGGTGATCGGCGACGGGCTGGTCATGGTCCGGCACCCGGAGTTCCAGCGCACGGTCGAGATCACCGACCGGTTCGCCTCGGACCTGCGCATCTACGCGGCCTGACGTGCACCCGACCGACGCGCTGCGGTCCGCACTCGGCGAGGTGCTGCCCGCCGTACGTGCCGATCTCGAGCGGCTGGTGCGCATCCCCTCGGTGTCGGCCGACCCGTCGGCGGTTGAGGCCATGCGCGCCAGCGCGGACGAGGTCGCCGCCCAGCTGCGCGCCGCTGGTCTGCGCGACGTCCAGGTGCTGCAGGTCGCCGAAGGCCAGCCCGCCGTGCTGGGCCATCGGCCGGCTGCGCCGGGCAGGCCGACCGTGCTGCTGTACGCACACCACGACGTCCAGCCGCCGGGCGACGTGCGCGACTGGGAGACCGACCCGTTCGAGCCGGTGGAGCGCGACGGCCGGCTGTACGCCCGGGGCGCCGCCGATGACAAGGCCGGTGTCGCGCTGCACTGCGCCGCATTGCGTGCGCTGGACACCCTGGGCGACGACCTCGGCGTCGGCGTCACGGTGCTGGTGGAGGGCGAGGAGGAGGTCGGTTCGCCGACGCTGCCGGCGTTCCTGGACGTCCACCGCGACCGGCTCGCCGCCGACGTGATCGTGCTGGCCGACTCCACGAACTGGCGCGTCGGCGTACCCGCACTCACGACCTCGCTGCGCGGAGGCGTCAACGTCGTCGTGGAGGTGCAGACCCTGCACCACGCCGTGCACAACGGCGTCTACGGCGGAGCGGTCCCGGACGCACTGACCGCGCTCGCCCGGCTGCTGACCACGCTGCATGACGAGAACTGCGACGTAGCCATCGTCGGGCTGTCCCGCAGACCGGCCGACCCGCTGGACCTGACCGAGGAACAGCTCGCCGCCGACGCCGGCCTCCTCGACGGCGTCCGGCTGGTGGGCACCGGCAGCCTGACGTCGCGGCTGTGGACCTCCCCGGCGCTGTCGGTGATCGGCATCGACGCACCGCCGGTCGACACCGCCGCGATGACGTTGGTGCCGCGAGCGCGCGCGAAGCTCACCCTGCGCGTCGGGACGTGCGACGACGCCGTCGCCGCACGCAACGCCCTGGTCGCCCACCTCCGCTCCCACGCTCCGTGGGGCGCGAAGGTGACGGTGACCGCGGGTACGCCGATCCAGCCGTTCGCCGCATCGACGTCCGGCAGTGCGTACACCGCGGCACGGTCGGCGTTCGCCGAGGCCTGGGGCACGGCTCCGGTGGAGATCGGCGTCGGTGGCTCGATCGGCTTCGTCGGCATGTTCGCGAAGGAGTTCCCGCACGCGCAGATCCTCATCACCGGAGTCGAGGACCCCGACACCCGCGCGCACGGGGCCAACGAGAGCCTGCACCTCGCCGACTTCGAACGCGCCTGCCTCGCCGAGGCACTGCTGCTGCGCGCCCTCGGCGCCGGCTGGGCGACGGCCCTCTAGCAGAGCTCGTCGAGGTACTGCGGAAGCATGCGCCGCCAGGTCGGCCACTCGTGCGGCCACTCGCTGCCCCACGCGTCGACGCGGTTCGGTACACCCTTGCGCCCGAGAACGTCACCGGCGTGCCACGACTCCCCGACGTCCTCCCACGCGCCCTGGCCGGAGGCGAGGACCGCGAAGCGCTGGCGCAGTGTGTCGAGCTGCTGACCCTCGAGGTTCGGCACGAAGTGCACCGGCGAGGAGAAGTACAGGTCGTCGGTGAACTCGCCGTCGTAGAACCGGTCGACCCGGTAGGTGCCGCTCATGCCGACCGCCGCGCTGAACACGTCGGGGTAGCGGCACAGCACGGCCAGTGCGTTGAACGCACCGATCGAGGCTCCGGTCGCGATGACCTGCGGCCGCTGCCCGTCGAGGTCGGCGTAGATGGCCGGGAGCACCTCCTGACGGATGCACTCGTGGAACTGGTTGAGCAGCCACATGCGGTAGGCCGGCGGGCCGATCGCCGAGACCATCGCGCGGCCGGCCACGCTGTCGCAGGAGTACAGCTTGACCCGGCCGCTCTCGATCAGCTCACCGCACGCGTCGACCAGGTGGTTGCGCTCGATCTCCTCGGCGTCGCCACCTGCCGTGGGGAACACCAGGACCGGAGTGCCGTAGTGGCCCCAGCGCGCGAGACCGATGTCCTGCTGCAGCCGCTCGGAGTGCCACCGCTCGGTCGCCTTCACCGCACCACCGCCTCGAACCTACTCGTGCTCGTCCTCCCTGACCCGGGTCACCAGCTGGGTCGGGTTGGAGAAGCGTAGTGCGATCACGAGGAGGACCAACATCGAGCCGGTGTAGATCGTCGCCATCGCGTCCACGGACTGGTTGGCGCGGATGCCGGCGGCGAACACCGAGTTGTACAGCGCCACGACCAGTGGAGTGCTCTCCGGGCCGGCGGTCAGGAAGCTCAGCTCGAACATGCCCACGGTGCGCACCAGCACCAGGATCGACGCGGCGAGGATCCCCGGCACCAGCAGCGGGCCGAGCACCTGGGTGAAGATCGCCGTGGTCCGGGCTCCGCACATCCGCGCCGCGGCCTCGATCTTCGGGTCGATCTGCTCGATGAACGGGGTCATGGTGAGGATCACGAACGGGACGGAGGGCACGAGGTTGGCGATGATCACGCCCGGCAGGCTCCCCGCCAGGTGCACCTTGAACAGCACCGTGGCGAGCGGGATCCCGTACGTGATCGGCGGAACCAGGATGGGCAGGACGAACAGCAGCATCAGGAGCTTCTTGCCCGGGAAGTCCCGGCGGGCGAGCGCGTATGACGCGGGCAGCCCGATCAGCACCGACAGCACGACGACGGCGACCGCGACCTCGAGGGTCACCAGCAGGACCGAGGAGAGCCCGAACTCGCGCCAGGCGTCGGCGTACCAGTGCAGCGTGAAGCCCTCGGGAAGCCAGGTGCCGAACCAGCGCGTGCCGAGCGAGTCCACCACCACCGAGGCGACCAGCGCGATCAGGTTGACGAAGAAGAACGCGACGGCACCCCACACGAAAATCGGCCACAACCGCATCCGGCCGTGCTGCGACTTCGGCCGCCGGCTGCCGACCGCGTCCTCGGTCGATGTGGCCATCAGCCCTTGCCTCCGGTGGCTCCACGGTAGAGCGAGGCCCGCCACACCATCACCAGCCCGATCACCATGAGCATCACGACGGCCATGATCATCGCCATCGCGGAGCCCATGGAGTAGTCGACGTCCTGGAAGGCCGCCTCGTACGCCGCGATCGAGATGACCCTGGTCGAGCCGGCCGGGTCGCCCACCAGCTGCGCGGAGGGGAACACGGAGAACGCCAGCACGAACGTGAGCATGAACGTGATGGAGAGCCCGGGTGCCAGCAGCGGGAGAGTGATGGTCCGGAACCGCTGCCATGCCCCGGCACCCAGGGTGGCCGCGGCCCGGTCCAGCGAGGGGTCGATGCCGGAGATGTAGGACAGCGTGAGCAGGAACGCGAACGGGAAGCCGGTGATCACGAGACTGAGGAAGACCCCGATCCAGTTGTGGACCAGCACCAGCTCGGAGTCGATGATCCCGAGACCGAGCAGGGCCTTGTTGAGCCAGCCGTCGGGACCGGCGTACATGATCAGGCCTTGAGCGGTCAGCACCGTTCCCAGGGTGATCGGGACGACCAGGATCGTCGTCAGCGTGCGCTTTCCGCGTACCTTTCCGCGCATCACGTACGCGACCGGGATCGAGGCCAGCACGTTGACCAGCGCGGCCGGCAGACCCAGCCCCAGAGTGGTCCCGATCGTGTCCCGCAGGAACGGGTCCTGGAAGAACGTGACGTAGTTGGCGAACGGGCTACCGCCGTCGGTGGGCTGGAACGAGAGCTGCAACCCGTAGAAGAAGGGGTAGAGGAACAGCACGACCGCGAACACCACCGCGGGCGCCAGCAGCCAGAGGGTCCGGTCGACACCCCGTTCCGCCAGCCGGTGCCGCCACGAGGTCGGAGCACGCCCGTTATGGTCGGTCGGCCTCCGTGTCTCCTCGGCGGTCGCGGTCATGCCGCGAGCCCCGCGGCCGTGGTCTCGGCACCTCGGAAGACGAGCACGCGGTGGGCCGGAACGCCGAGCACGACCCGCTCACCGGGAGCCACCCGCTCCTGGGTGCGGAAGTAGACCTTCTGCCCGCTGGGCATGACTGCCTCGACCGACAGCTCGCGACCGTGGTACTCGGCGACCTCCACCGTCACCTCGAGGCGGTTGCCGTCGACCTCCCCCATCACGAAGTCCGCCGGGCGGATGGCCGCCACGGCACGCCCCGAGGTGACCTCCTCCCGATTCGACCCGTGCAGCGTGAGGTCAGGTCCCTGGACCACCACATCGTCGGCGTCGGCGCGCGTCACGTCGAGCTCCAGCAGGTTGCGGTAGCCCATGAAGCCGGCGACGTAGGCATTGCTCGGGTAGTCGTAGATGCTCTCGGGGGTCCCGAACTGCTGCATGGCGCCCTCGCGGAGCACCACCAGCCGGTCGGCCATCGACAGCGCCTCCTCCTGGTCGTGGGTGACGTAGATCGTCGTCAGACCGAGGTTCTGGTGCAGTCGGCGGATCTCCATCCGCATCTCGAGGCGAAGCTGCGCGTCGAGGTTGGACAACGGCTCGTCCATGAGCACCAGCGGAGGCCGCAGGGCGATCGCCCGCGCGATCGCCACCCGCTGCTGCTGTCCTCCCGAAAGCTGGCCCGGCATCTTGTGCTGGTGCTCCTCGAGCTGGACGACGGCGACCGCCTCGTCCACCCGTTGGTTCAGCTCGGCCTTGCCGACCTTGCGCATCTTCAGGCCGAACCCGATGTTCTTGCGTACCGACATGTGCGGGAAGAGCGCGTAGTTCTGGAACACCATGCCGAACCCACGCTGCTCGGGTTGCACGGTGTCGATCCGCCGGTCGTCGAGGTGGATGGCGCCCTCGGTCAGCGGCAGCAGGCCCGCCAGGCAGTTCAGCGCCGTGGACTTGCCGCAGCCCGACGGGCCGAGCAGCGCGACGAACTCGCCACCCCGGATCGTCAGGCTGAGGTCGGTGAGCGCGTTCTGGGTGCCGTATCTCCTGGTCACGCCGTCGAGCCGGAGCTCCTGGAAATCGTGCTGCGTCATGGTGCGCCCTACCTATTGGCTGCCGACGAGGCGGTTCCACTTGTCGAAGGCCTCGACCTGCTTCTCTGCCGGCAGCGACGTCTCCACCGGGAACTGACCGATCCACTGGTCGTACTGCGGACGACCGTACTTCTGGATCACCGACTGGCTCTTCTGCGGCGCCATGTCGAGACTGACTCCCTTGACCGCGGGACCGGGGTAGAAGTAGCCGCTGTCATAGGCGATCGCCTGCTGGTCGGGCTTGAGCATCCACTTGATCAGTGCGAGGTTCGCGGACAGCTGGTCGCCCGAGAGGCCCTTGGGAACCAGTGCGTACTGTGCGTCGCTGACCCACGTGTGGTTGTCCATGACCGCCACCTCGACGTTCGCCGGGACGGTGCCGAGCGCGCGCGGGTTGATGTCCCACCCCGTCGTCGACAGGATGATGTCGACGCTTCCCGAGGCCAGGTTCTCCATGGTCTCGTCCGTGCCGGTGGGATACGGCGCGGTGTACTTCCCCAGCTCCTGCAGGTACGCCCAGGTCTTGTCCCAGCCCTCGGCAGGGTCGGTGGGGTCCTCGTCACCGAGCAGGTAGGGAAGGCCCATGAGCCAGGTACGGCCGGGGCCGGAGTTGGCCGGGTCGGCGTACTGGACCTTGCCGGGGTTCGCCTTCGCGTACGCGAGGAGCTCCTGCGGCGAGGAGGGCACGTCGGTGACGCGAGACGGGTCGTACTCCAGCAGCGGGCCGGACGGGTAGTAGACCAGCTCGATGCCGTAGCCCTCGGCCAGTCCCTGCATGTCAGCGGCGGGCGGCAGGTAGTTCTGCATGAGCCCCGGGAACCGGTCCTCGAACGCCGGGATGAGCTTCTCCAGCACCCCGGTGTCGATTCCCGCGGACAGGCCGTCGGTGCCGCTGAGCACCAGGCTCGTGGTGGCGTCGCCGCCCTGCTGCTCGGCCTGCAGCCTGCCGGCCATGTTGGGCGCCGGCGCGCTCGTGTAGGTCACGTCCTCGACGATGTCGGGGTTGGCCCGCGCGAAGTTCTCGATCATGCCCTTGGTGAGCTGGAGGTTGCCCGCGACGTCGAGCACGTTCAGCGTCACCGGTTCGCTCGGCTTGGCGGGTACCTCGCCGGCGTTCGCCCCCTCGGTGTCCGTGGACGGGGCGCTGCACGCCGACAGGGCCAGGACGATCGCCACCACTCCCCCCGTGAGCGACCTGCGGGCGTCTCGGATCCGGCTCATGCTGATCTCCATTCCGGGGCGGGGTACGAGCCATTGAGGCAGTGACCGCAGGCGATGGCAAGCGGTTGCCATCTGTTGCCTCGTCTCCTACCGTCAGCCGTCCGAGAACTCCCGAGGAGCACGCGATGGCCGGACAGCCGCGACCCCGACGCAGCGACGGGTCGCCCACGATCTACGACGTGGCCCGGGTCGCCGGGGTCGCGCCATCCACGGTGTCGCGCGCCTTCTCCCGGCCCGGACGGGTCAACGGCGAGACCGCGGAGCGGATCCGCACCATCGCCACCGAGCTCGGCTACCGGACCAACCCCCTCGCACGGGCCCTGCCGACCGGGCGTACGTCGATGATCGCCCTGGCGATCTCGGACATCACCAACCCGTACTACTTCGAGATCATCCGCGGCGCCCAGGCAACTGCTGCGGCGGCCGGCTACACGATGCTGCTCGCCGACGCCCAGGAGTCCCAGCAGCTGGAGCGGGAGGCGCTCGAGCGTGCGGTGCCCTCGGTCGACGGCATCGTCCTGGCGAGCACCAGGATGTCGGACTCGGCGATCCGGATGACCGCCAAGCAGCGCACGCTGGTCGTGCTGAACCGGGCCGTGGCCGACGTGCCCAGCGTGGTCGTCGACCACGCCCAGGGCATGCGGTACGCGTTCGAGCACCTGCGCGGTCTCGGCCACGAACAGATCACCTACCTGTCCGGGCCGGAAGCGGCCTGGGCCGACGGCATGCGCTGGCGTGCCCTGCGCGAGCTCAGCACCGAGGCGAACCTGGGCCTGCGACGGCTGGGGCCGTACCCACCGACGGTGGTCGGCGGCGTCGCCGGCGCCGAGGACCTGCGGCAGCAGCCGACGTCGGCCGTCATCGCCTACAACGACCTGATGGCGATCGGGCTGCTCCGGGGGCTGGCGGCCATCGGGGTCCGTGTGCCCGATGACGTGAGCATCGTCAGCTGCGACAACATCTTCGGCGCCGAGCTGGTCACGCCGGGACTCACCACGGTCGCGGGCCCCCTGCGCACCCTGGGCTCCACCGCGGTGCAGAACCTGCTGGCGCTCGTCGGTGGAGCCGAGCCCACGACCGGAGAGCCGGTGCTGCTCCCGACCAGACTGGTGGTGCGCGAGTCCTCGGGCCGGCACAGCGCCACCGGATGGGGCGCTCGCGGCAACTGATGGCAACCGATTGCCACCTGCGCCGCGGCTCTTCACGATGAGTCCATGTCGAGTTCCGCCCCGGCGCTCAGCCCCCACCCCGACCGTCTGCTGCCGCCCGCACCCGAGCTGCGCGACACCGCGCGCGAGCTGTACGCCGCGGTGCGCGACCTGCCGATCATCTCCCCGCACGGCCACGTCCCGGCCTCGCTGCTGGTCGACGACCAGCGGTTCACGGACCCGGCGAGCCTGCTGATCACCCCGGACCACTACGTCACCCGGCTGCTGCACGCGAACGGCATCCCCCTGGACGCGCTCGGCGTCGGTGCGGGTCAGCCCACCGAGGCGGAGTCACGCGAGATCTGGCGACTGCTGTGCGAGAACTGGGCGCTCTTCCGCGGCACGCCGGTGCGGTACTGGATGGACTGCGAGCTGGCCGAGATCTTCGGCGTCACCGAACGCCCCTCGGGCAAGAACGCCGACGCCCTGTACGACCAGATCGCGCAGTGTCTGAGCCGCGACGAGTTCCGCCCCCGCGCGCTGTTCCGCCGCTTCGGGATCGAGCTGCTGGCCACCACGGACGACCCGGCCGACGACCTCGCCGCCCACGCCGCGCTCGCCGCCGACCCCACCTGGACGGCCAGGGTCACACCCACCTTCCGTCCCGACCGCTACCTGGAGCCGAGCCGCGCGGACTGGCCCGAGGCCGTCCGGCGACTCGGTGAGGTGGCCGGTGTCGACACCGGCGACTACCACGGCTACGTACGGGCACTCGAGGCACGGCGCCGCTACTTCGTCGAGCACGGCGCGATCTCGGCCGACCACGGCCACCACGACCCGCGCACCGACCCGCTCGGCGAGGCCGACGCGCAGCGGATCTATCGCGACGCGCTCGCCGGTCGCGCGACCGCCGAGGAGGCGAAGGCGTTCCGCCGGCACATGCTGCTGGAGATGGCGCGCATGTCCTGTGACGACGGCCTCGTCATGACGATCCACCCCGGTGCGCACCGCAACCACCACGCCGCCACCGCGGCGACGTTTGGTCCGGACACCGGCTCCGACGTGCCGTCGGCGACGGAGTACACCGACGCCCTGCGGCCGCTGCTGGAGCGCTACGGCACGCACCCGAACCTGCACCTGGTCCTGTTCACGATCGACGAGACCGTATTCTCGCGCGAGCTCGCTCCGCTCGCCGGCTTCTACCCCTCGGTGTACGTCGGTGCCCCCTGGTGGTTCCTCGACGCTCCCGACGCCATCCACCGGTTCCGTTCGGCGGTCACCGAGACCGCGGGCTTCTCTCGTACGTCGGGGTTCATCGACGACACCCGCGCGTACTGCTCGATCCCCGCACGCCACGACATGGCCAGGCGGCTGGACAGCGGCTTCCTCGCGCGGCTGGTGGCCGAGCACCGGCTCGACATGGACGAGGCCCTCGAGACCGCGGTCGCGCTCGTCGTGGACAACCCCCGCAAGGTCTTCAAGGTATGAGCGCCGCAACGGCAGGACGCCCTGACCTGCCGGTCCTGTCGCGGAGCCTGGGACTCGGCCGGCCTGCCGCGCCGGTACGCCACGTCCACCTCGGGCTCGGCAACTTCTTCCGCGCCCACCAGGCGGTGTACACCGAGCACGCACCGGACGCCGATGCATGGGGAATCGCCGCGTTTACCGGCCGCAGTCGCGACCTCGCCGAGCAGATGGCCACACAGGACGGCCTCTACACGCTGCTCACCCAGGGTCCCGACGGGGACCGCTACGACGTCGTCGGCAGTGTGTCCGAGGCACTCGCCGGCACCGACCACGACTCCTGGCTGGCGCGGCTGGGCTCGGCGGACACCGGTGTCCTCTCGCTCACCGTCACCGAGGCGGCGTACTGCCGTCGCGACGGCGGCGGTCTGGACCACGACGACCCGCGTGTCACCTCCGACGTGGAGTCGCTGCGGCGCAAACACGGGCCGCCACCGGAGACCGTGCCGGGACGGGTGGTGGCCGGGCTCGAGCAGCGTCGCCGCACCGACGCCGGACCGCTGACCGTCGTCCCCTGTGACAACCTCGCCGGCAACGGCCCGGCGGTGGCCCGGGTCGTGACCGAGCTCGCCGAACGCGTCGACTCGAGGCTGGCCACCTGGGTGAGCGAGTCGGTGTCGTTCGTGACCACGGTGGTCGACCGGATCACCCCGCGCGCGACCGAGGCGGCAGCGGGCTCGGTACAGGAGCACCTGGGTGTCCGAGACCTCTGCCCGGTCGTCACCGAGCCGTTCACCGAATGGGTGCTGAGCGGGGCGTTCCCGGCGGGCCGGCCGCGATGGGACCAGGCCGGAGCCCTGTTCGTCGACGACGTGACGGCCTTCGAGCAGCGCAAGCTCTGGCTGCTCAACGGCGGGCACTCGCTGCTCGCGTACGCCGGCAGCATCCGGGGACACACCACCGTCTTCGAGGCGGTCGCCGACGACACGTGTCGCGACTGGCTGGAGCAATGGTGGGACGAGGCATCGGCTCACCTGCTCCTTCCCGCCGACGAGGTCGCCGCTTACTGCCATGCACTCGTGGAGCGGTTCGCGAACCCGGCGATCAGGCATCCGCTGGCCCAGATCGCGGCCGACGGCTCGCAGAAGCTGCCGGTCCGGGTCCTGCCGGTCCTCGCCCTCGAGCGGGCGCAGGGTCGCGTTCCGCTCGGAGCGACCCGCACACTCGCCGCGTGGGTGCTGCACCTGCGCGGTATGGGCGCACCCGTCACCGATGCGCAGCGCGAGAACCTGGTCGACTGCGCCGACGGCACGATGCAGGAGGCCGTACGCCGTGCCCTCGGGTTCCTCGACCCGATGCTGTGCTCGGACGAGGTGGTGACCGCGGCCGTGCTCGCGCAGGCCGAGGAGCTCGCGCGGTCCTAGCCACGGGCCGGGAACAACCATGAGGATCACCGACGCGACGATGTTCCACCGGTGAGCCGACCTCGGGCCGCGTCCTGACGCACCCGAAGACATCGGCGTGGTGTCATGCATTCGGAGATGGCGGTCGTCACGCACCCCGGAGGAGACACGATGTCGCGGCACTTTCGGCGTTGGGGCGCGGTCTGGCTTCTCGTGCTCCTGTTCCTCGGGTCGTGGAGCGGGCAGTTCTTCACCCAGCTGCACCGCTTCCGCACCGAGCAGCAGAACCAGGGCGAGCCGTTCACCTGGGGCGAGTTCGTGCACGAGTTCCTGGCCAGCTCCTTCGAGAACTGGCAGAGCGAGTGGCTGCAGCTGGTGTTCCAGGCGATCCTTTTGCTCGGGGCCAAGCATTGGATCTTCCAGGCGGACGCGGAGGACCTGGAGCGTCTCGAGACCAAGATCGACAGCCTCAACGAACGCCTCGATTCGGTGTCGCCTGCCTCGCCTACCGAGTAGGCGCCCAGGGGTAAAGGCGTTGCCTCCCGGCGGACGGCGTGCCTACTCTTGAACCCGCTCTGCTCCCGTCGATCGGAGAATGACGTTGCTCGGTTGAGGTCTGTCCCCACCGAACCGCGCTGTGTCGCGGTACTCGAAGGCCTCCCGGAGCACTCATGTCTTCCTCCATCTCCTGTACCGACCTGTCTTTCGGCTGGCCGGACGGCACGGTCGTGTTCGAGGGTCTCGACCTCGTCGTCGGCCCGGGACGCACCGGTCTCGTCGGCAGCAACGGCAGCGGCAAGTCCACCCTGCTGCGGCTCCTCTCGGGACGACTGACGCCGCAGCGGGGCTCGGTGCGGGTCACCGGAAGCCTCGGCTACCTCCGCCAGGACCTGGTCCTCGACGCCGGGCTGCGCATCGACCAGGCACTCGGCATCGCACGAATACGCCGTGCGATCACGGCGGTCGAGCAGGGTCTGGACGTCGAGTCCAACCTGGCGGTCGTCGGCAGTGACTGGGACGTCGAGCAACGCGCCACCGCCTGGCTGAGCCGCCTCGGCCTCGGCGGGATCGGCCTGGACCGACGGGTGGGAGAGCTGTCCGGCGGCGAGACGGTTCTCCTGGGGCTGGCGGCCGAGCTGCTGCGCCGGCCGCGCGTGCTGCTCCTCGACGAACCCACCAACGACCTCGACGCCCGCAACCGGCAGCGGCTCTACGACGTCGTCGACGCGTTCAACGGGGCGCTGCTGATAGTGAGCCATGACCGGCTGCTGCTGGACCGAATGGACCAGATCGGTGACCTTCGCGAAGGAACCGTGAGCTGGTACGGCGGCGGCTTCTCCGACTACGAGGTCGCGGTGGCCGTCGAGCAGGAGGCGGCCGGACGAGAGGTACGCGCGGCCGAGTCCGACGTACGCCGGCAGCAAAAGGAGCTGGAGCAGGCGCGCGCCAAGCTCGCACGGCGGAAGCGGTACGGGCAGAAGATGCGGGACACCAAGCGCGAGCCGAAGATCGTCATGGGTGCTCGCAAGCGAGCGGCGGAGGTGTCGGCCGGGAAGCATCACAACCTCCACCTCGAGCGCCTGGAGACGGCGCGTGAGGGGCTGCAGGGGTCGCGCTCGCGCGTGTACGACGACGCAGAGATCCGGGTCGACCTCCCTGCGACGCGGCTTCCCGCCGGGCGCACCGCGCTGCTCTTGGACGGGGTACGGCTGCGAACGGGACAGGTTTGCGACCTGGAGATCCGCGGCCCTGAGCGGGTCGCCCTGGTCGGTGCCAACGGTGCGGGCAAGAGCACCCTGCTGCACACCGTCGCCGGGCGGCTCCCCGCCGAGGGCCGCCTGCGCGTGCCGGTGCCGTGGAGGCTGCTGCCGCAACGTCTCGACGTGCTCGACGACGACCTCTCCGTCGTCGACAACGTCAAGCGCGTCGCGGCCGACGCCGACGTCAACGCGGTCCGCTCCCAGCTCGCGCGCTTCCTGTTCCGCGGCGACGCAGCGAACCAGCTCGCCGGGACGCTCTCCGGTGGGGAACGGTTCCGGGCCACGCTCGCCGCCCTGCTGCTGGCCCGGCCGGCGCCGCAGCTGCTGCTGCTCGACGAGCCGACCAACAACCTCGACCTCGCCAGCGTCCGGCAGCTGACCACTGCGCTCGCCGGATACGGCGGGGCGCTCCTGGTTGCCAGCCATGACCCGGCTTTTCTGGCCGACATCGGAGTCACCCGGTGGATCGAGGTCGGATCCGAGCTCTCCGAGACAGACACGTCCTAGGAGGGCCGGTGCACGGCGTCACTGCTCGAAGACCTCGCGGATCGCGGCCTCCTGCTTGTCGTCGAGGTTGGTGAACAGCAGCTCGGGCGTGTACTGGCCGGTGAAGGCGTCCCTGACCCTGTCCACGACGGCGTCGGACGACATCACGAAGAGCGCAGACGTGCCCGGCGTGACGGTGTCGCGGACACGGTTGATGAAACTGTCGTCGATGCCGACGTCGGCCAGTGACCCCGAGAGCGCACCCGTCGCGGCGCCGATGGCGGCACCGAGCAGCGGGACGAAGAAGATGAGGCCGAACAGCATCCCCCAGAACGCACCGCCCAGAGCGCCCGCACCGGCGAGGTTGTGCAGCTGGCGCGTCTTCGGCTTGTTCGAGCCCTCCTCCCAGCTCACCGTGGCCGCGTCGTGGACCGTGATGAGCTCCTGGGACGCGAGCCGCTGCAGCGTCTCCGACGCCTCCTCGGCGCCTTTGGGGCTGTCGAACTTCCACACGGTCAGAGTGGCCATGGGCGCTCGTCCTTTCGGTTGGTTCCGGAGACCGGCGGCCATGCGCCGAGCGGGGTCAGACGTCGCGTACCTCGCTGCCGTGCATGCACAGCGCCCAGATCACCAGCACGTCGATGGCGATCACCACGATCGACCAGACCGGGTACGCGGGCAGGAACACCATCTGCGAGACCGCGCTGAGACCGACGACCACGGCGGCCGTCACCCGCGCCCAGGTGGACCCCCGGAACACGGCGAGACCCACGGCGAGCTGCAGCGCACCGAGCACGAGATGCACCCAGCCCCAGGTGGTGATGTCCAGCAGCATCGGCTGGCCGTCGGACTGGACGAACACCGCGTCGCCGAACAGCGCGTAGAACGCCTGGACGAGAGTGAAGACCCCGCTGAGTGCGAGCAGTGCACCGGCGAGCACCACGAGGCTGACCCATACGGTCACCCGGCCGGGCGCCTCCTGCGACGGGTTGGTGGACATGGCGGGTACCTCCCTGGCCGCGCTGACAGCCGACGTGCCAGACGCTACGAGCCCAGCCTGCCCCCGGGATCACCCGAATCCGGGGAGATCCGGGCGCCTCGGCCCTCCTGAGCCGGCGGGCGGCGAAGACGCCGCAGCCACTGGGGTACGCCGGTGTGCCGCGGCTGGCCGCGTGCGGCCTTCTCGGGCTCGCTGTCGCCACCGGACAGCAGCGGCACCAGCCAGCGGCTGTCCGGGTCGGCGTCGACCAGCAGCGCCTTGGCCAGCAGGCTCAGCGGGATCGCCAGCAGGGCGCCGAGCGCCCCGAGCACCCAGGCCCAGAACACCAGCGAGACGAACGTCAGGCTGGTCGAGAGGCCCACCGCGTCCCCGACGAACTTCGGCTGGAGCACCGACTGGATCACCACGTTGAGGACGCTGTAGCCGATGATCACCCCGAGCGCACCCGGGATGCCCCCCTCGAGCAGTCCCAGGATCGCCGGTGGCACGAGCCCGACCACGAACCCGATGTTGGGGATGTAGTTGGTGATGAACGCGAGCAGCCCCCACACCAACGGCACCGGGATCGAGAGCGCGTAGAGCAGGCCGACGTCGAGCACGGCGACGATCAGCCCGAACACGGTCGACACCACGAGGTAACGGCGCGTCCCCACCGCGAACGACACCAGCGCCGTCACCAGGCCGCTGCGGCTCTGCTCCGCGGCACCGAGCCGGCCGGGGAACCACGCCGCGTCGAAGGCCAGGAACAGCAGCAGCACGACGATGAAGAACAGGTTCGACAGGACGCTGAGCAGGCCGCTCAGGAACCCGGTGGCCACACCGACGAGCCGACTGGGGTCGAAGGCCTGGCCGACGGCGTCGATCTGCTGTTTGCCCACGCCGACGCTCTGCAGCCATGCCGTCGCCTCCGAGACGAGGTTGGACATGTCCTGCTGGTACGACGGCATCAGGGTCGCGAACCTCGCGATCGACACCACCAGCGAGAGCGCCAGGATGAGCAGGATGGCGTAGACCGCCAGGATCATCACCACGGTCGCGGCCCAGCCCGGTAACCCGTGTCGCATCAGCCAGCCACGCAGCGGATGAACACCGATCGTGAGCACCAGCGCGAGGAAGGCGGGCGCCACCAGCCCCGAGATGCTCTGCAGCCCCGCCACGGTGATCACCGCGGCAGCGAAGCCGAGCAGGATGAGCAGTCCCCGCGGCAGCACCGACACTGCCTGGGGTCGCTCCGTCATCCGGTGCGCCTCGTCATGGGACCAGTCTCGGGCCAGACACCGGGTTCTCGCTCACCCGAAAAGGGTGGGGCCCCGGCGGCGCGGTCATCCGTCGGCCCTCGCGCGGACGTGAATACGCATCACGGTCACCACGGCCGCGACGAACACCGCGTCGAACACGATCTGCACGATGACCAGGCCCCGGGCGAGCTGTCCGACGGCGTGGACGTCGCCGTACCCGACCGTCGCCACCGTCGACAGGGTGAAGTAGAGCGCGTCCGTACGCGTGTCGAGCCCGGCGACCTGCCCGGGAGCGGAGAGGGCGAGCACGTAGTACCCGAGCGCGAACACGACGGCCACCAGCTCGAGCAGCATCACCAGGCTCTGCATGTTCGCGCCGGAGCCCGCCACCAGCTGCCGGCGTACCTGCCCGGTGATGGCCCAGCCGAGACAGGCCACCCCGAGCAGGGTGAGCAGGATGCTCACCACCGTCCGTCCCGACAGGGCCAGTCCCGTCACCGGGACGGCGTAGAAGACCACCAGCAGACCGACGACGCCGAGCACGTGACGAATCCACGCCCGTCGCCGCCTCCGGCGCGCACGCGTGCGCTCAACCGCCATGGGTGGCTCCGCGTCGGGGTCGCCGGTCCCATCTGCTCCGCAGCGAGGCGTACCCCTGGCTGAGCCTGGGCTCCACGACGATCACACGGCCCAGGACCGCGGCCACCACGAGCACGCCGCCGAAGACCAGCAGCCAGGTGGAGGCCGCGAACACCATGCCCAGCACCCCGAACTGGTCGACGCTGGCTGCGACGTACGGCGGCATGAAGACGTCCGACGCCCGGGTGAGCACCGCCAGCCCGACCGACGTCAGCGCGGCGCCGGGCAGCAGGTCGAACCACGGTTGCCGCGCCTGCAGCAGCACATGCGCCGACCACCACCACAGCGCGGTCCCCGCGACCACCTGGCTGGCCAGCCGCCACAGCGGCGACCCGGGAACCGTGGACAGCGACGCGAGCACGAAAGCGAGGATCTGCAGGTATGCGAGGCACCCGATGAGCCACACCAGGCACCGGCGGATGCCCGGGAAGCCGCCGCGGTGCGGCAGCTCCCAGGTGCGCTCGTACAGCCGCTGCAGCGCCCGCGCGTAGCTCGTCGCGGAGATGAACACGACCACGATCCCCACCAGCCCGGTCTGGGTGCGTACCTGCTCGACGCTCACGGTGGAGCGCACCGGGCCCAGTGCTTCGTCATCCAGCGCCATCAGGTTGCCGAGCTGGTCGAACACCGTGTTGCGCATGGCGTCGGGCGTGAAGGCCGCCATCACCACCAGCAGCGGCACCATCGCGAACAGGCTCTGCGCCGCGATCACCAGGGCACGGTCGAGGAACTCCACGCGCATCAGGTCGTCGATGGCGCGCCGCAGCCCGGGGACGGTCTCCAGCGCCGCTGCGACCCAGCCTTCGACACGCTGGGCGCCGCGGGCCCAGCGGTTGTCGCCGCCGGGCGGTCTGGTGTGGCTGACGTCGTCAGTGTCCATGCGAGTGCTTACCGATGTGCCCGCGACGTCTCTTGCCCGCGTCGAAGGAGACGTGGACGGTCTCGAACCCCTTGGTGCGCTGTGCGTTGGCGTACGCCGTGTATGCGCGCCGGTCGGCGTCGGTGAGGTCGACGTCGTCGGTGAACGGCGTGAGCAGCGCACGCGGGTAGAGCTGTCGCTCGACGACGACGTTCAGCTCGATGCACATGACCATCAGGATCGCGCAGATGTAGATCCAGGCGAGCAGGCCGAGCACCACCGCGAACACGCCGTAGGTGAGGCTCGTGTTGCGCACCACGGTTCCGACGTACGCCGCGCCGACCAGCTGCATGCCGTGCAGCAGCAGCGCGGCGATCACTGCCCCGGGAACGACGTCGCGGATGTCGTGGGCGTCGGTGGTGGCCAGCCAGAACAGCAGCGAGAAGACCACGGCGCTGATCGCGACGGTCAGGACGGTCACCAGCATCCGTGACCACACGCTCTGCTCGGCGCCGAGCCAGCCCAGCTCGGCCGCCAGCAGCGACAGCAGCGTGATGCTCAGCACCGACAGGCCCGCGATGGCGAGCAGGAGCAGGCTGCGCAGCCGGCTGAACAGCGGGTTGGGGCGGCGGTTGCGTGGCACCGACCAGGCGACGTTCATCGCGTGCTGGGTGGCCTGCGCGATGCCCAGCGCGCCGTACAGCGCACCCAGCAGGCCGATGACGATCGCGGCCGTGCTTCCGGTCAGGCCCTGTGTCGTGGTCAGCTCACTGCCGATGACGGGGAACTGCGCGACCGCGGACTCGAGGATGTCGGCGCGCAGCTCCGGGTTGTCCTGCAGCACGAAGCCGAGGACCGAAGAGGCCAGCAGCAGCAGCGGGAAGATCGACAGGAACGCGTAGTACGTGATCAGTGCAGCCAGGTAGCCGCCCTGGTCGTCGAAGAACTTGTAGACGACGCCGAGCGGGAAGCCGAGCCAGCCGTGTCGGCGCTGGTACCCGTCGATGGCAGCGATCATCGCGGCTGCGGCTCCTCGACGCTGCGCCCCTCGAAGAACTGGCCACCGATGCGGCTCACGTCCCGCCTTCGGCAGCCATGGCCGGCCCCGTGCTCGCCGGCGCCGTGGAGAGCACCTGGACGACCAGCAGCGCGAGCAGCAGCCCGACGGCTATCCAGACCACCAGGGCCGGTGTCGGGTAGGCCGGCAGCAGGAACGCCATGAACGCGACGAGCACCAGCCCGATCCGCAGTCCGTGCGAGTGCGGCGAGACCCGCTGCGACACGGGCAGAGTGCGGACCCCCATGGAGGAGAGGCCGCGACTGGCCGCCGCCGCCCCAGAAGTCGCCCCGCTCCGCACGGTCGTCGCCGTACGCGAGGGGCCGAGGAGGAAGGCGCCCGCCACCACCACGAGTGCGGCCAGTCCGACCGCACGGATGCCCTCGCGCAGGAAGCGGACGAGCGTGTCGTAGATGGCCGCCGCCGCGTCGGGCGGCACGTCGCCGGGCGGGACCGCGTCCAGGTACGCCAGCCGGGCCACGGCCAGGGCCACCCCGACCAGAAGCATGCTCAGCGCCAGTCCCAGCCCGGCGCCGATCAGTGCACGTCGGTGGTCACGGGCGAGGAACACCCCGATCGCGAACAGCGCCAGCGTCAGGATGGGCAGCCACAGGCCCAGCGTGTTGAGCGCGTCGAAACCGCGCTGGATCCGCGGCAGGTCCGGCGACCGCAGCACGACGAACGAGGCGTTGATCGACGGGATCCGGTCGGCGAGGGTGAACCCGTTGTCGGAGAGACGCTTCTTCACCGCGTTGACGAACGTCCCGAGCTGGACGCTGACGGTCGTGCCCTGCACCTGGAGCGCGCCGCCCTGGCCGCTCAGTGTCGCGACCAGCTCGTCGTGGGCGGCCCGGTTCGCCTCGGCCCAAGCGTCGGCGAACGCACTGGTCGCGACCAGGTTGCCGATCTGGTCCTGTACGACGTTCTGCACGCCGTCGGCCATGACCGGAGACAGCGCCTGCAGGTTCTGCCCGACATCCGACGGCAGTGTGCCCTGCAGCGCAGTGACCGCCTCGGAGGTGAGCCTCTCGACGTCGATGCGCGAGAAGATCTCGGTGGTGATGCGTTTCGTCACCATGGCCTGGACGGCGGGGTCGTTGGCCAGCGGCGCGACGGTCTCGACGTACCTGTCGGTGTCGAACACCTGGCTCTTGGCCCACACCGACAGCACCGACACCGGGGCGAGCACGCAGGCCAGCACGATGGCGACCACCGAGGCGGCGGTCTTTCCACGTCCCCCACGACGTGCGCCCGGGGCCCCTCCGGTCTCCTGGGACGACACCGCCACTCGGAGTGCGTCGACCTCTGCACGCAGCCGGTCGAGCTCCTCGCGCTCCTCGGAGCGCAAGGCCCCCTGGCCGTCGCCGGTACCTGCGTCGCTGGTCATGAAACCGCCCTCCCCAGTGCTGTCCCGTCACAGTCGACGCCGACACCGCTCAAGCCTTGTTCGAGTGCGGCCTGCAGCGCGACCACCGCCTGCTGGATCGAGGCCAC
>DATMEB010000110.1:0-6551 GCA_035557095.1 Nocardioidaceae bacterium | reverse complement strand
CCGCGCGGGAGTCCCACGTTGTCGCCCCGCGCGGCCACGCAGCTCAGGCGGACGCCGACCTCCGTCCGAACGCGCGGATCCGACTGGGATCGCTTCGTACTCACCGGAGGCCTTGGACAACATGGCGAAGCTCGTCAGGCGAGCCGCCTGAGTCAGCATCAGTGTGCTGTTGCGGGGACCCGGGCATGGAGTACCGCTACCCGCCCGCGTGAGGGAGGAACGTCAGCGGAGGGAGAACGGGGGGTACCGATCGGTGACGAGAAGGAACGCGTACGCCTGGACACGCAGCCACCAGCGGCCGACGCCGACCACGAAGTCGAACAGCCCCCGCGGGTAGCGTCCGGTGAACAGGATCGCGAACCAGGCGAACACCACCGCGAAGAAGGCGCCCACCGACAGGACGAGCAACACCAGGAAGTGCGGGATCGCGAGCAGCCACTTCACCAGCGGCAGCCAGCGATTGAGGTCGCGTTCGACGTCGGGATAGTCGATCTCGAGGTGGACGTGCTGCTCCTCGACCGTCGAGGGGTACTGGTCGGTGAGCAGCACGAAGTAGGCGCCGATGCGGGCGCCGAACCGAGCGAGTTCGAGGGCGAAGTCGAACCACCAACGCGGATAGCGCTGCCGGAACAGGATCATCAGCAACGTCGCGAAGAACAAGCCTGCGGCGATCCCGCCGCTCGTGGTGCTGACGACTTCACCGGTTTGGTCATACGCCGTCCGCGTCATGCCTGCCGTGAGCACCTCGTAGATGATCGCGATCGGAATGATCAGCACTACGCGGAACAGGGTCGTCACCCGGTTGCGCTGATCGGAGTAGTCGACCTCGAGGCGGGCGGGATAGACGGGTGGCGCCGAAGGCATGCTCATGGACATCTCCCGGCTCAGCGAACACCTAAGCTTGACGACGACAGGACACTTCTTCTCTATGCTGTCGGCGCCCACTGACCGGCGCAATAGGCAGCAGCTAACCTTCCCCCCGGTCTTCTCAGGAGCGCCAACGGATTCACTCGGATCCGCGGTGCCACCAATGCCCGCTGTCGACTCGAACGCCGACCGCCGCTCCCACCATCGCTCCCCACCGCCGCGATCGACCGCGAGGGGATCGTCGGCCGGCGCGGAATCAGTTGGTGGGCTTGCGTGCGATGCGGTACTGCAAGGTCAGGAACGGGAAGCCGAACACCCAGAACGCGTGCTCCGCGCGCATCGCGCCGTTCTCGACGAAGACGTCGAGCTGCTCCTCGAACCCGTGCACGGACAAGGCCGTCAGCTCGTCTGCCGCGGTGTCGACATACGTGAGGTAGTGCCCGGCATGGCTGTCATCGACCCGACTGGTCAGGGTCAGTCCCGCGTCCGGTCGTGACCGGGGAAGGAGAGTGGCGGTGAAGCTGCCCTCCGGGACGGGGAACCCGACGCTGACGTAGCCACAGCCATCGTGGGTGTAGGTGGTGTAGATGCCGACCATGATCGGTTCGTCGTCGTCGGCGAACGACCTGATCCAGCCGCGCACCGACACCGCGCCGTCGACCCCGGAGATGGTGTCGATGCGGCTGCGGATCCCGCGCTGGGCCTCGCGCTGGTTCATCGGGAGACTGGCCTGTCCGAGGGGACGCGCGACCAGGGTGCGGTAGAGGAGGTAGCCGGGCCTGGTCCAGAGCCTCCAGTGCGGGACGATGTCGAGGGCGAACCGCGTGGTGTGCTCGTAGAACTCCCGTACGAGCGGATTGACGCGCGCCGGGTCCAGCTCCGGTCCGGCCAGCGCGTCGAGGGAGGCCACGATCCCGGTGTCCTGGGCGTCGGCGGTGTACTCGGCGCCGAGCTCCTGGGCGAGATCCCGGACGTAGCCGGTGCCGACGTACCTCGACCGTGCCGGCCGGGGTACCACGAACGGGAGATCGGCGGCGCTGACCCGGTCAGCAAGCAGGCTTACCTGTGCGTCCCTGAAGAGCAGAGCGGACAGACTGCGGAAGGTCAGGACTGTGCTGCTGGCCACGAGAGCCGCCGGGGCATGCCCGCGAGAGAAGGCATGACCGACGGCGAGACCGACGACCGGGCCCATCGCCACCTTCTGCGGTCGCAACCCCATCGCCCCGACCAGCGCACCGGTGACTGCACCTACCGCCCGCGGAGGTGCGCCGGTCACCTTCTCCGACGCCCACCCGAGGGGTGCGGCCAACGCCGTGCTCACCGCGATCCGCTGCCACAGCGCCGGGATCTCGCCCGGCTCCTGGCGGGCCCGGGCCACCGCCTCCGACGTGGCCAGACCGACCGCGCCGACCAGCGCGGCACGAGCCGCAGCCCGACCGCCCCGATGTGTGGCCAGCGACGCTCCCGCCAGGCCGCCGATGCACGCCGCGACGCCGATGGAGGAAGCGGTTCCCACGTTCACGAGCCTAGCCGCCACGGGCCGATGGCTGGCCGTGACAACAGACCTCAGGCACGGCACCCCCGGGGCACCCCCGGGACCGCATGCCGCGTGCGCTGTTGGCTATCGGGTAGTCGTGTAGACCGACGTGAGGCGCTGAGGAGTCCTCAGGACTCCTTGCTCGCCAGGAGCATCAGCCAGTGGCTCTCCTCGGGGTCCTCGCCAGGGAAGCTCCACTCGACTTCGAGCCCGGCGTCCCCGAGCAGGGTGCGGAAGGCGGACTCGTCCCAGAGCACGGTGAAGTAGGGGTTGCCAGAGTCGCCGACCTCCCAGCGCTCACCGACACCCTCGAGGATCGCGACCAGGAAGACCCCACCGGGCCGCAGCGCCGCGGCAACTCTGCGCAGGAGTGCTGGGATCTGGGCCCGGTCGACGTGTTGCAGCACTGCCAGGGCCATCACCGCGTCGTACGGGCCGCCGAGTTCGTCGCTGGTGACGTCGAGCTTCTCGACGTGCTTGCCCCGTTCGGTCTGGAAGTCGATGAAGGCAGACGCGACGTCGGTCCGCCGCACCGCGACACCCTGCGACTCGACGAAGTCGGCGTCCCAACCGGGTCCCGAGCCCAACTCGAGCGCAGTACCGCCCGCCGGCACGGCGTCCACCAGGCGACGCAGGCCCTCGCCGCTGAACTCTGCCGGGCCAGATGAGTCAGGAGCGGTGTCATCGGCGTACTCCCGGGCGATCCGTTCGTAGGAGTCGACCGTGCGGCGGTTGGCCGTGTCGTCCCAGGGCTCGAGGACGCGTCCACGTGAGGTCACGATGTGCACCATAGTTGTCACTCCCGCGGGTCGAAGCGGCCAACGAAGGAGCAGCACGGGAACGGACCCGTACGGATGCGTCCGCGCCACGTGGCTCGGTCTCGGACATGAAGCGGAGGGCGTATGACATGGGCGGTTGAGGACCAGCTCACCCCTGGCCCGCGACGAACGGCCGAGCGCGGCTTTGACAGAAGTCCTCGATCTGCTGGGGTGGGTTCCATGAGGACAGTAGGGAACATCCTGTGGCTGGTGCTGGCTGGATTCTGGCTCGCTATCGGATACGTCCTGGCCGGCTTGCTCGCGTTCGTGCTCATCGTGACGATCCCCTTCGGCATCGCTTCCTTCCGCCTTGCGAGCTTCGTCATCTGGCCGTTCGGCCGAACGACCAACTGGCGACGCAACGCCGGCGTCTGGTCAGTGATCGGCAACGTCGTGTGGATCATCTTCTTCGGTTGGGAGCTGGCCCTGTTGCACCTGCTCGCCGGCGTGCTGTTGATGATCACCATCATCGGGATCCCCTTCGGCATCGCGTGTTGGAAGTTGATCCCGCTGTCATTGGTGCCTCTTGGGCGGGAGATCGTGCCGATCTCCGACGCGGGCAGCGACCCGTACGGCATCCCTGCCTGAACGAGGGCTCTCGCCTCGCGCGTCATTGATGCGGGATGCACCCAGCGCTGCTACGCCCGGTCGAAGACGAGGTCGAAGTCCTTGCGCCAGGTTGATCCGTGATCCTCAGACGCTTCCCAGCGACCCGCGATCCGGTCGGGCCCGACGTCAGCGATGAACCGCTGGAACATGTCGGGGTCCTCGCGAATCAGACTCCAGTGCGAGCCGTCGAAGGTCATGGCGTAGACCCGGCAGACTCCTCGTTCGTCGTGGTAGAGGGCCGTGTAGGCGTCGTGCGCGTCGCTGCGACCGAGGACCAGGACCATCTCACTCGTGGCCTTTCCGACATCACCCGCCATCGTCCAGCGGAAGACCACAAATGCGTCGCCGAGCCACTCGACCGTCGCCGAGCCTGGCACCTCCCGGTCTGCTGGCTCCAGGAACCACGCGTTCCGCATCGTCGTCTGCCACGACCCAACCAGGACGTCTAACTGCTGCATGGCCGCGTTGCGCATCGCTTCCTCCTTGACGTTGACACTGGTTCGACTTCTGCTGGGCGGCGGACTCATCGGTCGAGGGATGCCAGGAGTGGCTCGGTGACCTTCCTGTGACGATGCTGCCGCGATCCGCGCGGCAAGGGGGCGTCGTCGTGGATAGTCTCTTAATCCACTAGGGTAAGTGTGCTTTCGTGTGTGCCGCGATCCCAGAGGAGCCCCCGTGCCGACCCTGCCCCCGCGTTCCGGTGTGACCCGTCGTCGTGTCCTTGGTGGCCTGAGCGCCGCCGCAGTCGGAGGCGCCTTGCCCCTCGCTTCCGCGGGTGCCGGCGCGGAGAACGGGCACCCGGCATCGCCGGGCCGCCATCGCGGGCGCCGGAAGCCGAATGTGATCGTCATCCTGCTCGACGACCTGGGATGGGGTGAGCTCGGCTGCTATGGCCAGCAGGTCATCCAGACTCCGGTGATCGACGGACTCGCTTCGCAGGGTGTGCGCTTCACCCAGGCGTACGTCAACAGCGTCTGCGCGCCGACGCGGGGATCGCTGCTGACCGGCCAGCACATGGGTCACGCGACGATCCGGTCCAACCTCGACGCGCCTGCCGGATTCGCACCCGATGACGTGACCGTGGCCGAGGTGGTGAAGTCGCGCGGGTACGCGACCGGGGTGATCGGCAAGTGGGGATTCGGACCGGACGCCGCCGACAGCCCGAGTCACCCGAATCAGCAAGGTTTCGACCACTACTTCGGCTACGCCACGCACGGCAACGCCCACGACTACTGGCCAACGCATCTGTGGCGCAACCACGAGCGCGTCGAGTTCCCCGAGAACGAGGGCGCCGACGTCACGTACGCACCGGAGCTGATCACCGAGGAGGCTCTGGACTTCATCGAGCGCCATCGCCGCGACCCGTTCTTCCTGTACCTCGCCTACAACACACCCCACGCGCCCAACGAAATCCCCGACGACGCGCCGTACTCGGACGAGGACTGGCCAGAGGGCGAACGCAACCACGCTGCGCAGATCACCTGGACCGACGGTCAGATCGGACGCGTGCTGGCCCGCCTGGACAGGCTCGGCATCGCCGACGACACCGCGATCATCTTCCTCAGCGACAACGGACCGCACCCCGAGGGCATCGGCTACGCGCACGTCGGCAGCACACTTCCGCACGACGACGAGTTCTTCAACGGCAACGGACCGTTCCGCGGCAGGAAGGGATCGATGTACGAGGGCGGGATCCGGGTCCCCCTGATCGTGCGGTTGCCCGAGCGAGATCGCGGCGGCCAGGGGTCTCGCGGACGTGTGGTCAACGATCCGGTAGCGGTATGGGACCTGCTTCCGACGATCGCCGACCTCACCGATGCCCGCGTGCCCCGTGACGTCGACGGCATCTCGATCGTGCCGCTGCTCCAGGGGCGTCGGCACAGCGAGCGGGACACCTTCTACTGGGAGTTCAACAACGACAAGCGCAATGACCAGGCGGTCCGTTGGGGGCAGTGGAAGGCGATCGGGTTCAACGGTGCGCCGCTCGAGCTGTACGACGTGAGGCGCGACTGGCGCGAGGAGACCAACCTCGCGGCCGTTCGCCCGGATCTGATTGCTCATGCGGATCGGCTCATGGCGGCAGCGGTGACGCCGCGCTGACGTCCGGTCGAACGTCCGCCGGAAGCGACCACAGCCATCGCTCTCCGCCCGCCGTCAGTGCTGCGTCATTCGCCGCGAGCGACCCTTGCCTCACTTCATCCTCCGGGCGTGCCCTTCGTTATCTCAGAGCTTGCAAGCACAGGGCGGGTCGCGACTAGGGAGACAGTCTCCCGGGAGCCTCACTGGAGAGGGAGAACGGGGGATACCGATCGGTGACGAGAAGGAACGCGTATGCCTCGACACGCAGCCACCAGCGGCCGACGCCGACCACGAAGTCGAACAGCCCCCGCGGGTAGCGTCCGGTGAACAGGATCGCGAACCAGGCGAAGACCACCGCGAAGAAGGCGCCCACCGACAGGACGAGCAGGACCAGGAAGTGCGGGATCGCGAGCAGCCACTTCACCAGCGGCAGCCAGCGGTTCAGGTCCCGCTCCGCGTCGGGGTAATCGATCTGGACGTTGACTCTCTGCTCCTCCTCCGTGGACGGGTATTGGTCGGTTAGCAGCGAGAGGTAAGCGCCGACGCGGGCACTGAACCGGGTGACCTCCACGGCGAAGTCGAACCACCAGCGTGGGTAGCGTCTCCTGAACACGATCATGAGCAGGGTTGCGAGGAACAGG
>DATMEB010000109.1:0-40684 GCA_035557095.1 Nocardioidaceae bacterium | reverse complement strand
CTGCTGCCCGGACACCGAGAATGAGCCTTCCGGCCTATGGACAGCGGCCCTGGGCTGCGCTCTGATGGCCCTAAACCGGCAGAAAGTGGGCACGTGATGGACACCGAACCGCGCCCCGCAGCGCCAGACCAGCCAGCAGCGCTCCAGGAGAACGCGATCGGCTTCCTCGACGCCCTGGTGATCGGCCTCGCTGCGACCTCCCCGGCGTACTCGCTGGCCGCGGTCATCGGCCCGATCGTGGTCCTGGTCGGGGTGGCGGCCCCCGGCGTCCTGCTCGCCTCGTTCGTGCCGATGCTGCTGATCGCGTCGGCCTTCTACTATCTCAACCGCGTGGACCAGGACTGCGGTACGACGTTCTCCTGGGTCACGCGGGCGATGGGGCCGTGGTTCGGCTGGATCGGGGGCTGGGCCATCACCATGACCGGGGTCCTCGTGATCGGCGCGCTCGCCGACGTCGCGGTGCGGTTCGGGTTCCTGACCGTGGGGCTCGACGGCCTGGCCGAGTCCAAGGTCGCCGTGATGATCGGGGCGGTGCTGCTGGTCCTGCTGATGACCTGGCTGTGCGTGCTCGGCACCGAGCTCTCGGCGCACGTCCAGAACGGTCTGATCCTCGCCCAGGTCGTCTCGCTGCTGATCTTCGCGGTGGTCGCGATCGTGGCCGTGGTCAACAACGACGGAACCGCCGGACAGCTCAACCCCTCGTGGTCCTGGCTCAACCCGTTCGGTGCCGGTGGCGCGGCGCTGACCGGCGGGCTGTTGCTGGGGGTCTTCGCCTACTGGGGGTGGGAGTCGGCGGTCAACCTGACCGAGGAGACCAAGGACTCCGCGTCCGCGCCGGGCAAGGCGGCAGTGCTCTCGACCGTCGTGCTGGTGGTGACCTACCTGTCGGTCGCGTTCGCGATCGTCGCGTACTTCGGTACGGGCATCCTGAGCAACAACGCCGACCAGGAGGAGTTCATCTTCGGTCTGCTGGCGACCGATGTGCTCGGCGGGTTCGACTGGATCGTGCTGCTGGCGGTGACCACGTCGGCGATCGCCTCGACGCAGACGACGATCCTGCCGGCCTCGCGTACGGCGTTGTCGATGGCGCGGCGCAAGGCGGTTCCCGCCACGTTCGGCAGGATCAACAAGCGCCACCGCACCCCTGACGTCTCCACCTGGTGGGTGGCCCTGATCGCGATCGCGTGGTACGTCGTGGTCAACCTGCTCAGTGCCAACGCGCTGTTCGACTCGCTGACCGCGCTGTCGCTGCTGATCGCGTTCTACTACGCGCTGACCGGGGTCGCGTGCGCGATCTACTACCGTCGCCACCTGCTCACCAGTGTCCGTCACCTGCTGCTGATCGGCGTCGGACCCGTGATCGGGTCCGCACTGCTCGCGTGGCTGCTGGTCGAGTCGATCATCGACATGGCCAACCCGGCCAACTCCTACAGCGGCCAGGCTTGGCTGGGAGTGGGACCTCCGCTGGTGATCGGCGTGGGGATCTTCGTCGTGGGCCTGGTTCTGATGGTGGTCTGGCGGCGGCGCGGTACCGCGTTCTGGGACGAGCGTCCAGGCGTCGCCGATCCCGCCCTCGTCGACCCGCCCCCTCGCGACCGTCCCCACGGACGACGTCCGCGTCTGGGTGGCGCGCACTAGCCGGCGCGGCTCCGCCGCTCATCGCAGTCAGCGGTGTCCGAGGAACGTCTCGAAGCGGCTGTCCGACCGGTCCCGACAAGCAGATGCCCCGCCTCGAGCGGGGCAGCTGCTCGACCAGCAAGACTGCGCAAGCCCGCTGGTCGGGTGACTTACGTCCACTGCTGAGGTCTCCTCGAACAGCGGCATGTGCGATCTTGCCATGGATGTACGGCGACGTCGACAATCGTGCAGAAATCAACCAAATCCGGGCGCACACGATCCTCTCGGCAGGTGGCGTCGACGCGTCGTTTGGCAGAGTGGAGCAATGACAGAGGTCGTCGCGACGCCACGGGTCAGCATCACGTACTGCACGCAGTGCCGGTGGCTGCTGCGCGCGGCGTGGATGGCCCAGGAGCTGCTCAACACGTTCACGATGGAGCTCGGCGAGGTCGCCCTGGTGCCGGGAACCGGCGGCGTCTTTCGCATCACCGCCGGCGACGCCGTGATCTGGGACCGCTCGGTCGACGGCGGGTTCCCCGAGATCACCATCCTCAAGCAGCGCGTACGCGACGAGGTCGCCCCGGACCGGAGCCTCGGGCACGGCGACAACCGGCCGACGCCGAGCTGACGACGTCTCACGCCCACGCCAACGGGCCGTGGTCACTGCTCCTGCAGGTCCGGTGATCCCTGCGAGTTCGACGGTGGCGGCTCGGTGTCGTCGAGCAGGGCGTCGACCAGCGCGCGGTAGGACAGGACACCGCGCCGCAGCTCATCGGTACCTGCCTGGCCGCGGGCCTGGGCGAGTGCGATGCCGTGCGCGTCGCGATAGTGCCGGACCACGTCGGGATGGTCGACGGCGAGCTCGTCGGCCCGCTCGTCGAAGTAGTCGACGGGATAGCCGCTCTCGCGCATGATGCGGACGACGAGCCCGTCGGCGGCCTCGACGGCCCGGCCGGGCTCGTCGGCATGGCGCACCTGGATCTGGTTCCAGTCGTCGCGGTAGTGCGCCGCGGACTCCTGCGACAGCCCCACGAGGCCGAGCTCCGCGAGCCGCTTGCGCCGCTCGGCAAGCTCCTCCACCCGCTGGACACTCGCGCCCGCGCCTGCGCGGTCGTGCTCCGAGCCGTGCGGATGCGAGGTGGCGGACCTCCGGCGCCGCCACACCGTCAGGGCGAGAGCCACCACGACGACCGCGATGACAACGAGCAGGGTGAGAGCTTCCACAACGCCTCCCGGCCGAAAGAACCCGCTGCCGAACCCCGGCGGTGCCCCCGAGAGGCGTCACCTGACGACCAGATTACTCCGCGGTACCGGCCTGTCCAGCGGCCTCCACGGGGGTGGTCGTGCCTGGCCGCGCGTCGACGAGCCCGCGCTGTCAGGGCCGAAGCTCGACCTTGCGAAATACCATAGGGGGGTATAGTGTCAGGTACCTGGGACGCCGGATGGCTGTCCCGGCCGGTTCGGCACGACAGGGAGCGGGCGATGGACGAAGATCAGTCGACGCAGCACGGTTACATCCACCGTAAGGACGAGTATCTCCGTCGGCTGCGGCGGATCGAGGGTCAGGCCCGCGGGCTGCAGCGGATGGTCGAGCAGGAGCAGTACTGCATCGACATCCTCACCCAGGTCAGCGCCATGACCAAGGCGTTGCAGTCGGTGGCGCTGGGGCTGCTCGACGAGCACATGAACCACTGCGTGGTCGATGCCGCAGCGGCCGGGGGCGCCGACGCCGACATCAAGCTCAAGGAAGCTTCACAAGCCATCGCGCGCCTGGTCCGCTCGTGACGCAGACCGCCCGCATCGGACCCAAGGGGGACTCAGCCAGATGACCACGACCACCCACAGCTTCACCGTCGTCGGCATGACCTGTGGCCACTGCGTCAACGCGGTGACCGAGGAGGTCAGCCAGGTCGACAACGTCCGCGAGGTCGACGTCGACCTGGAGACCGGCCGGCTCACGGTCGTCAGCGCGGGCGACCTCGACGCCGCCGCCGTGCGGGCAGCCGTCGACGAGGCCGGCTACGAGGTCGGCGACCAGCCGGCCCGATGAGCGTCGCGGCACGAGTCAGCGGGTACGTCCTGCTGCTGGTCGTGGTCGGGCTGCTCGCCACCGGTCTCGGCCGCGCCGTGGGGCCGATCGACGCGGCTGCGTCCGACGAGCCCGAGCACATGGCCGCGGGCACCGGGGGCACCGAGGGTATGGAGATGCCGTCGGAGCCCGGTCCGCAGCGCGCGCCGGACAACCTTCCCGGAGGGCTCATGAGTTCGCAGAACGGCTACACCCTGCAGCCGAGTGCATCGGTCCTCGAGGCCGACGCCGGCGCCATGGTGGCGTTCCGCGTGCTCGGGCCCGATGGGCGGCCGGTCGAGAGCTTCACCCAGAGCCACGAGAAGTCCCTGCACCTCATCGCGGTACGCCGCGACATGGCGAGCTACCAGCATGTGCACCCGATCCGCGACAGGCAAGGCGTCTGGCGGGCGCCTCTGGACCTGTCGAAGGCCGGCGAGTACCGGCTGATCGCCGACTTCGTACCGGCGGCGACCGGTGACCCGGTGACCCTCGGCACCGACCTGAGCGTCGCGGGGGAGTACGCCCCACGGCCGCTGCCGCCCCCGTCGCGGACCGCGCGGGTCGGCGACTACACCGTCACGCTCGACGGCCGGCTCGTACCGGGCGAGGAGTCCGCGTTGAAGCTGTCGGTCAGCCGCGACGGCAGACCGGTCACCGACCTGCAGCCGTACCTCGGTGCCTACGGCCACCTGGTGGTGCTCCGTGACGGCGACCTGGCGTACCTGCACGTGCATCCCGCCGGCGAGCCCGGCGACGGGACCACCCGTCCCGGCCCGGGCGTCACCTTCTTCGCCACCACTCCGTCGACCGGGACCTACCGGCTGTTCCTCGACTTCCGCCACCGGGGCGCGGTGCGGACGGCCGAGTTCACGGTCGCCACCGAAGGCGTCACCGAAGGCGTCACCGATGGCGCCACTGATGGTGCCTCCGGGCACGGCTCCGACGGCCACGGACACTGAGGGGAGGGACCATGAGCTCGGCGACCGACCGCTCGAAGCCCTGGACGGCCGACCACCCCGACCAGGTGGAGCTGCTGATCGGCGGAATGACGTGTGCCTCCTGCGCCGCTCGGGTGGAGAAGAAGCTCAACAGGCTCGACGGCGTCGCGGCCACCGTCAACTACGCCACCGAGAAGGCGAAGGTCAGCTTCGACCCCGGGGTGTCACGCGACGACCTGGTCGCCGCGGTCGAGAAGGCCGGGTACACCGCGAGGGTCCCCGCGCCGCCCCGGCATACCCCGGACGGCGAACCGGGGGCACCGGCCGAGCCCGACCCGGTCTCGGACCTCCGGCGGCGTCTGCTGGTGTCGGCGGTTCTCACCGTGCCGGTGGTCGCGATGGCGATGGTCCCGGTTCTGCAGTTCACCTACTGGCAGTGGCTCTCACTCACCCTGGCCGCCCCGGTCGTGGTCTGGGGCGGATGGCTGTTCCACCAGACCGCCTGGACCAACCTGCGGCACGGCACGTCGACCATGGACACGCTCATCTCGGTCGGCACGATGGCCGCACTGGGCTGGTCGCTGTACGCCCTGTTCCTCGGCACGGCCGGTACTCCCGGCATGAAGCACCCGTTCGAGCTGACCATCAGTCGCGGCTCGGGTGCGGGCTCCATCTACCTGGAGGCCGCCGCCGGCGTCACGACGTTCATCCTCGCCGGGCGGTACTTCGAGGCGCGATCGAAGCGGCGCGCGGGCGCCGCGTTGCGCGCCCTGCTCGAGCTGGGTGCCAAAGAGGTCTCCCTGCTGCGCGAGGGCAAGGAGGTACGCGTCGGGGCCGACCAGCTCGAGGTCGACGACCTGTTCGTCGTACGCCCGGGCGAGAAGGTCGCGACGGACGGGGTCGTCGTCGAAGGCGCCTCCGCGGTGGACGCGTCGATGGTGACCGGCGAGTCGGTCCCGGTGGATGTGACGGCCGGCGACCAGGTCATCGGCGCCACGGTCAACGCGGGCGGTCGCATGGTCGTGCGGGCGACACGCGTCGGCGGCGACACCCAGCTGGCCCAGATGGCGCGCCTGGTGGAGGACGCGCAGAACGGCAAGGCGCAGGCACAGCGGCTGGCCGACCGCATCTCGGCGGTCTTCGTCCCGATCGTGGTGGCCTTGTCGGTCGCGACACTCGGCTTCTGGGTCGGCGCTTCCAGTGGCAGCACCGCGGCCTTCGGCGCGGCCGTCGCCGTGCTCATCATCGCCTGCCCATGCGCGCTGGGGCTGGCCACGCCGACAGCACTCCTGGTCGGGACCGGTCGAGGCGCACAGCTCGGCATCCTCATCAAGGGCCCGGAGGTCCTCGAGTCGACGCGGCGGATCGACACGGTCGTCCTCGACAAGACCGGAACGGTGACCACGGGACGGATGTCACTGGCCGACGTGGTCGCCGCCGAGGGCGAGGATCCCGACACGGTGCTCCGCCTGGCGGGCGCCCTGGAGAACGCGTCCGAGCACCCGATCGCACGCGCGGTGGCGGCCGCGGCGGTCGAGCACGACAACCCCCTTCCGGTCGTGGAGGACTTCGGCAACATCGAGGGGCTCGGCGTCCGGGGCGTCGTCGTCGACGTGCACGGCAGCCACGACGTCCTGGTCGGCCGACTGCGGCTGCTGCACGAGCGGGCGCAGGACGTCTCGTCCGACCTGGCCGCGGCCATGTCGGCGGCGCAGGCAGCCGGCAGTACGGCGATCGCGGTCGCCTGGGACGGCCGGATGCGCGGCGTACTCGTCGTGCACGACGAGGTGAAGGTGACCTCGAAGGCCGCGATCCGGGCCCTCCGCGACCTCGGCTTGCGCCCGGTGCTGCTCACCGGCGACAACGCGACGGTGGCGCACACCGTCGCCCGCTCCGTCGGCATCGAACCCACCGCGGAGTCGGTGATCGCCGAGGTTCTCCCCACCGACAAGGTCGATGTGGTCCGGAGACTGCAGGCAGAGGGCCGGGTCGTGGCGATGGTGGGCGACGGGGTCAACGACGCCGCGGCGCTCGCGCAGGCCGACCTCGGCCTGGCCATGGGCACCGGCACCGACGTCGCGATCGAGGCCAGCGACCTGACCCTGGTACGGGGTGACCTGCGCGCAGCCCCGGAGGCGATCCGGCTGTCCCGGCGTACTCTCGGCACGATCAAGGGCAACCTGTTCTGGGCGTTCGCCTACAACGTCGCGGCGCTGCCGCTGGCCGCTGCCGGCCTGCTCAACCCGATGCTCGCCGGTGCGGCGATGGCACTGTCGAGTGTTTTCGTCGTGACGAACAGCCTTCGGCTGCGCGGGTTCAAGCCGCTCCCGGACACGCCGCTCCCGGACCCCGGCGTAGCCCAGTAACCCCTCGCAGTCCCGGGACCTGGTCCCGCGATGGTTGGCCGATTGTCGATGAGACCTGTGCCCCCGCAGCATTGAGTTCAACAGGGCAGCAGAACAGGCGAACCAGTGAGGCGAGTGAGAACAGTGATCACGAGGGCGATCATCAGCGGAGCGGTCTTGACGGGCCTGGCAGCGGTGGCGGCGCCACTCACGCCGGCAGTGGCCGCACCTGCCGACGTCCGTCCCACTGGATGCGTCAGCAACGTGGAGTACGCGCACCTGGCCAACGGGCAGCGGGTCTCCTACGTCCGGGCGACCGCCGGCGACGACGCCCAGACCGGATGGCGCCGCTGGTCGTCGACCGCTGGCGCCTACCAGGAGCGCCTGTACCGGATGTGCACCCCGACCGACAACGCACATGCCACGCTGACCACTCGCTTCATGAACTACCAGGGCGCTTGGCGCGCCTACATCGTCGACACCCACGTCGGCCCCGAGGACTGACGCACAAGAGTGACCCGGAGGTCCCGGGGCCCGGCTCGGGTCCCGGGACCTTTCCGCGGTATGCCGCCACCTCAGCCGGCGGCGGCGGTGAGCGCCTCGGACTCGGTCTCGATCCCGTCGGCCATGGTCTGGAGGTCCTGCACCAGGGCCGGGTCGGCACAGATCCCGAACGAGATCGTGTCGTCGAGCGAGACGACAGCCACCCGGAGTGCGTGGCGCTCGCCGATCTCCGCCAGGGAGTACAGCGCCTCGACCGGCGAGCCCAGCAGGGTGACCGCGACGCGGGGTCCGGGGACGTTCGAGACGTTGACGGCGAACGCGCGCGGACTCTGCTCGATGCGCGTGCAGAGCTTCTCGAGTGCGGGGGAGACGCCCGCGAGGTGACGCAGCAACGCGTCCATCGTCTCCGCGTCGTCGTCGCCCTTGCGTACCGACGTCGCCTCCTTGGTCGCCCGCAGGCGCGCGACCGGGTCGGACTCGTTCAGCGGCAGCCCGACGGTGAAGAACGAGTCGCGGTTGGCGACGTCGTCACCCTCGTGGTGCAGGCTCACCGGAACCTTCACGCGTACGACGCCGAGATGCCCGTGGTGCTGGTGCACCCACCGGCGCAGCCCGCCGGCGACCGCGGTGAGCACAGCGTCGTTCAGGGTCGCGCCGCACAGGGTCTTGGCGGCACGGTGCAGCTCGCTCAACGACGTGGACGCGAACGCGACCTCGCGCCGTGTACCGATGTGCCCGTCGAACGGCGAGGTGTCACGACTGCGGGCGAACTCGCGGCCGAGGAACCCGACGAGATGATGGCGCCGCCGCGCGTCGTCGGCATGCAGGGATGCTGCGTGGGCGGGTTGCGTGTGCCGGTGCATGCCGGACGAGGGCGCGGACGCCGAGACCTCGTCCAGCAGGAGCGTCTGGGCGAAGCGCACCAGTGTGGTCCCGTCGGCGAGGGCGTGGTGCACACGCCAGACGATCGCGGCTCCGCCGTCGTCGAGGGCCACCGCGTCCATCCGCCAGAGCGGATGCGCACGGTCGAGCCGCTCGGCGAAGAGCCGGGCGACCGCGCGTCGCAGCTCCGGGCCCCGGGCCAGGACACCGGGTACGGCGACGACATGGCGGTCGACGTCGAAGTCGTCGTCAGGCACCCACGCCCACCCGTCCGAGGTCTCGGCCAGCCGCCGGGTCAGCGCCGGGGTCGACCCGATGCGCTCGGCGACGCGGGCACGCAGCGCGGGGACGTCCGGCGCGTCGGCGCCGAGCAGGATGACCTTGCAGGTGTGACCGACGACCGTCGAGCTCTCCAGCTCCAGGATCGCCTGGTCCTCTGCGGCGAGCGGTATGACCTCCACCGTGCCATTGTGTGCATCCTTCTGCTCCGCTGCGTCGAGATTGCGCAATCTCGACGCGAAGGGGGTCAGGAAGGAACGGTTTCGCGGGCGTAACCGGCGTTCAACAGGACCGAAACAAGACCGTCCTAGCGTGCCGCCATGGGATCAGTGGCCGGGTCGCCGCACCGCACCGTCGTCGACGGACGCAGTCTCTTCCACGCGCACGCCGTCGGCAGTCTCGAGACCCAGACGACGGTCGGCGTGATCGCGCCGTACGACCTGGCCCTGGACCGGGAGATGTGGCGCTGGGTGCCGGACGACGTGTCGCTGCTGTTCACGCGCACGCCGTACGCCCCGATGCACGTCACCATGGAGATGGCGCACTGGGTCAGCCGTCCCGACGCGGTGGTCCGCAGCGTGCGTGACCTGTCGGCGGTCGCCCCCGCTGTCTGCGCGTACGCCTGCACGACGGGCAGCTTCGGGCGCGGAGTCGCCGGCGAGCAGGCGCTGGCCGAGCAGATCCGGCTCGGCGGGGCGCCGGCCGCGGTCACCACCAGCGGTGCCCTGCTCGCGGCACTCGGGCACCTGGGCGTCGAGCGGGTCGCCATCGCGACACCGTACGGCGCGGAGGTGACCGGTCACCTGGCGTCGTTCCTGGCGGAGGCGGGGTACGCGGTACCCCGCTACGCGTGCCTGGATCTCGACCGCGACATCTGGACGGTGCCCTACGACGTCACCGCCGGCCTGGTCCGCGACGCCGACTCGCCGGCCGCGGACGCGATCGTCGTGTCCTGCACCAACCTCGCGACGTACGACCTCATCGCGCCGCTCGAGGCCGAGCTGGGCAAGCCCGTCGTCACCGCCAACCAGGCCACGATGTGGGCGGCGATGCGCGCCGCCGGTCGTGCGGCCGTCGGACCCGGCCAGCGACTGCTGGAGGACGGCGACAGCGCGTTCGATCGCACCCAGGGCACGGTCGCGTAGCTGCTGCGGTCTTCCCGCTGAGGCACTCTTCGCGCCAGTATCGGACCTCAGGGTCGATACCGCCGGAAGGGATGCCGATGTCGGACAACCGCGACCAGCAGGTGGACCAGCGCTGGCTGACGGCCGCACTCCCCTTCGTACGTGAGCATCTGCCGCCACCGCCGGCGCGCGTGCTGGAGATCGGGTGCGGTCCGCTGGGTGGATTCGTGCCGGCGCTGGAACTGGCCGGGTACGACGTCGTCGGCGTCGACCCCGACGCGCCGGATGGCGACGCGTTCGTGCGCTCCGAGTTCGAGCAGTACGACGTGGGCCGTCCCCTCGACGCGGTCGTCGCGTGCACGTCGCTGCACCATGTCCGCGACCTCGACGAGGTTCTCGACCTCGTGCGTGGGAGTCTCACCGCCGGCGGCACGTTCGTGGTCGTCGAGTGGGCGCACGAACGGTTCGACGATGCGACCGCGCAGTGGTGCTTCGACCGGCTTCCCGACAGCGACTCCGACGCGCTACCACGCGCGGCGCACCGCCACGTCAGCCACCGGGGCCACGACGACGAACACGAGCACCGTCAGGGCAGCTGGCTCGGCCGGCACCGGGCCGAGTGGGCCGAGTCAGGTCTGACCTGGTCGGAGTACCGGCAGGGCTGGACCGAGGCAGAAGGACTGCACACGGGTGAGGCCATCGTGGCGGCACTCGACGCGCGGTTCGAGTGTCGCCACCTCACGCGCGGCCCGTACTTCTTCCCCGTCCTCGACCTCGCCCGTGATGTGGAGCAGACGGCGATCGACGCCGGCGAGATCCAGCCTGCCGCGATTCGCTTCGCGGGGCGCCGGGCCTAGACCCACGGCAAACCTCGTTCCCGGACACACCCTTGACAGGCACTCGATCACGACTAGCCTGGGGCAATCGTTTTCTGAAAAGGCTTTCTAAGTTGGCCGGCACAGCCGGTTCAGAGGTGGCTTTTCCTCAGGAGGTAACCGTTGGCACACCCCAGCGTCGTTGTAGAGGACCTGAGCGTTCACCTCGGTGGGCGCTGCATCCTCGAAGACCTGAGTCTCTCCATCGGCAACGGACAGTTCGTCGCGATCGTCGGCACCTCCGGCGGCGGGAAGACGACGCTGCTACGTGCGCTGGCCGGGCTTCTGCCCGCGGAGCGGCCGAACTCGATCCATCTCGACGGCACGCCGGTAGACGGTCCCGACGAACGCATCGCGATGGTCTTCCAGCACTTCGGACTGTTCCCCTGGAAGACCGTCGAGCAGAACGTCCGGTACGGCCTCGACGTCCAGGGCAAGACCGACCACGACGGCCGGGTGGACCGGCTGATCGGCATGATGCACCTCGAGCACTGCCGCAAGCAGTACCCGCACCAGCTCTCCGGCGGGATGAAGCAGCGCGTGGGCATCGCACGCGCGCTGTGCATGGAGCCGCAGCTGCTGCTGCTGGACGAGCCCTTCAGCGCAGTCGACGCGATCACCCGCGAGGAGCTGCACACCGAGGTCCTCCAGCTGTGGGAGCGCCAGGAGCAGATGAACGCGGTCCTGGTCACCCACGACCTCGACGAGGCGATCCTGATGGCCGACCGGATCGTCGTGCTGTGCGGACCTCCCGGTCGCATCATCCTCGACGTCGAGAACCCGATCAGCCGGCCGCGAGACATCCAGGAGATCCGCGGTCACACCGACTACATCAGGACCCGGCGACGTCTGTGGGACGCCCTGAAGAACGGTACGAACGGCGCAGCCTCAGAGCCGACGAAGATGCGAGCCGCCCTATGAACGGCATCAACGGACAGAAGTCGGTGGCGACACCGGTCGCCGAGGCGGGCAGTCAGCCGCCGGCGCCAGTGACGACACAGACGGTGACAAGCCCTGCTGCGACGTCCGGCAAGGCCAGGCGGGGACCGCGCCGGCTGAACCGCAAGCAGCGCTGGCTGTTGCAGGTCGCCTCGACCGTGGCGATCCTGGTCGCGTGGGAGATCTACGGCCGAAGCGTCAACCCGGTCATCTTCACCTATCCCACCGCGATCGCCCGGGCGTTCGTCGACATGCTGGCCGACGGCACCCTGGCGCAGGCCGCCCTCGAAAGCCTGGTCGTGCTCGGCATCGGGTCGGCCGTGGGTGCCATCGCGGGCATCGGGATCGGGCTGCTGGCCGGGCGCAGCGACACCGTCGCCGCGCTGATCGAGGTTCCTGTCAACGCGCTGTACGCGACGCCGAGCGTCGCGCTGATCCCGGTCATCGTGGTGTGGTTCGGCTTCGGGGCCACCGCGAAGTCGATCGTGGTCGGCCTGTTCGTGATCTTCCCCGTCCTGATCAACACCATGCGCGGCGTCCGCGAGGTCGACCCCGACCTGCTCGAGGTGGCGCGGTGCTACTGCTCCAGTGAACCGAAGCTGTGGCGCGACCTGCTCATCCCGTCGGCGCTGCCGTACATCATCACCGGTCTGCGGCTGGCCATCGGCCGTGGCCTCGTGGGCGTGATCGTCGCGGAGTTCTTCACCGCGATCAGCGGTCTCGGCAACCTCATCGTGACCAACGCCAACAGCTTCGAGACAGCACGCATGTTCGTACCGATCGTCGTGATCGCGGTCTACGGCGTGCTCGCGACCGCCCTGCTCGAGTGGGTCGAGTCGCGCCTGGCCCGCTGGCACCGCTAGTCACCGGGCGAACCCTCAGACGTACGCACGAGAGGAAGCACCATGAATCTCCGGTTGTCCGCGATCTCCCTCGCGTTCGTGTCCACGGTCGCCCTGGCCGCGGCAGGCTGCCAGGCCGCGACGTCAGGGTCCAGCGAACCGGGGAGCATCAAGGTCGCCCTGCCCACGAGCGTCACCAGCTTCGCCAACGCCGACGTGGTCGTGGCGGAGGAGAAGGGGTTCTTCGACGACGTCGGGCTCGATGTCGAGCTGACCAACCTGAAGTCCGGCGCCTCCACGGTCAAGGCCGTGGTCGGCGGCCAGTACGAGGTCGGCGGCTCCAGCATCGAGCCGGTCGTCAACGCCGCAGCCGAAGGGGGCGACCTGCGCATCATCGGCAGCTACGCCGACCGGCTCGAGGTGCAGGTCGTGACACCCAAGTCGATCGCGTCGCCGGCCGAGCTGCAGGGCCAGGTGCTCGGCGTCCAGGAGGTCGGCGCGTTCCGCGAGGTCATGACCCGGATGGTGCTGCAGGATGCCGGCCTGACACCGGAGGACGTGGAGTACCTCCCCACCAACTCCGACGCCTACGCGTCCGCGCTCATCCAGGGACGCATCAAGTCCGCGGTGCTCCATCCGGAGCAGACCATCGCCGCGGCGGAGGAGTCCTCCAACCTGCACCCGATCGCCAGCCTGTACGACGTCGAGCCGAAGTACCACTACGGCACCTACTTCGGCAACGGTGGCTGGCTCGAGGAGAGCCCCGAGGACGCGCGCAAGTTCATGGAGGCGGTGACCAGGGCGCACCGGTACATGTACACCGACAAGGCCGCGGTCGTGCCGATCATCGCCAAGGCCACGGGCTTCAGCGAGGCGGTCATCGACGAGGCGTACGACGTGTACATGTCCGACGTGAAGGCGTTCCCCACCGACGAGGGCCTGGACCAGGAGCGGTTGGAGTACACCCTCGACCGCATGGAGGAGCTCGAGGTGATCGAGGGCGAGCGGCCCTCCCTGGACGACCTGGTCGCGCGCGAGCCGGGCGAGCAGGCGGTCAAGGAGCTCGGCAGCGTGCCGGACCGGACCGGCTGAGGCGGGAGACGGATCGCTTTTGACAGTGGTCAGCGTGCGCTCGTAGAGTATAGAAAACGTTTGCAGAAAAGGATTTCACAGTGGCGATCACGATCCACGACGTCGCGCGGGTGGCGGGCGTCTCCCCGTCGACCGTCTCCCGCGTCGTGAACTCCTCGACGGTCGCCTACCCCATCCGACCGGGCACCCGCGATCGTGTCCTCGAGGCCATCGACACGCTGGGATACCGGCCCAACGACCTGGCCCGGGGCCTGCTGCTGAAGAAGAGCGGACTGATCGGGATCCTCGTGCCCGACATCTCCAACCCGTACTACCCCGAGGTGTCGCGTGGCATCGAGGACGTCGCGAACGGCCGGGGCTACAAGGTCATGTTCTGCAGCACCGACCGCGACCGCGACAAGGCCACCTCCTACATCGACGCTCTGCTGCTGAAGCGGGTCGACGGCATCGTGCTCGTCGGCGGCGGCGACGAGGTCGAGCTGTCGAAGGAGACGGTCGCCGGCTACGACACCCAGGTCGTGTGCATCGGCCGGCCGTCGGCGACGTTCCCGACCGTGCGGGTCGACAACGTCGGAGCCGGGCGGATGGCCACCGAGCACCTTCTCGGCCTCGGCCACCGCCGGGTCGCGTTCGTCTCGGCGTTGTCGGAGTCGACCACGGTCAACGAGCGCCAGCGCGGCTACCGCGAGGCGCTCGAGGCCGGTGGCACCTCCTTCGAGCCCGACCTCGTGGTCGACGGAGGCTTCACCGAGGCGGGCGGCTACGCCGCCGGTAAGGCACTGATGAGCCTGTCCGAGCCGCCGACCGCGATCTTCGCGGCCAACGACCGGATGGCGGTCGGAGCGATGGCCGCGATCAAGGATCTCGGCCTCCGGGTGCCGACCGACGTCGCACTCGTGGGCTTCGACGACGTGCCCGTCGCGTCGTACCTGCGACCCGCTCTCACGACGGTGTCCGTCTCGTCCAGGGAGCTGGGTGCGCAGGCGATGAAGATTCTGCTCGACCAGATGGACGGGCAGTCGGCGCGGCGGCGCGTACGCGTCGACACGCGCCTGGTGATCCGCCAGAGCTGTGGTGCCGGGACCGAGAGCACCTAGGGGGCCGCAGCGCCAGGAGCTGCGCCAAGCCGCAAACCGACGAAGGAGAGACGCATGGCGACGAAGGACTACACCAAGACCGACGCCGAGAACGAGCGCAAGCACAACATCCTCGGCATGTCCTACGCCGAGGTTCAGGAGCGCATGCAGGAGCCCGGTCAGGATGTAGTGCTCGTGCCGATGGGGAGCACCGAGAAGCACGGTGCGCACATCCCGCTCGGCACCGACAGCTACGTGACGATGGAGGTCGTGGAGCGCGCCGCGGCGTCGGCCGATGTCATGTTCACCCCGCTGGTGCCGTTCGGCTACTCGCCGCACCACATGGGGCTGCACCTCGGCGGGTCGGGAACCATCACGCTGCGCGCCGAGACGTACCGCCGGGTGCTGCACGACGTGGCCCGCAGCCTGATCTTCCACGGCTTCCCGCGGATCGTCTTCGTCAGCCACCACGGGTCGAACACCAAGCCCATCGACGAGGTGATGCGTCAGCTGCGCTACCAGACCGGCGCGTTCATCTCGTTCTACAAGACCCCCACCGAGCGCGAGGCGGTCGTGGTGCAGGACCTCTTCGAGAACCCGCCGGAGGAGACGCCGGGCTGGCACTCCAGCGAGCTGGAGACCGCGTGCCTGATGGCGACCTCCGACGGCCTGGTGGACATGGACCGCGCGGTCGACGACCGGGCGCACGCGCCGGCGTACATGGGCGACGCGTTCTCGAAGGTCGACGGCACGGGCACGGTGAAGTTCCAGGGCTCGGAGAACATCTGGGTCCCGATGGAGCACCACGAGTACTCCGACACCGCGACCATCGGCAACCCGTTCCGGGCCACCAAGGACAACGGCCTGGCGATGTTCGAGCGCATGGCCGCGCACCTGTCCGACTACGTCAACGAGGTCCGGCACTTCAAGACCGAGATCACCTACAGCGACTACCCCGAGCGCGCGTGAGAGTCGGTGGGGGCCGCGGGCCTGCCGCGGCCCCCACCGACCTGCTCCGTCCCCGTACCCGTTCCCGGAGGTCACATGATGGGCGTCGACGCCCCCGCACAACATCAGCAGCTCAAGAACGTTGACCCTGCCCTGCTCCGGCTGCTCCGCGAGGAGCTGGTGGCCATCTCCCGCCGCGGGTACGAACGCGGTCTGGTGGTCGGCGTCAGCGGAAACAACAGCGTGCGCGTCCCGGACACCGATGTCCTGCTGATCAAGACCACCGGCTGCTGCCAGGGCGAGATGGACACCGAGGACACCGTCCTCGTCACGCTCGACGGCGAGGTACTCGAGCCCGGCAAGACGCCCTCGAAGGAGTGGCGCTGGCACGCGGGCGTCTACCGCGTGCGTCCCGACGTGGGCGCGGTCGTGCACCTGCACCCGCCCTACTCCGTCGCCTTCGCGGTGGCGAACCGGACCCCGATGATCGTGCACACCGCGGCTCGCGGCCACCTGCGCCGGATCGGCATGGCCGACCTTCTCCCCGCGGGATCGGAGGACCTGGCCGAGCAGATCACCGAGATGTTCGCCGACGGCCAGCTGCGGGTCGCGCTGATGCGCGAGCACGGCACGATCTCGGTCGGCCCGGACCTGCGCACCGCCTACTACCGGACCGAGTACCTCGAGGACAACGCCAAGGTGGCGCTGCTGGCCGCGCAGGTCTCGGCCATCGCGCCCGAGGACCACGTCCAGCTCGCGCACGACTCCGCACCGCTGGCCGAGGTCGAGGGCTGACGTGCCCACCCGCGTCGCCGTACTCGCCACCCTGGACACCAAGGGCGAGGAGGTCAGCTTCCTGGTCGCGGAGATCACCGCGGCGGGTGCGGAGGCGCGCGTGGTCGACGTCGGGCTGGGCGAGACGGACGTGGCAGCCGAGGTGACGGCCGACGAGGTCGCGGCGAGCGCGGGCAGGTCCCTGGTGGACGTACGCCGGCTCCCGCGCGACGAGGCGATGGCGGCGATGGGCGACGGGGCCGGCCGGCGGCTGGTCGAGTGGCATGCGCGGAGCGAGCTCGACGGGGTGATCGCGGTCGGCGGCAACCAGGGCACCGCCATCGCCGCGATGGCGATGCGGCAGCTGCCGTTCGGGCCGGCGAAGCTGATCGTCTCCACGGTGGCCTCGGGCAACGTCCGGGCCTACGTCGGCGACAGCGACATCGCGATGCAGTTCTCGGTGGCCGACCTGCTCGGTGGTCCCAACGCCGTCACGGTCGACGTACTGCGCAAGGCGGCCGCCGCCATAGTCGCGATGTCTGGTGTCGCGATGTCGGGAGTCGCCGCATCGCCCGACGAGGGCGGTCGCGACACCGTGGCGGTGACGGCGTTCGGCAACACCGAGCCCGCCGTCGTCGTGGCGATGTCTGAGCTGCGCACCGGCGGCTTCGAGGTGATCCCGTTTCACGCCTCCGGGGCGTGCGGCTCGGCGATGGAACGACTGGTCGACGAGGGCCGCATCGGCGCGGTGCTCGACCTCACCGTGCACGAGCTGCTCGGCGAGCTGCACCCCCAGGACATCTACGCGCCGGTGCGCGCCGGGAGGCTGACCGCGGCCGGGCGCCGGGGAGCACCCCAGGTGGTCGTGCCCGGCGGGCTGGAGTACTTCTGCTTCGGCGGGCCCGACACGATCCCGCCGGCGTACCGCGACCGGCCCACCCACATCCACAACCCCTACAACACCAACGTGCGCACCACACACGCCGAGCTCGAGCAGGTCGCGCACCTGATGGCCGACCGGCTGAACGCGGCGCTGGGACCGGTCGCCGTGCTGGTCCCGTCACTGGGCTGGTCGTACGTCGGCAGCCCGGGGCAGGTGCTGCACGACCCCGAGGCCAACTCCGCCCTGGTGAAGGTGCTCGAGGAGCGCCTCGAGCCACACATCCCGTTGCGCGTGGTCGAGGCGACCATCAACGACGAGGAGTTCGCCAGGGCGGCCGCTACCACCCTCACCGACCTGGTGCGCCGAGCACGGCGCGCACCACAAGGTCACCAACCCTGATCTCGCCCACCGAGGAGGACGAATGACAGCCATGGCCAGCCCCGACGTCCGGACGCCGGACCTGCAGGTGCCGACGAGCATGCGCGCCGCCGTGCTGTTCGGACCTCAGGACATGCGCGTCGTGGACAAGCCGGTCCCGCTGCCGGGACACGGTGAGGTCCTGGTCAAGGTCGCGATGTGCGGCATGTGCGGGACCGACCTGAAGATCTACGACGGCCACTTCCCGCAGACGCCGCCGTTCGGCGAGTACACGCCCGGGCACGAGTGGACGGGCACGGTGGTGGCCTGCGGGGAGACCGTCGACGAGTTCGCACCCGGTGACCGGGTGGCGATCGAGGCGCACCACGGGTGCGGCCGCTGCGAGAACTGCGTCACCGGGTCGTACACCGCGTGTCTCAACTACGGCAACGTGGCCAAGGGCCACCGAGCCAGCGGCATGACGACCGACGGAGGCTTCGCGGAGTACGCCGTCCATCACGTCTCGTCGCTGTACAGGATGCCGGACAACGTCTCGCACAAGGACGCCGTGCTCATCACGACGGCCGGCACCGGGCTGTACGGCCTGATGGCCGCCGGTGGCTACGTCGCCGGCCAGGACGTCGTGGTGTTCGGGCCGGGCCCCGTCGGGCTGATGACCGTGCAGGCCTGCAAGCAGCTCGGCGCGCGGCAGGTCATCCTGGTCGGGACCAGGCAGAGCCGTCTCGATGTCGGCGGCCGCCTGGGTGCCGACCATCTCGTCAACGTCAACAACGACGACGCCGTCGAGCGGGTGCTCGACCTCACCGACGGCGGAGCACATCTGGTGATCGAGACCTCCGGCTCACCCGCCACGCCCCAGCAGTGTGCGGAGACGGTCGCGCGCGGCGGCCGGATCCTGTTCGTCGCCTTCTACCCCGGTCCGGTGACGTTCGACCTGAGCTCGGTGGTGCGCAAGGACGTCACGATGTACACCACCCGCGGCGAGGGCGGCAACAACGTGCAGCGTGCGGTCGCACTGGCCGAGCAGGGGCGCCTCCGCGGTGAGGAGCTGGTGACGCACGAGTACCCGCTGGAGCAGATCACCGAGGCCATGCGCGTCATGCGTGAGCGCGACGGCGACCCGCTGAAGGTGGCCATCACGTTCTGACCCTGAGTTTCGCGTCGAGAAGGACTACGCCTCGTCGGCCGCGTCTCGTGTGCGTGAGTCCCGCCTGCCTGCGTTCCCGTCCGCGTCGGCACCGCCGTCCACGGGGGAGAAGTCGAACGCGAGGTCGGCGCGCATGATCCGGCGGACGCGCTCCTCGCTCAGGTGCATCTCCACGGGGATCCAGGGCAGGTCGAGGATGCCCTTGAGCGACTCGACGTACTCCCGCAGCGCCTCCACGAGCTCGGAGGGGATCGTGCGCATCTCCAGCCGGTAGCAGATCCGGCGGGCGTGGTCGAGCGCCTGCTCCGCCTTGGTGCCCAGGTCGTGCAGCGAGGCCTCCGCGGGGTCACGGTCACGCCCCTTGACCTTCGCGGGCCGCGGCTTGGTGTGGCGCTTGGCCATCTGGTAGTTGCCCACCGCGAGGAACGCGGCGCTCGACACCGCGAAGAACTCCTCGTAGAGGTCCTGCCGGCCGCTGAGGTAGTGGGTGCGCTGGGCGTCCGGGGCGCTGTCGTGGCCGCCCTCGGGCTGCCCACCGTGCAGGGCTGCTCGGCGCCAGTACCAGGCACCGAACGCGGCGCCCAGAGCAGCCGAGAGCCCAGAAGCCAGCATCTCGGCCAATACGCTCATCGGGTGAAGGGTAGCCAGCCCGCTCGCGGGCCGCGACGGCGCGCATGCCCGGACGCCGTGACGCGGTACCACATGCACGCAGGGTGACCTCTTGTCGGCAAGGGCCGGGCCTCGGCCAACGACCCGCCGGGCCCTTCCCCGTCACCAGATGACCGTCACCAGAGAGCCGTTGCCAGCGACAGCACAGCGGCTGCCAACAGCACCGTCCCGGTCGCGGCGCCGGTGACAGCGCTGACCGCGAGCCCGCGAGCGCGGGCGACGTAGGGGGAGGCCAGCGCGGCCAGCGTGACCACGGTCGCCACGACATACAGCAACGGGTAGTGCAGGAGCGGTGCGAGCGGGTAGAAGTGCACGCCCACGACGAGTGCGATCCACGCGGAGATCAGGTCGGCGCGGCGACGCACCACCAGCAGCCACGAGCCGAGCCCGGCGGCCGCGACCTCGACGGCGACGATGATCCCGAAGGTCACACCGCTGGAGGGGCCGAGGGCGGTTCCGTCGGACCAGTGCCGCCAGGTCAGCAGCGCACCGCCGGCAGCGGTCAGGAGCGCGACGACGGCCGCGACCGTCAGCGGCGTACGCCATCCCCGGGGCGGCCGCTCTTGTGCCCAGCCGAACCAGCACGATCCGAAGAACCCGAACACCGCGGCGGTGGCGGCTGCGTCGCGCACGAACTCGGCTGTCACGCCGACCATCCTGGCGCACGCGTGATCCGCAGTCGTTATTGCCCTGGAATGTCGCGACCGGGTGCGTCAGGATGACTCGCGTGGGGACGCTGCTCGTGAACGCCGTGCTGGCCTCGACGCTGGTGGCCATGGTGCTGGCCTTCGGCATCGTCATCCGGCGCCTCCTCGGGGTCCGGATGGGCGTCGTACGCACGTTGCTGGTGGCCGTGCTCGCACTGTGGATGTCGGGCGTGCTGATGCGTGCGATGCTGCCGCGGCCCGAGCTCGCCGACCCCGTCACCGCTCTCCTGTACGTGCTGCTGTCGGCGAGCTGCGCGAGCCTGCTGGCGATGGTGGTGCTCGTGGTCGCGGAGGTGCTCGTCCCCGAGGGGTCCCTGCCCGGTCCGGTCGAGCTGTGGCGAGGATGGCGCGGCCGGCAGGCGCGGACCCGCCGCTACCTGCAGATCCTGCGGATCGCGATGCGACACGGGCTCGGCCGGTTCCTTCGCGGGCAGCGGCACTCCGGGGTGGACTCCTCCGCCTCGCGCCGTGAGCTGGCACGCTCGGTGCGCCGGGCGCTCGACGAGGGCGGGGTCACGTTCGTCAAGCTCGGCCAGCAGCTCTCCACCCGGCGGGACCTGCTTCCGCCCGAGTTCGTCGACGAGCTCAGCCGGCTGCAGGACGACGCCGCGCCCGTCGCCTGGCCGGAGGTCTCGGGCGTGCTGTCCGACGAGCTGGGTCCGCGCGTCGACTCGGTGTTCTGCACGGTCGACGCCGAACCCCTCGCGGCGGCGTCGGTGGCCCAGGTGCACACCGCCAGACTGGCCGACGGCTCCGACGTGGTGGTGAAGGTGCAGCGCCCCGGCGTCGCCCACGTCGTCGAGCGCGACCTCGACATCCTGCGCAGGCTCGCGCGCACCCTGGAGGGGCGCACCGACTGGGGGAGGTCGCTCGGGCTGCAGGACCTCGCGGCCGGCTTCGCCGAGGCGCTGCGCGAGGAGCTCGACTTCACCATCGAGCGCGACAACATGCGCGCGTTCGCCGCATCCCTCGACGGCGCGCCCAAGCCGACGGTGCGCGCACCGCAGCCCGTCGGCGACCTGTGCACCGCCCGCGTGCTGGTGATGGAACGCATGACGGGTACGCCGCTGGGGTCCGGCGACCGCGCGCTGGCCGGTCTGGCGTGCGAGACCCGGCAGGAGATGGCCGCCGCGCTGCTCGACACGATGCTCGACCAGGTGCTGGTGCACGGCATGTTCCACGTCGACATCCATCCCGGCAACGTTCTCGTCGACGACGTCGGCACGTTGGGCCTGCTGGACTTCGGCTCCGTCGGCCGCCTGGACGGCACGACCCGACTGGCCGTCGGCCGGCTGATGGCGGCTCTCGGGCGAGGGGACTCTCTGGCGGCCTGCGACGCGCTGCTCGAGCTCGTCGATCGGCCCGAGCAGATCGACGAGCGCAGGCTGGAGCGCGCGGTCGGCGCCCTCCTCGTCCGTCACGCCGCTCCGGGCACCACGGGCGGCGCGGCCGCGTTCGCCGCGCTGTTCCGCGTCGTCACCTCGCACCGGCTGGGCATCCCACCGTCGGTGGCCGCGGTCTTCAGGGCCTTCGCCGTGCTCGAGGGGACCCTCACCGTGCTGGACCCGCACTTCGACCTGGTGACGCAGGCCCGCGAGACCGGCCGGGCACGCATGGCCGAGGCGATGCGGCCCGACCAGCTCCGGCGCAGTGTCGAGGAGGAGCTGGCCTCGCTGCTGCCGACCCTGCGACGTCTCCCGCGCCGGGTCGACCGCCTGGCCGACGCGGTCGAGCACGGGCGCCTGACCGTCAACGTGCGGCTGTTCGCCGATGCCCGCGACCGCCGGCTCGTCACCGGCCTGCTGCAGCAGGTCCTGCTGACCGGGCTCGGTGCGGCGGCGGCGCTGACGGCAGTGTTGCTGCTGGGCACCCCGGGTGGCCCGCGGGTCACCGGCTCGGTCGAGCTCTTCGCGCTGCTCGGGTACGGCCTGCTGATCGTCGCCGCGGTGCTCGTCCTCCGCGTGCTCGTGGTCATCCTCCGGAACGACCAGACCTGAGCGGCTCGACAGCGCCTGCGGCTCGCGACGCGTCCGCAGGGGTGAGTAGTCCGCCGAGGCCGACCCCCACGGCGACGCTGCCACGCCGTCCGCCGGCGTTCGCGAACGCCACGGCGGCGAGCCCGCGACCCGGTTGGATGCCCGCCAACGCGGAGAACGTTCCCGCGGTGCCGTCGTGCAGGCTCGTCATCACTCCGTTGACCCGGCGGCGTACCCAGCCCATCGCGTAGTCCCCGACCGGCCGGTGCATGAAGCGGATCGTGCGTGCCCGCAGCAGCCGGGTGTCGTGACCGCGCAGGCCGCGCAGGTGCACCTGCAGGAACCGGGTGTAGCCGCGGGGGCGCAGCGAGATGTCGCCCGCGGGCGCGACCAGGTCCGGGAACCGGTAGGCATCCGGAGCCGCCGGCCGGAGCCGGCCGCGTACGAGCCAGTGCCCCCACGGCTGGCCCGGCCTGTCGGCGGGCCACCCGAACCACGCGCGCACGCCGAGCGGCCGGAACACCTGGTTGCGGACGAGCCGGCGCCACGGGCGGCCGCTGACCTTGGTCGCCATGCGCGCCGCGATCGTGTAGCCGGCGTTGGAGTAGGAGTACTCACCGACCGGCGTGGCCGGCGGCCGGCGCAGCAGCCACCTCGCGAACGCGCGGCGGCGCTGCTCGGGGGTTCCCTGCCAGTCCGGCAGGCTCTCGAAGTCCGGCAGCGTGGTGTACGTCGCGACGCCCGCCCGGTGGGTGAGCAGCTGTCGCAGGGTGACGTCGCGCAGCTGCGGGTCCATCGACTCCGCGGCGAGGGGGAACACCTCGCCCGGCGTGCTCGACCAGTCGAGCAGACCGCGCTCGACCAGCCGGGCGACGGCGGTCGCGGTGACGGCCTTGGCCAGTGACGCCAGGTGGAACCGGTCGTGCCGGTCCACCCGTGCGGACCCGCCCCGGCGGCGTACCCCGAGCGCGTCGGCGGAGGGCGGGCGGCGTACGCCCGTGACGCCGCCGGCAACCGCGGGCACGCGGCTCCGGTTCCGGGCGACACGCAACGCCTCCTCGAGCTCGGACCGGTCCGGGGCCGACCGTGCAGTGTCCGCGGGCGCTACGCCTGGGGCCGGGCCGGCACCGAGGGCCGCCGTCGGCACGAGGCAGGCGGCCAGTGCGGCGCCCATCGCGAGGGCGGCCGCGCTGCGGCTCCGCCGGGAGGTTCTGCCGCTGCTGGTGCTGTAAAGTACGCTTGTCATAAACCCAACGTGTCAGCAACCGCTCCGACGTGTCAAGGTTGTTTTACATTCGACCGACATTTCGTCGTTCTGACGACGGAAACCGCACATAGCGGCCGGTGAATTTGACGTTCTCTGCCGTCCTGGTCGCTTCTCGCTGTCGCTGACCGTGACTAGCATGAGAGGCATCGTCGCCCCAGACCCCGTCGACGTGGCGCATTGGAGTCTGGACGGGCAGCCGCGAGGTTCGGTCGACGCGGCAGGCGAATGATCGTCGCCTTTCTCAGAGCCGCCTACGGACTCCCTTCGAAGTAGTACATGGGCGAGCAACGAGTGGGACGTCGCGGCGTGAGACGGACAGTGGGGTACGTGGCGGAGTCGAACGAGCGCAGCGTCAGGACGCACACACCTGTCACGACGGCGCCGTCGGCGGATGCGGCCACGCCTGAGCACGCACGCAGCGTCGCCCCGCCCCTGTCTGCCGCTCGCACGGGGCCACGACAGATTCAGCGTCTCGCGGATGGTTCCGGGGAAGGGGAGCACTCGTGCGAATCCAGGTCGTTCTGACGTTGCCTCGGGAGGCGGTCAGCGTCCCGTTGGCAAGACATACCGTGTCCGCCGCGCTGCAGAGCGCCGGCATCGCGGACGACTGCCTGGCCGAGGTTGAGGTGGCGCTCAGTGAGGCGTGCACCAACGTGTTCCACCACGCCGGCGCGGGCGAGAGCTACGAGGTGGCGATCAGCATCGGGGACGAGCAGCTCACGATGGAGGTCGTCGACTCCGGCGCCGGGTTCGCCTGGCGGGCGACCGAGTCCGCCATGCCGCACGAGCTGGCCGAAGGGGGCCGCGGCCTGGCGTTGATGTCGGCGTTCTCCGACCACGCGCTTTTCGACACCGTGAGCGGTGACGGCGGGTCGGTGCACCTGACGAAGAGGCTCCGCTGGGCTGACGGTGCGCCCTTGCAGGGGGCGACGAACCACAAGGCTCGGCTGCGCCCGGTGCGCGAGGCGGAGGACGGACGCTGAGCTCTCCGGCCAGGCACCGGCAGGGCCTGTTCCGGCAGGGCGCCGGTTTTGTGGTCATTTGGGGCTAGTGGAGACGGCCCGATCGGGGGGTACCGCGTAGCGTCGGCGCGTTCCTACGTTGAGTCATGGCCGACAACACACCCGTGACCCTGGAAGACGCTGCGCAGAGGTTCGTGGAGACGACCGCGGACCCGCCGTACCTGTACGAGCTGGCACCGGCCGAGGGCCGCAAGATCGCCGACGAGCTGCAGGCCGACCCGAGGAACCTGCTCGACGCCGACCTCAGCGACGTCACCGTCCCCGGCGGTCCGTCCGGCGAGGTACGCGTGCGCATCGTGCGGCCGCCCGGCGCGGCCGGTGCACTGCCGGTGATCGTCTACGTGCACGGACTCGGCTGGGTGTTCGGCAACAGCCACACCCACGACCGGCTCGCGCGCGAGCTCGCGGTCGGGGCCGGCGCTGCCGTGGTGTTCCCCGAGTACAGCCTGTCCCCGGAGGCGAAGTACCCGACGGCGATCGAGGAGATCTACGCCGCTGCCACCTGGGTCGCGAAGTCCGGTGCCGAGCACGGCCTCGACGGGTCCCGGATCGCGATCGCCGGCGACTCGGTCGGCGGCAACATGGCGATCGCGACCACGCTCCTGGCCAAGGAGCGCGGTGGGGTGTCGTTCGTGCAGCAGGTGCTGTTCTACCCCGTGACCGATGCCTCGTTCGACACTCCGTCGTACCGGCAGTTCGCCGAGGGGTACTTCCTGCGTCGCGACGCCATGCGCTGGTTCTGGGACCAGTACACGACCGACGACGACCTGCGCGCGGAGATCACCGCCTCGCCGCTGCGCGCCACGACAGAGCAGCTGGCCGGGCTGCCACCGGCGCTGGTCATCGTGGCGGAGGCGGACGTCCTGCGGGACGAGGGCGAGGCTTACGCCAACCATCTGCGCCGCGCCGGTGTGCCCGTCACCGCGGTGCGCTACCAGGGCATCACCCACGACTTCGTCGGGCTGAACCTGCTGCGCGAGACCCGGGCCGCGCAGGGTGCCATCACCCAGGCCGCGCAGGTGCTGCGCTCGGCACTGCACCCGACGGGTTAGCGGACGCCCACGGGGCACTCACGGGGTCGCCTGGTTCGCCTCGGGTCCTGGGGTCGACTCCGGCCCGGGCTCCGCTGTGTTCCCTGTGTTCGCTGTGTTCCCTGTGTTCCCTGTGGCCCCGGCGTCGCGCGACAGGGCCCGCTCGGCGGCCCGGTAGCGCAGGCGACCGGACAGCGTGGCAATCAGCGCCGCCACGAACACGAGGTCGAAGACGATCTGTGTCGAGACCAGGGCCCGCCCGACCTGGCCCACCGCGTGCACGTCACCGAACCCGACCGTCGCCAGCGTCGACAGCGTGAAGTACAGGGAGTCGGTCCTGGTCTCCAGACCCGCGAACTGGCCGGGACTCGCCTTCTCCAGCAGCAGGTAGCCGAACGCGAACACCACGGCGACCAGACTCAGCAAGGTCAACAGGATGTCGACGCGTACCTCCGTGTCACCGGCCAGTTGCCGGCGTACCTGCCCCACGATGGCCCAGCCGAGCAGGCCCACTCCGGCCAGCGTCACCAGAACTGCCACGACGGTCGCGGTCTCCAGGGCGAGCCCGCCGATGGGAAGCGCGTAGAACACCACCAGGATCCCCAGCAGGCTCACCAGCGGTCGCAGCCAGGCTGACCGGTGCCCGTGGCCGACGGTCCCGTGCTCCTGGTCAGGGTCGCCGCCGGCACCAGGGGGCGGTGGCCGCCGCCTGGCCGCCGACCGGATGCGCACCATGGGCACAAGTCTGTCGTGCCGGACGTGCTTCGTCAGGGAGATCGGCCAAGCGGCAGGCAGCCTTCCCGCGGGCGTCAGCCCGGGACCACCTCCGGCAGCCGGGTGAGCGCGTCGGCGAAGCGCGCGTCTGGCACGTCCTCGTCGACGAGACGCCCGTTCAGGAACGTGTCGTACGCCGACAGGTCGAAGTGGCCGTGTCCGCACAGCGCGGTCAGCAGGACCTTCTCCTCGCCGGTCTCGGCGCAGCGGCGGGCCTCCCGGATGGTCGCGGCGAGCGCGTGCGTGGGCTCCGGCGCGGGGACGATCCCCTCGGTGCGGGCGAAGAGCACCCCGGCGTCGAAGCACTCGGTCTGCGGGACCGCCTCCGCACCGATGAGCCCCTGCTCGTACACGTGCGAGAGCAGCGGGCTCATCCCGTGGTAGCGCAGCCCGCCGGCATGGATCGGGTCGGGCACGAAGTCGTGCCCGAGGGTGTGCATCTTCATCAGCGGGGTCAGCCCGGCGGTGTCACCGAAGTCGTAGGCGTAGGTGCCGCGGGTGAGCGACGGGCACGACGAGGGCTCGACGGCGAGGATGTCCGGTGCCATCTGGCCGGCCAGCTTCTCCCGCAGGATCGGGAAGGCGAGGCCGGCGAAGTTCGAGCCGCCCCCGGTGCAGCCCACCACCAGGTCGGGTGCCTCGCCCACCTTCGCCAGCTGCAGCAGGGCCTCCTCGCCGATGACGGTCTGGTGCAGGAGGACGTGGTTGAGCACGCTGCCGAGGGCGTAGCGCACCTCGGGATCCTGCGCCGCCACCTCGACCGCCTCGGAGATGGCGATGCCGAGCGAGCCGGGGTGCTCGGCACGGTCGGGCACCGCACGTCCGCTCGCGGTCAGCTCCGAGGGCGAGCGGTGCACGGTGGCGCCGAAGGTCTCGATCATCATCCGCCGGTACGGCTTCTGGTCGTACGAGGCACCGACTTGCCAGACCTCGCACTCCATCTCGAACAGCGCGCACGCGAACGCCAGCGCGGTGCCCCACTGGCCGGCACCGGTCTCGGTGGTGAGCCTCCGGATGCCCGCCTTGGCGTTGTAGAACGCCTGCGGGACCGCGGTGTTCGGCTTGTGGGAGCCGGCGGGCGAGACACCTTCGTACTTGTAGTAGATGCGTGCGGGCGTACCGAGGCGCCGCTCGAGCCGGTGCGCGCGGTACAGCGGAGACGGACGCCAGAGCCGGTAGACGTCCTGCACCTCCGGCGGGATGTCGACGTAGCGCTCCTGCGTGACCTCCTGGGCGATCAGGTCCGGCGGGAACAGCGGGGCGAGGTCGTCGGGGCCGACCGGCTCCTTGGTGCCTGGGTGCAACGGCGGCGGGGGTGGGGTCGGCAGGTCGGCGACCAGGTTGTACCAGCGGGTCGGCATCTCCGACTCGTCGAGCAGGATCTTGTGGCGCTGGAGTGCGTCAGTGGTTGCGTCAGACATGTCCCGGATCCTAGGGCGTGTTGGTAGACGGTGGGCCGTGGTGACTAGACGTCGGCGCACAGACAGGTGGGTGCGCGGGGCGGGCGCGCACGAACGGGCTACCCGGTTCTGACCCGTTCGGGGGAGCTGTGGGGTCGATAGCCAGGGGGTGGTGTCGCAGGGCCACCGGCCGTGCACGCTCGGGTGAACCTCGCCTGCATGGTTGTTTTCTGGAATTGACCCAATGAGGCGGTGTTCGTCCCCTCTGCACTCGGTGCAACCTTCAAGCAGAGGGAAACCTCGAATGGGGCGGGGCGCAGAAGAGGGCAATGGGGCAATCCGTCTGCACAGCTGAAAGATCGGCCACGGGATTCTGGGGCAGCGGGAAGCAGACCTGCTGGTAGTCGTGACGCGCGAGAGCACGCCGCGCGAACCCTGTTGGTAACGGTCGGCGGACTGGGGGCATGCGACGAGCTTGGAGGGGGCTCGCCATGGCACTGAGCCGGCGTGAAGTTTTGAAAGTGGGAGGACTGGGACTGGTCGGAGCGGCCGGCATCGGGGGTGTGGGTTCGCTGCCGTTCGGTGGCCGGGTACTCGCCCGCGACGCGGGTGAGCTCGATGCGGAGCAGCTGCCGCGGCCGTTCACAGCCGCGTTCGTACGGGCGCCGGTGCTTCGACCGGTCGACTGGGACTACGACCGACGGGGACGGCTGATCCGGCAGGTCTACCACCTCACCGCGAAGGAGACCTCGGCTCGGATCATCCCCGGCTTCCGCACGCGGATGTGGGGCTACAACGGGGTCGTGCCGGGGCCGACGATCAAGGTCGCCCGTGGTGTCGAGACCGTCGTTCGCGTGCGCAACAAGCTGCCGGCACAGCACCCGCTGTTCGGCCACGACTTCTCGACCTCGACGCACCTGCACGGCTCGGCGTCGATGCCGTTCTACGACGGGTACGCCGACGACCTGACGCCGCCGGGGTTCTTCAAGGACTACCGCTATCCGAACCACCAGGCCGCACGCACGATCTGGTACCACGACCACGCCGTGCACAACACCGCACGCAACGCGTACTCCGGCCTGGCCGCGCAGTACCACATCCACGACGCGTCCGAGCGGCGCATGCTGCCGCAGGGGGAGTTCGACGTTCCCCTCACGGTGACGGATGCGCTCTTCACCGCGAACGGCCAGCTGATGTACGACGACGAGTCCGAGTCGGGGCTGTACGGCGACGTCATCCTGGTCAACGGGCGGCCGTGGCCGGTGATGAAGGTGCAGCGCCGCGTCTACCGCTTCCGGTTCCTGGCCGCCTCGGTGTCGAGGTCGTACCGCTTCCAGCTCGGTGGCGGCGACCCGATGCACATGGTCGCGACCGACGGCGGGTTGATGCCGCAGACGCAGACCGTGTCGCAGTGGCGGCAGGGCAGTGGCGAGCGCTACGAGGTGCTGATCGACTTCCGCCGCTACCGGCCGGGCCAGCGGGTCGTGCTCAACAACCTGAGCAACGACAACAACCGCGACTACGACAACACCGGCAAGGTGATGGCCTTCGACGTCACCGGCGAGCCTGTCGACCGGCGTGACCCGACCTGGAACCGCATCCCGCGGAAGCTTGCGCCTTCACACGCGATGGGGCTGACCGCGGCCGACGCCAAGGCGACCCGAAACCTGGAGATGGCCCGCACCGGCGGCCAGTGGACCATCAACGACACCACGTGGTCCGACGTGACCGCCAGCGACTTCCAGCGGGTGCTCGCGAACCCCGACATCGGAGACGTCGAGGTCTGGAACATCGAGAACGGCTCGGGCGGCTGGTTCCACCCCACCCACATCCACCTGGTCGACTTCAAGGTCCTGTCCCGCAACGGGCAGCCGCCGCACGCGTGGGAGCGGGGACCGAAGGACACGGTCTATGTCGGCGAGGGTGAGACCGTCCGCGTGGTCGCCCGGTTCGGCGACCCCAAGCGGCCCGAGGTCCACGGCCGCTACATGGTGCACTGCCACAACCTCGTGCACGAGGACCACGACATGATGAGCCAGTTCGCGGTGGGCTGGAAGCCGGGCGAGATCGACGACTGCGACCCGATCCTGACGCACCCCTGCAGGTCCGACGACATGCCCGACAGCAACGCGGTCGCTCCCGGGCCGTGCCGGGCGCCTCGCGTTCGCCCCGGTCCCGGGCGGGTCACGGTGGCATGGGGGGAGCCCTCCGACAACGGCGACGGCAAGGTCACGGGCTACCGCGTCCGCGCGTACCTGGAGGGCAGGCTGGTCGTCAACGTGGCCGTGCCTGACAAGGGCAGGCACGTGGTGCGTGGCCTGCGCCCCGGGAAGGCGTACACGTTCACGGTCGCGGCGGTCAACGGCGCCGGCGCCGGACAACAGTCGGCCCGGTCGCGACGGGTGCGTCCGCGGCGGGTGATCCGGCGCAGGCGCTAGGCACGGCGCAGACGGTAGACAGGGCGGGCCGGCAGGAGGAACGGACCGTCAGTGGTCGTACTGGATCTCGAACCAGACGACCTTGCCCCAGTCGTCCTCGTGCGCGCCCCAGTCGGCGGCGAGCCTGCTCACGATGGCCAGACCCCGGCCGTTGAGGGCTTCGGGGTCCTGCTCGATGAGCTCCGGCAGGCGGGAGTTCTCGTCACCGACCTCGACGAGCAGCCCGTCGGCGGAGGTGGTGACCTCCAGCCGGGCGGCGCTGCGTCCGTGGATCCACGCGTTGGTGACGATCTCGCTCGTCAGCAGCACGGCGGTGTCGAGGGCGTCTCCCTCGATGCCCTTGGCGCGGCACTGGTGGTGCACGAACGAGCGCGCCCTGCGGGCGGCCTGCGGGTCGGCATCGAGGTAGAGCACCGCCGGAAGCGCGAGCGGGGCAGGGCCGTCCCAGGCGTCCTTAGGACGGCTACGCCGGAGCTGGGTCAACGCGGGTTGCCTCCTTGCGCACGCGGGGACGGTGCGTCGCGCCAGGAGGCAGCGGTCCTCGGGACCACGCGCGTACACCAGGTCGAGACCGTGGACCCGGACCGCGGACCGTCGAGCATCGAAGACCTCACAGGCAGGACGACACCAACCGGGGGCGAGGTCTGGGCCCAGCGTTACTGTCCGTGAAGGGGCCGTAACGCACGGTCAGAGTAGCGGCAACCCGCCGATAGCGGTAGCCCACAGCCGCATGTCCCGCCGGGGGATGACCAGGGGATGGACACGCTCACCGGCAGGCACGATGGCGGCCCTGCAATGGCGGCCGATGAGGGCCGAATGGCGGCCGCGAATCAGGCGAGCCGGTAGACGCGGCGGGCGTTCTCGCTCCCGACCAGACGCACGACCCGGGCGGCATCGCGCACCGACCAGTCACCGCGCGTGACCCAGCCACCGATCACCTCGGCGACGGCGCGCCGCCACAGCACGGAGCCGAGGAGATGCAGCTCCGCCGGGCCGTAGCCGTCGGAGGAGTACAGCTGCTTGTGGAAGGGCGCGAGCTCCAGCGACTCGGCAACCACCTGTGAGCTCTGTGCCCCGACATGCCCGGTCGCCAGGCCGACGTCGAAGTAGACGTTGTCGAAGACCTGTGCGAGGTAGCCGGCTTCGCGGTGGTACGGGTAGCAGTGCAGGAGCATCACGGGTACGCCGGAGCCCTCGACCTCGCGCAGCCAGGACGTGAGCAGGATCGGGTTGGCGCGGTGCAGGTCGAGGTCGCGGTCGCCGTACCCGGCGTGCAGCTGCAACGGCAGGGCCCGGTCGACGCCGCACCACAGCAGGTGGCGGAGCAGCGCCGGGTCGGTGACCCGCGGCCCGTCGTCGTGCCCGCCGGCGGCGCGCAGCGTGGCATCGGCTCCGGCTCGCACCTCGTCGGCCGAGGGTCGTGCTGGGGGGATGTCGAAGCCATGCCGGTAGGCCAGGATGCTCTTGACCCCGACCGCGTCGGCCGTCGCCTCTTCTAGCCGGTCGGCGAACCCGGCGAGGAACGCGTCGCTGCTGCCGGTCTGCGCGAGCAGCGACTCGGCGACCGTCTCGAGCCTGACCACCTCCCGGACGGTGGCCCGTGCCGCGGCCGCGTGGCCGTCGACGTCAAGCACGTCGTCTCCGGGCAGGCCCGTGTCCAGCAGGTACGCCGACGTGCCGGTCGCACGCAGCAGGCGACGGGTGACCTCGTCGTTGCCGAGCCGGGCCCTTGCCTCCCAGTAGTCGTCCGCGGGTGCGTGTGCGGGCAGGTCGAGCAGCGGCGCGCACCAGCGGCGGATCGCGAACCCGACCTGCGAGTCGAACGGCGTCGCGACCGGCGAGGCGTGCGGCGCCTCGGTGAGCATCGCCTCGAAGCCGGCTCGGGTCAGGTCGCGCCGCAGGGCACCGTGCGCGTGGTGGTCGACCAGCGCGAGCGCGGCGACCTCGTCGCCCAGGGGTCCGTCAGGCGGCTCGACCGTCGGTCACCCCTTCGTTGCTCGGCCACGTCCTAGGCCGACCAGGCGAACCGGGTCAGCGCGTAGCGGTCGGAGTGGTGGTCGCGGAACGACTCCTGCTCCTTGCGGCGTACGGCGACCACGGCACTGCGCAGGTCGGGTCCGAGGATCGCCTCGGTCCGCTGGCCCCGCTCGAAGAGCTCGAGCGAGGTGCGCAGCGACGCCGGCAACCGGCGGACGCCGGCCGCCTCGGCCTCGGCCTCGGTGAGCTGGAAAGGGTTGACACCGATCGGCTCCGGAAGCGGCAGCTCCTCCTCGAGGCCGCGCGCCGCGAGCCCGAGCACGAGCCCGACGGCGAGGTAGGGGTTGGCCGCACCGTCGATGCACTTGACCTCGGCGCTGGCGCCGTGCGGGTTGCCGGGTGTCGCCATGACCAGGCGTACGGCGGCCTCGCGGTTCTCCACCCCCCAGCAGGCGAACGGCCCCGACCAGTGGTTGGGCGCCAGCCGGTCCGCGGACACGACCGACCCGGCCAGCACGGCGAGGGACTCGGGCAGCCCGGCGATGATGCCGGCGACCAGGTGCCCGCCCTCGGGCGTCAGCTCGCCGGGGAGGGAGCCACCGGACAGCAGCGGCTCGTCGCCGCGGTTGAACGACACGTGCAGGTGCCCGCCGTTGCCGGCTCCCCCGGGAAACGGCATCGGGGAGAACGACACCATCAGGCCGAGCTCGCGCGCCGTACGCCCGAGGATCGTGCGGGCGAGGACGACCGCGTCGGCCGCCTCGACCGGCCCGCTGGGCGGGAGGGCCATCTCCATCTGGCCGACGGCGTACTCCGCGTGCACCTGGTCGACGGAGAGGCCGGCCTGTGCCATGCGTTCGAGGGCGGTGTCGACGAACGTCCACTGCGACGACAGCGGGCCCAGCCCGTAGGCGGGCCAGCCGATGTCGTCACCGACCCGGCGCCCGGCGGAGTCGAACAGCACGAACTCGATCTCGTAGCCGGCCCGGACCGTTACGCCCCGCTCGGCCAGCGCGCCTACCTGTCGCCGGGCGACGTCGCGCCAGCACAACGGCGACATCGCGCCATCCTGGGTGCGTACGTCGGCCGGCGCCCACGCGAAGCCGTTGTCGAGCACGACGGCCCGTTCGAGGTCGGCGGTGAGCCGCAGGTCGCCGACGACTCCGAGGCCGTCGGTCAGCGCGAGCCCGTTGTCGACGCAGAACACCGGCCAGCACACGGATGCACCCATGCCGGCGGTGGCGAACGCCTCGATGCGATCCGCGGGCACCGCCTTGGCGCGCAGGACCCCGCCGGTGTCGGAGACGGCACCGCACAGCAGCCGTGCGCCCTGACCGCGCAGTCGTTCGGCATGTTGCACCACGTCGGCGTGTGTGGGTCGAGGCACGGGCGCGAACCATTCGTAGAAGGTCGATGGGCGACTTGCTGTACCGGTCTCCGTGATATCAGATGATGCGGCTCGCCCGCCGCCTTGTCGTCGAGATTGCGCGAATACGTCGGCCTGTGGATGCAACGATGGGACGCCGGGGCGATGCCGAATGCCCGGCGGTCGTCGAGGGAGGCGTGGGCATGGGCAAGTCGGCGGAGGACCGCGACCAGTCGTCGTACGACCTCGACCGCCTGGTGGTCTTGTGCGACGGGGTGTTCGCGATCGTGATCACGCTGCTTGTGCTACCGCTGACCGCCGAGGTCGACGTGCCGCCCACGGACGACCTGATGGGCGCGGTCTTCGATCTGTGGCCGCGGGTCGTGAGCTTCGCGGTCAGCTTCCTGGTGGTCGGGCAGTTCTGGATGGTGCACCACCGTCTGTACGGCCGCTTCACTCGCTGTGACGCGGGCCTGATCCGCATCGCCCTGCTCAGCCTGCTGACCGTCTGTTTCCTGCCGTTCCCGGCGGCGCTGCTCGGCGAGCACACTGAGGCCGGCGACGAGTTCCCGGTGGTGTTCTACGCCGCGTCTCTCACGCTCACCAGCCTGACGTTCACCGCGACCTGGCTGTACGCGAAGAGCCATGGCCTGGTGGATCCGAGCCTGGATGAGGAGCTCAGCCGGGAGATGACCACGCGGTCGTTCGTCACCAGCGCGGTGTTCGTGGTCTCGATCGGCGCTGCGTACCTCGGGCTGCTTGCGGCGGTGCTGTGCTGGATGGTGCTCCTGCCGTTGGTGCGCAAGGTGGTCGTGCGCCTGCAACGCGCCCGGGCCGTGCCTGCCTAGCCGCTGCCCCTGTCGTAGGCAGCCGCTACTGCGTCGCCGGTGTCGCCGGTGTCGCCGGTGTCGTCGGGGTCTCGACCGGTTTGCGGACGTGGATCACCGGCAGGTTGCCGTCGGTGCTGATCGCGTCGCCGCCGCCGTTGCGGGAGTGGTATCCGGAGAAGTAGTTCTGCACCCAGTGCACCGACGTGACGCCGCCGACCTGTTCCATCGTCTGCAGGATGTGGTCGCGTTCGAGGTCGGTGTCCTCGCCGATCTTGTGCGTGATCTGCAGCGTGAACATGGAGAAGCCCACGCTGCGGTCGTAGGTCCCGGCACCGACGAAGTCGGCCCGCAGCCCGCCCGGCATGTACCACCCCTCCGGGCACTTCCAGAACCGCACGTGGTGACGCCGTGACGGCTTGCCCGCGATCTCCTGCTCGAACGCGTAGTCCTGCTTGCGGGTGAACAGGAACAGCGGGCTCACCGGTGCCGCGGGGTAGCGCCGCCGCAGGATCGTGCACCGCACGAGCCGCAGGCCGCTGCGGAACGTCAGATCGTCTGCGCGGTTCCATCCGGCGTCCGTCATCGCGTCCAGGAGTGCCTCCTCGGTGCCGATGACCGCGAGGTTGACGGGGTCGCCCAGGAGCCCCTCGTTCGTGCGCGTCCGGCCCACGAAGTAGTCCGGTACGTAGATCTTCGCGAGCACGCGCTGCACGCGCGGCAGGAGGACGTAGGCGACCACCAGCCACAGCACGAGGAACGCGCCGATGCGGTCGTCGTCGTCGATGATCGGCACGATGAGGAACTCGAACACCGCCCATCCACTGGCGATGACGGCGACCAGGAACCCGACCCGCTTGAGCATCCAGAGCACGGTCGCGGCCGAGCGGAGTCCCATCCGACGCAGGAGCGACGGCGGTGCCCCGTCTGCCGGCAGTCGGCGGCGGCCGAAGTCGGGCACCGGGGCGGCGGCGGCTCCGTCGGGGTGGTTGTCCATGCACACCAGCATCCACCGATTCCCATTCCTTCGCGCCGAGATTGCACGAATGGCTCGCGCCGCTCGGAAAGTGAGGCAGGCTTTCGGGCCATTCGTGCAATCTCGGCGGCAAAGGGTGGCGCCAATGTGTGGTGCCAATGGGTGGTGCCAACGGGTGGCGGGCGTCAGGCGAGCTCGGCCTCGGCCTGCTCGATCGCCTCGAACTCCTCCTCCGGTGCGTTCGCCACCAGGCGGTGCCGGCTGTAGAGCCAGAAGTACGCAACGGCGACGACGAAGATCAGCGCGGTGATCCCCGCGGCGAGCTTGTCGACGAAGAACGTCGCCACCACGGCTGCGAAGGCGAGCGTCAGCGCGATCCCCGTCGTCACGACGCCGCCCGGGGTGCGGTACGGCCGCGCCAGCTCCGGCTCGCGCACCCGCAGCACGATGTGGCTGAGCATCATCAGCACGTACGACACGGTCGCGCCGAACACCGCGATGTTGATGAGGAGGGCACCGCTGGTCACGGGGTCGGTGGCGTGCAGTATCGACGCGAGCAGGAAGCCGATGGTCCCCGGCACGATCAGCGCGAGGTACGGCGTCTTGCGCGACCCGGTGACCGACAGGAACCGCGGCAGGTAGCCCGCCCGCGACAGTGCGAAGAGCTGGCGCGAGTAGGCGAACACGATGGAGAAGAAGCTCGCCACCAACCCGGCCAGGCCGACGTAGTTCACGAATGCCGCCATCCACGGGGTGCCGCCGTATGCCTCCCGCAGCGCGAGCGGTAGCGGGTTGTCCGACTCCTGGATCGCCGACGCCCCGGCCCCACCCGGCGCCGTGAGCAGGATCAGCGCGGCGAACACCAGCAGGGTCGCCATCCCGGCGATCAGGCCCCGGGGCATGTCGCGCTTGGGGTCGCGTGCCTCCTCGGCGGCGAGCGGGACACCCTCGATCGCCAGGAAGAACCAGATGCCGTAGACGAGTGCTGCCAGTACGCCGCCGAAGCCGAATGGGATGAACTCGCTCGCACCGGCGGCCGAGGTGGGCTCGATGTCGAACAGGTTGCTGGGGTCGAACTGCGGGATCATCCCGACGACGAACACGACCAGCGCGACCACCGCGATCGCGGTGATGACGAACATGAGCCGCAGGGCCTCGCCCACGCCGTAGAGGTGGATGCCGACGAAGATCACGTAGCAGGCCAGGAAGATCGGCCAGCCGCTCTCCAGACCGAACAGCCCGAGTGCCTCGATGTAGCCGCCGATGAAGGTCGCGATCGCCGCCGGTGCGATGGCGTACTCGATCAGGATCGCGACCCCGGTCGCGAACCCGCCGAGCGGGCCGAGCGCACGCCGGGCGAAGCCGTAGCCGGCGCCGGCCACCGGAATGGCCGAGGCGAGCTCGGCGAGACCGAAGACCATGCAGGTGTACATCGTGGCCATCAGCAAGGTGGCGATCAGCAGACCGCCCCAGCCGCCCTCGGCGAGCCCGAAGTTCCACCCGGCGAAGTCGCCGGAGATGACGTAGGCGACGCCGAGCCCGGCCAGCAGGATCCAGCCGGCGGCGCCCTGTTTGAGCTGGCGGTGCTCGAGGTAGTCGGCGTCGACCTTCTCGTAGTCGACACCGCGGACGCGGCGTTTGTCAGCGCTCATCCTGGATCACTCCGTCCCCACGCCAGGCCCAGCAAGCCACCGGGTACGGAGGCGCAAAGGTCTGAGCGCATACCTATGCGGGTCTGGCGTCGAGCGTTGTCCTCTCCTCATCTGTTGTCAAGAGCAAGCGCGGCAACTGCGCCCCTGTGGGTGACTGGGAACGGTCGACCGGGCCGCCGTTGACAGCCCTCTGGGGCGGTGGTTGCATGGCGGCTAAAGGACTGGTCTTAGGCCAATGCGCAGGCCGGATCATGTGCGTGCGCGAAAGGGGCCTGACGCCTCACCTGCTGACGAGGGGAGCGGCCCGTGGCTGACTCGAACGACGCACATGGCCTGCTCAGCGTCGAGCGACTGCGCGAGCTGATCGGGAACGGCTCGGTCGACACCGTGCTGGTGGCGATCACCGACATGCAGGGACGCCTGCAGGGCAAGCGCTGCGGTGCGCGCTACTTCCTCGAGGAGGTCCTGGGGCACGGCGCCGAGGGCTGCAACTACCTGCTCGCCGTCGACGTCGACATGAACACGGTGGAGGGCTACGCCATGTCGTCGTGGGAGCGAGGGTACGGCGACCTGGTCATGAAGCCGGACCTGTCGACGCTGCGCCTGCTGCCCTGGCTCGAGTCCACCGCGATGGTGACCTGCGACGTCCAGTGGCTGGACGGCTCACCGGTCGTGGCCTCGCCACGGCAGATCCTGCGCCGCCAGCTCGACCGTCTCGCCGAGCGAGGCCTCGCGGCGTACGTGGGGACCGAGCTCGAGTTCATCGTCTTCAACGACACCTACGAACGCGCCTGGGACCAGCGCTACCGCGACCTCGAACCAGCCAACCAGTACAACGTCGACTACTCCCTGATGGGGACCGCGCGGGTCGAGCCGCTGCTGCGCGCGATCCGCAACGGGATGACCGGCGCCGGGCTCTACGTCGAGTCCGCGAAGGGCGAGTGCAACCCCGGCCAGCACGAGATCGCGTTCCGGTTCGACGAGGCGCTGCGGACGTGCGACAACCACTCGATCTACAAGAGCGGGGCCAAGGAGATCGCCTCCCAGATGGGCAAGAGCCTGACCTTCATGGCCAAGTACGACGAGCGGGAGGGCAACTCCTGCCACATCCACATCAGCCTGCGGTCGACGAAGGGCGAGCCGGTGCTCGCCGGCGACCGCCCGCACGGTTTCTCGCCGATGATGGAGCACTTCGTCGCGGGCCAGCTGGCCTGCCTTCAGGAGCTGACCTACTTCTTCGCGCCCAACATCAACTCTTACAAGCGCTACGTCGAGGGCAGCTTCGCGCCGACTGCGGTCGCATGGGGCATCGACAACCGCACCTGCTCGCTGCGGGTCGTGGGCCACGGCCCGTCGTTGCGGGTGGAGAACCGGGTACCCGGCGGTGACGTCAACCCCTACCTCGCGACCGCCGCGCTGATCGCCTCCGGCCTGCACGGCATCGACGAGGCGCTTCCGCTCCCGGACCCGCTGGAGGGCAACGCCTATACCAGTGACAGCGCGCACGTACCGTCGACCCTGCGCGACGCCGCTGCCAACCTCGCGGAAAGCAAGCTGGCGCGGCACGCGTTCGGCGACGAGGTGGTCGACCACTACCTCAACGCGGCGCGGGTGGAGATGACGGCGTACGACGCAGCGGTCACCGACTGGGAGCTGGTACGTGGTTTCGAGCGGCTCTGAGCGCAGGCGACCTCGCATCGGGCTGACGACGTACCTCGAGGACGCCCGCTGGGGCGTGTGGGAGAAGCCGGCCGCCCTGGTGCCGCGGGTCTACCTCGACGCGGTGGCAGCAGCAGGCGGCACCGTGGTGCTGCTTCCCCACCTAGGCGGCGACCCCGAGGTCCTCGACGTCGTCGACGGCCTGATGGTGATCGGCGGCGCCGACGTCGACCCCGCCACGTACGGCGCCGACCCGCACCCGACCACACAGTCGCGGCCGGACCGCGACGAGCACGAGCTGACGCTGCTGCGCGCCGCGGCCGAGCGCGGGCTGCCGGTGCTCGGCGTGTGCCGGGGCGCCCAGCTGATGAACGTGCTGCTCGGCGGCACGCTGCAGCAGCACCTTCCCGAGACCGTGGGCCACGACCGGCACCGGCCCGGCATGGCCGAGTTCGGTGTCTGTCCGGTGCGGGTCGAGCCGGGCACTCGCGTGCACGAGATCCTCGGCCCAGAGGTCAAGGTGCCGTGCTACCACCACCAGGGTCTGGACCGGATCGCGGCCGGGCTGCGACCGGTGGCGACGGCCGACGACGGGACGGTCGAGGCGGTGGAGTCGACCGGGCCGGAATGGTTCGTGGGCGTGCAGTGGCACCCCGAGGAGGACCCCGGCGACCTGCGGCTGTTCCGTGCGCACGTCGACGCGGCGCGCGCGTACGCCCGTGGCGACGGCCGGAGCAGCCGGGACAGTGCAGTAGATGAGCAGCAGACGAGGAGGCCCGTCCGGTGAGCAGCGCGACCCGAGAGCTCGTCAACCCCGCGAACGAGGCGGTGATACGGACCGTCTCGCTGACGACGGTCGAGGACACCGATGCCGCCGTCGCCCGGGGGGCCCGCGCGTTCGAGCAGTGGCGTGCGGTCGATCCCGCCGACCGCGGCCGGTTGCTGCGCAGGTTCGCCGACGCTGTCGACGCCGACATCGACAACCTTGCGGCGCTCGAGGTCGCCAACTCCGGGCACACGATCTCCAACGCGCGCTGGGAGGCGGGCAACGTCCGCGACGTGCTGACGTACTACTCGGCGGCGCCGGAGCGGATGTCCGGCCGGCAGATCCCGGTCGCCGGTGGCGTCAATGTCACGTTCCAGGAGCCCATGGGCGTGGTCGGCGTCATCGTGCCCTGGAACTTCCCGATGCCGATCGCCGGCTGGGGTCTCGCACCGGCGCTGGCCGCGGGCAACGTCGTCCTGCTCAAGCCCGCCGACCTGACCCCGCTGACCGCGATCCGGCTGGGTGAGCTGGCGCTCGAGGCCGGCATTCCCGAGGGCGTCCTGCAGGTGCTTCCTGGTCGCGGAAGCGTCGTCGGCGAGCGGTTCGTGACCCACCCCGGCGTGCGCAAGGTGGTGTTCACCGGCTCGACGGAGGTCGGCCGGCGGATCATGGCCGGGTGCTCCGAGCAGGTGAAGCGGGTGACGCTCGAGCTCGGGGGCAAGAACGCCAACGTGGTCTTCGCCGACGCCGACATCGAGGCCGCCGCCGCGGCCGCGCCCGGCGGCGTGTTCGACAACGCCGGGCAGGACTGCTGCGCGCGGTCGCGGATCCTCGTGGAGAGGTCGGCGTACGACGAGTTCCTCGACCTGCTGGAGCCCGCGGTGTCCGCGCTGAAGGTGCTCGACCCGTCCGACGAGGCGAGCGAGATGGGCCCGCTGATCTCCGCCCGTCAGCAGAGCACGGTGCTCGGCTTCCTCGACGACGCGCAGGTCGCCTTCGCAGGGACCACGCCCTCCGGCGACGGGTTCTGGGTGCCGCCGACCGTGGTGACCGTCGACGACCCGGACGCACGGGTCTGGCGGGAGGAGGTCTTCGGCCCGGTGGTCGCCGTGATGCCGTTCGACGGGGAGCAGGAGGCCGTCGAGCTCGCCAACGACACGGAGTACGGGCTCTCCGGGTCCATCTGCACCAACGACCTCGGTCGCGGCCTGCGCGTGGCCAGGGGCGTGGAGGCCGGCAACCTCAGCGTCAACTCGCACGCGTCGGTGCGCTACTGGACGCCGTTCGGCGGCTACAAGCAGTCCGGCCTCGGGCGGGAGCTCGGTCCGGACGCCCCCATGGCGTTCACCGAGGAGAAGAACGTCTTCATCGCTCATTAGTCGGGTTTCGAGGCTCGCTGCGCTCGCACCTCAACCAGCGGAAGGAATCACATGGCAGGACGCATCCAGGACCGGGTCGCGGTC
>DATMEB010000108.1:0-3764 GCA_035557095.1 Nocardioidaceae bacterium | reverse complement strand
GTGCGACCTGGCGGGGCGGCGAGCCGGGCAGCCTCGGCCTGGAGGTACGCACGAAGGAGTCGGGTTCCTGGTCGGGTTGGCAGGTGTTGCCGTTCGACGCCGACCATGGTCCCGATCCCGGGTCTGCGGAGGCCCGGGCGGCGGTGCGCACCGGCAGCGACCCGGTGGTCGTCGGTGATGTGGGGATGGTGCAGCTGCGCGCGAGCAGTGTCTCCGGTGAGGCGCCGGCTGATCTGGAGCTCAGCGTGGTCGACCCCGGCAGGACGCGTACCGATGCGGCGGGCACGGCGATGAGGAGCTCGACGCTGGGCGCGGCCTCGACGTCCTCGACGTCCTCGGCGTCCTCGGGCTCCGCCAGCGTCGAGCCGGCGCTGTTCGGCGGTGCCGTTTCGTCGGCGTTGCAGGCCGCGGCCGGCAACCCGCCGGGGGTCCGCGCGCCGCGGCCGAGGATCCACACGCGTCGCGCGTGGGGTGCCAACGAGCGGATGCGTTCGGGGCGTCCGAGCTATGGCACGGTGCGTGCGGGTTTTGTGCATCACACCGTGAACGCCAACGGCTACCGGCGTGCGCAGGTGCCGGCGATCATCCGCGGTATCTACGCGTTCCACACCCAAAGCAACGGGTGGAGCGACATCGGCTACAACTTCCTGGTCGACCGGTTCGGGCGTATCTGGCAGGGCCGTTTCGGTGACCTGCGGCGCAACGTGATCGGCGCGCACACGCTGGGGTACAACCACGTGTCGTTCGCGATGTCGGCGATCGGTAACTTCGAGACCGCGCGTCCCTCGGCGCCGATGCTGCGTGCCTACGGGCGGTTGATGGGCTGGCGGTTGGGCAAGTACGGCATCCGCGCCGGTGCGATGCGGCGGCGGATGGAGGGACGCACGTTCCGCGCGATCAGCGGGCACCGGGACGCCGGTTCGACCGCGTGCCCGGGCATCAAGCTGTATCGGCGCATCCGGGTCATCCGCAGGCTGGCGGTGCGCTGGCAGCAGGGCGGTACGTCCACACCCACCCAGCCGCCCACCACACCACCACCGAGCGAGCCACCCCCCACCGAACCGCCACCGACCGAGCCACCGCCGCCGCCGATACCTCAGACCGGGCAGCGCGCGTGATGCAGGAGCAGGTTCCGATCCGACCCGACGAGGAACGCCGAGCCGGTACCCAGAGGCACCAACCCGGCGCCTGGCCTGGTCAGAGGCAGCGGAGGATGCGGGATTCGAACCCGCGAGGGGTTGCCCCCAACACGCTTTCCAAGCGTGCGCCCTAGGCCACTAGGCGAATCCTCCGCGGCAGAGGCTATCGGGTGTGCGTCGTACGGCCGAAATCGAGCCTCGGCGAACCGCCTGCACCCGCGACCTACCCGGTCCCGCAACAACGGTCCCCCCTACACTGGGCGCAGCCCCTCGCGCGGCGGCATCCTGCCCAACTCCCCCAGGGCCGGAAGGCAGCAAGGGTAAGCAGGCTCTACCGGGTGCGCGAGGGGTCTTTCATGCCCGCGGGCAGGTCCGTGCCGGGCGCGGGCCAGCCGGCGCCCCCAGCCGACGGCGACCTGTTGCCGGTCCGTGGGCACGGTTAGGGTTTCGCACGTGGATGCACCCCTGGCGCTGTACCGGCGCTACCGCCCCGAGACGTTCGGCGAGGTCATCGGGCAGGACCACGTGACCGAGCCGCTGCGGCAGGCTCTGGCCAACAACCGCGTGCACCACGCCTACCTGTTCTCCGGCCCCCGCGGCTGCGGCAAGACCACCAGTGCACGCATCCTGGCCCGAGCCCTCAACTGCGAGCAGGGCCCGACCCCAGAGCCCTGCGGCGAGTGCGACTCCTGCCGCAACCTCGCCCGTGGCGGGCCGGGGTCGATCGACGTGATCGAGATCGACGCCGCAAGCCACGGCGGTGTCGACGACGCCCGCGACCTGCGCGAGCGGGCGTTCTTCGCGCCGGTGAGCTCGCGCTACAAGGTCTACATCGTCGACGAGGCGCACATGGTGACCACGCAGGGCTTCAACGCCCTGCTCAAGCTGGTCGAGGAGCCGCCGCCGCACCTGAAGTTCGTGTTCGCCACCACCGAGCCCGACAAGGTGATCGGCACGATCCGGTCGCGCACGCACCACTACCCGTTCCGCCTGGTGCCGCCGAAGGTGCTCGGCGACTACCTCGCGCAGGTCTGCGAGCGCGAGGGCGTCCAGGTCGACACCGCGGTGCTCCCGCTGGTCGTGCGTGCGGGGGCCGGGTCGGTCCGCGACACCCTGAGCGTGCTCGACCAGCTCATCGGCGGCGCCGGCGGCGACGGCGTGACCTACCCCTCGGCGACCGCGCTGCTCGGCTACACGCCCGAGTCGCTGCTCGACGAGGTGGTCGAGGCCTTCGCGGCCGCCGACGGCGGGTCGGTGTTCCGCGTGGTCGACAAGGTGATCGAGACCGGTCAGGACCCACGGCGCTTCGCTGAGGACATGCTGCGTCGGCTGCGTGACCTGGTGATCATCGCCGAGGTGCCCGACGCGCCGGCCAAGGGCATCATCGACGTCCCCGACGACCAGGCCGAACGGCTGGTCGCCCAGGCCGCGCGCTTCGGCCGCGCCGACCTGGCCCGCGCGGCCGACATCCTCAGCCAAGGGCTGACCGAGATGCGCGGCGCCACAGCGCCCCGGCTGCTGCTCGAGCTGGTCTGTGCGCGGGTGCTGCTGCCCGGCGCCGACGACTCCACCGAGGGCATCCACGCGCGCCTGGACCGGATCGAGCGCCGGATGGCCATCGGCGGCACCGTGTCCGCCGAGATCCCGGCGCCCGCTCCGGCGGAGACGCCGCGCCCGGCCGACACTCCCGAGCCTGCCGCCGCACCTCCCGAGCCCTCCGCCGACGAGACCGCACCAGTACCGAGCCCCCCGGATCAGGGGGCGCCAGAACAGCCCGCACCGGAACAGCGGGCTCCGGACCAGGACGCACCGAAGGGCGACCAGCAGAGCGCTCCGCCGGCCGCACAGCCCACCGACGCCGGCGGGATGAGCGTGACCGAGGTACGCCGGCTCTGGCCCGACGTGCTCGACGCGGTCAAGAAGCAGCGCAGGTTCACCTGGATCATGCTGAGCCAGAACGCGCAGGTCTCGGCGTTCGACGGCCGGACGCTCACGGTGGGTCTGACCAACGCCGGTGCGCGCGACCGCTTCGTCAGCAGTGGGAGCGACGAGATCCTGCGGCAGGCGCTGATCGACGTACTCGGTGTCGACTGGCGGGTCGAGGCCATCGTCGACCCCGGCGGCCCGGCGGGGCCGCCGCCCGGCCGCCCGCCACGACCGAGCCGACCCGAGGCCCCGCCCGAGCCGCCCGCAGACTCCCCGTCGGAGCCCCCGGAAGAGTCGGTGCAGCACCCGGAGCCCTCGACACCGCCGCCGGACGGGCCGCCCGCCCAGAAGCCCGACCGGCAGTCCGATCAACAGTCCGACCGGCAGTCCGATCAGCAGGCAGAAGAGGCCCGAGCCAAGGCATCGCCGCAGAGCGTGCAGCAGGCCCGCGGGGCCATCCGTCCCACCCGTGACCGGGAGGCCGCAGCGTTGGGTGGTCAGCCGTCCGAGCACGACCACGACGCGCACCCCGACGACCCCACCGTCGACGACGCCGGGCTCGGTCACGACGAGCTGCTGGCCCGCGAGCTGGGCGCTCGGGTGATCGAGGAGATCCCCCGCGACTGAGACCCACCCGAGCGCGACCCGAGCCCGCTCATGGCGGCACCGGCGGCTCGCGGTCCGCCGGGCGCACGCGGC
>DATMEB010000107.1:0-53809 GCA_035557095.1 Nocardioidaceae bacterium | reverse complement strand
GGGAACACGCACGAGAACTCGTCGACCGCGATCGGCTCGAACGTGAGCCCGGCGGGCTGGTCACCGCTCACGGTGATCGCCAGGTCGGCGTCGCCGCCGTCGACGTGCGCGATCACCTGGCCCAGCAGCGAGTCCTCGATGCTGATCGCCACCTCGGGGTGGTCCTGCCGGAACACCGAGACGACCGCCGGCAGCAACGTCGCCGCGAGCGACGGCAGGGTGGCGATCCGGACCAGCCCACGCGTTCCGTCGAGGAAGCCGGCGAAGTGGTTCATCCCCCGGTCGAACGACGCGACCACGTCGCGGGCGACCCGGACGAACTCCCGGCCCTCCGGTGTCGGCGCGACCCTGCGGGTCGTGCGTTGCAGCAGCGTGACGCCGACCCGTCGCTCCACGTCGGCGACCGCACGGCTGAGCGACGACTGGGCGAGGTGCAGGTGCTCGCCGGCCGCGGTGAACGACCCCGCGTCCGCGACCGCCAGCACGATCCGGAGCTGCTGCACGGTGACATCCATCCCCGCCACACTAATGCGTTCACTGCATCAATGGATCGCAATTCGGTCTTTGACGCGCAAGAGTGGCCGCCGCCACACTCGTCGGATCCCACCGGTCCTGGAGGTCTCCATGCTCGCGATCCTCGGCTTCGTGACGATCGGGCTGTTCCTGGTCCTGACGATGACCAACCGCCTGTCGGTGCTCGTCGCCCTCGTCCTGGTGCCGGTCGCGGCAGCCGTCGTCGGCGGTCTGGCCGGCGAGCTCGGCGACCTCGTGGCCGAGGGCATGCTCACGGTCGCGCCGGTGGCGATCATGATCACGTTCGCGGTGCTGTACTTCAGCCTCATGGTCGACGAGGGCCTCTTCGACCCCGCCATCCGGCGGATCCTGGCCTGGGCCAAGGGCGACCCGATGAGGATCACGGTCGGCACCGCCGTGCTCACGCTGCTGGTGGCCCTCGACGGCGACGGCGCGTCGACGTTCCTCATCACGGTCTCGGCGCTGCTGCCGATCTACCAGCGGCTGGGGATGCGCCCGCTGGTGCTCGCGGGTGTGGTCTGCCTGGGTGCGGGCGTCATGAACATGGTGCCGTGGGGCGGGCCCACCGCACGCGCGATGGCGGCGCTGAAGGCCGACAGCGGGGAGATCTTCGTTCCCCTGATTCCGGCGATGGCGGCGGGCATCGTGTGGGTCCTGGTCGCGGCGTACCTCATCGGCCGCAAGGAGCGACAGCGGGTGGGCGTGCAGCAGGAGCCCATGGTCGCCGGCTCCGGCCCCGGGACCATGCTGGCCGACCCACGGCCGACAAGCACGACACAGCGGGTGCGCTTCTGGTGCAACCTGGCGTTGACCGTCATCCTTATCGTCACCTTGGTGACAGCTGTCCTTCCGTTGGAGGTGCTGTTCGCCATCGCGTTCGTCGTTGCCCTGCTCGTCAACCGCCCCCGCTGGTCGCAGCAGCAGGAGCTGTTGCGCAAGCACGGCTACAGCGTGCTGCTGGTGACCTCGATGATCTTCGCCGCCGGCGTGTTCACCGGCGTACTCGAAGGCAGCGGGATGATCACGCAGATGGCCGAGAGCCTGGTCGCCCTGATCCCGCAGGGGATGTCCGGACTGCTGCCGCTGCTCACCGCCCTGACCAGCATGCCGATGAGTCTGGTGTTCACCCCTGACGCCTACTACTTCGGCGTCGTGCCCGTGCTGTCCGAGACCACGGCCGCGCTCGGCGGCAACCCGGCCGAGATCGGACGCGCCGCGATCCTCGGCCAGATGACCACCGGCTTCCCGCTGAGCCCGTTGACCGCGTCGACGTTCATCCTCGTCGGGATGACCTCGGTCAACCTCGGCGACCACCAGCGGTTCATCTTCGCCTGGGCGTTCGGCACCACGCTGGTGATGACCGCGGTCGCGCTGCTCACCGGCGCGATCAGCGTCTGAAGTAGGGGCGATGACTACGACGACCGTGCGCATCGGCAGCGGAGCCGGCTTCTCCGGCGACCGGGTCTCTCCCGCGCTCGACCTGACCGAGCGCGGCCGACTGGACGACCTGGTGCTCGAGTGCCTCGCCGAACGCACCATCGCGCTGGGACAACGGCGACGCCGGCACGACCCCTCGCACGGCTACGACCCGCTGCTCGAACGCCGGCTGACGACGCTGCTGCCCGCGGCGCGTCGACGCGGCGTGCGCATCATCACCAACATGGGTGCGGCCAACCCGCAGGCCGCCGGAGCGGTGGCCCGGGCCGTCGCCCAGGACTGCGGCCTCGACAGCACCATCGGTGTCGTGACCGGCGACGACGTGCTCGACCTGCTCGACCTCGACCAGCCGGCGATCGAGGACGGCCGGCCCATCGGTGAGCACGGCCCGGTCATCTCCGCCAACGCCTACCTCGGCGCCGCATCGGTGCTGCCTGCGCTGCGCGCCGGGGCCGACGTCGTGGTCACCGGCCGGGTGGCCGACCCGTCGCTGTTCCTGGCCGCACTGGTCGACCGGTTCGGCTGGGACGTCGACGACCCGGCGACCTCGGCCGCCGGCACGATGGTCGGGCACCTGCTGGAGTGCGCCGGCCAGGTCACAGGCGGTTACTTCGCCGACCCCGGGCGCAAGGAGGTGCCGGGCCTGGCCGACCTCGGCTTCCCCTACGCCGACGTGTCGGCCGACGGCACCGCGGTGATCGGCAAGCTGCCCGGAACCGGCGGAGTGGTCGACCGGGCCACGGTGCGCGAGCAGCTGCTGTACGAGATCACCGACCCGACGGCGTACACCACGCCGGACGTGCAGCTGGACCTGCGGCAGGCGTCGGTGACCCAGGAGGGCCGCGACCGTGTACGCGTCGAAGGTGCGGTCGGCCGGGGCCGCCCCGACCGGCTCAAGGTGAGCGTGGGCTACCAGGCGGGCTACCGCGCGGAGGGCGAGATCTCCTACGTCGGCCCGCACGCCGAGAAGCGGGCCAGGCTGGCCGGGGAGGTGGTGGCCACGCGGCTGCGGTCGAGTGGCATCGAGCTCCGGCTCGACCTCATCGGCAGCCTCGACCACACCGGCTGGGCGGGGCACGACGGCCGCGACCGCGAGTGCCGCCTGCGGGTCGCCGCGATCGGCACCGCCGAGCGCGCCGCGGACCTCTGCCACGAGGTCGAGGCGCTGTACACCAACGGGCCCGCCGGGGGCGGCGGCGTGCGTACGGACATCAGCGAGGTGATCGGGATCGTCTCGTCGTGGATCCCCCGAGACGCCGTAAGCCCACGCGTGACGATCCTGGAGGCGCACGGTGCCCGTGAGATTGCATGACGTCGCGCACGCCCGGGCCGGTGACAAGGGCGACACGTCCACGCTGACCGTGATCCCGTACGCCGACGAGGACTACGACTGGCTCGTCCGCACGCTCAGCGCGCAGCGGGTGCGTGCGCATCTCGAGGGCTTCGTCCGCGGTGAGGTGACCAGGTTCGAGCTGCCCAACCTCGCGGCGTTGCAGTTCGTCTGCCGGCAGTCGCTGGGCGGCGGGGTGACCACGTCGCTCGCGGTCGACACCCACGGCAAGGGGATGAGCTCGCGGCTGCTGGCCCTCGAGCTCCCGGACGGCGACCGGCCGCGGTGAGCGCAGGCCCACCCACTCCTGGGCGTCGACTGGTTGAGGCGGCTAGTCAAAACGCACCCGCGAGACCACGAGATCTGAGTCGATCGGGGTGTTGGCCAGCACGATCACCACCGGCACCCCGCCGAACTCGCGTGCCAGCGCGTCCGCCTGGTCGGCGCGGTGGATTCGCTGCGCCTCGGACGGACCGAGCTCGCCCGGGCGGTGGACCAGGTGGTACAGGTCGCCGACGGGGAGGCCACGGTCGATCCACTCCTGCACCAGGTACGGGCCGTACGTGCGCACCAGCGCGCGGCGGGCATCGTCGCTGGTCGGGTACTCGTCGACGGTCATGTACACCGAGAGCGCGTGCGCGTGCCCGGTCTGCGCGGGCGGGGCGGGCGAGGCGAACCGGTACGTCGGGTTCAGCCGGGGGTCCACGCCCCGGTCCTGACCGTCCAGGTGCTTCACGTCAGTGCCCTCTCGTCGGGCAGTCCACGCCTTCCAATGGCCCCACCCAGGCGGTGTGCGTCGATCTGCGGCTGGTATCTCCAAGCCTGCACTTCCGGCATCCACGCGGCAATCCGACGTAGGTCCCGGGACCACGTCCCGCCTGGCGCACGTGGTTTCGCTCACAGCCCGGGCAAGGCTCTGGTAAAGAACGCACAGAAACGCGACTTGGAAGTTGAAGTTTCCTTCAGGCCTTGCTTATCGTCCTTCCGCCAACTCAACAGCCGTCCCGGGTACGCCGAATCCTGTCCCGCCTGGCGCACGGCCCCGCATACAACTCGTTGGGCAGGAGTGGGGGAACCAACTTCGCATCACACGGCCCGCTGCGGTCGTGTGGCGCTTGGGGTTAAGTCGCCTCCGGCGGCCGAGCACCTTCCAGCTCGAACCCGACAGCTCACCTCACAGGCGTGGGAAGGGACCTTCGCATGCCTGCGTCCATACGCTGGCAGCGCTTAGTCGCGCTGTCCGTCGCCGTACTCACGGCCCTCACTCTCGCCCTCTCGATCAGCGCACCGGCTGACGCGCTGACCAAGCGCCAGCGCAAGATCCACAACGCGCTCGACATCGCCCGCAACCAGAAGGGCGACCCGTACCGCTACGGCGCCAACGGCCCTGGCAGCTTCGACTGCTCCGGCCTGACGCAGTTCTCGTACGGAAAGGCCGGTCTGTTCCTGCCCCGGACCTCCGACCGGCAGGCCCGCTTCTCCCGCCGGATCCCCAAGGCGAGGATGCAGAAGGGCGACCTGATGTTCTTCCACAGCGGCGGCAACGTCTACCACGTGGGCATCTTCACCGGCTGGAACGGTCACCGTAAGCGCAAGGTGCTGCACTCTCCGCGACCCGGCCGCCGGGTGAACACCACGACCGTGTGGACGCGCCGCTGGTTCGCGGGGACCGTACGCCGCCGCTGACCGGCGAACGTCCCCGCCTCGGGCGTCGCCGTCGGCCCTGTCGTCCTCCCGGCCGACGGCGACGCCCCGCAATCGGCGCTGACACGCGACATCGCGGCCTCCGGCGTGCCCACAATGTCGGTGTGGACCTCGACTCCGTAGCCGAAGAGCTCTACGGCCTGCCGCAGGGTGACTTCACCTCGACCCGCAACGAGCGGGTGAAGCAGGCCAAGGCCGACGGCGACCGCGAGCTGGCCGGAGAGATCCAGCAGCTGGCCAAGCCCACCACCGCCGCGTGGCTGGTGAACCAGCTCGCCCGCGAGCGCGGCGACGAGCTCGAGCAGCTGATCGAGCTCGGCCGTGACCTTCGTGACGCGACCTCGAACGTCAGCGGCGACGAGCTGCGCGAACTCACCCGGCAGCGCTACCAGGTCGTCCACGCCCTGGTGCAGCAGGTGCGCCGCCTCGGCGCCACGCACGGGACCAAGGTCAGCGACGCCGTCGCCGCCGAGGTCCAGCAGACGCTGGACGCCAGCCTGGCGCACAGCGGAGTCGCCGAAGCCGTACTCGCCGGCCGGCTGACCCAGTCGGTCGAGTACGCCGGGTTCGGCGAGCCTGCCGGGGTCACCTGGGCCGGCACGCCGAAGCGCCCGGCGCCGCGGTCCGCGGGGTCGCAGGGCTCGGGGTCGGAGGACTCGGGGTCGGACACCAAGGTCGCCGACCTGGACGCGCGCCGTCGCGAGGCGGCCGAGCGGGCCGTGAGCGACGCGCAGACCCACCTGGAGACCGCTGAGGTCGACCACGAACGGGCGGTCGAGGAGCACGACCGGGCCGCCGACGGGCAGCGCGCCGCGGACGAGGAGGTCGAACGGCTGCGTACGGACCTCGCCGAGGCGGAGCAGGAGGCCCGCGCCGCCGCCCGCTCCGAGCGCACGACGCGCGACCGGGTGAAGCGGGCCGAGAAGTCGCTTCGCGACGCGGAGAGGGCCCGCCAGGAGGCCGAGGACCGGCTTAGGACGTGTTGGTGAACGGCATGGCCTGCTGCCCGCCGTCTACCAATACGCCCTAGCTCTCTCGAGCGCTGACGTCGTCCACGGAAAGACCACGCATAGACCCCGTCCCCGGCGTTCGCCATAGCCCCCGGGTGTGCAATTCGTGTCATTGCCGTTCGGCCCGGCCCGGGAGGACCGTGGAAGAGACGAAACCCGGGGCCGCTACCACTCGGAGGGGTCTCGTGTACGCACGTACCACGACCTACCAGGCACGACCGGAGATGGTCGAGCCCGGGATCACCTACGTTCGGGACGCGGCGATCCCGATGGCGGAACAGATCCCGGGCTGCATCGGGCAGTCGATGCTGGTCGACCGCGAGCTCGGGCGGTGCATCGTCACCGCCGCGTGGCAGTCACACCGGCTGATGGACGCCAGCACGCAACGCGTGCAGCCGATGCGGGACCAGGCCACCGAGATCCTGGGCGCGAGCCTGGTGCACGAGGAGTGGGAGATCGCGGTGCTGCACCGTGACCACCCCTCGCATGCCGGGGCATGCGCGCGGGTCACCTGGATGCGCGCAGGACCCGGCCGCCTGGAGGAGGCCGTTCGCCTGTTCCGGACCACGATGCTGCCGGCCTTCGAGCACGAGGATGGCTACTGCAGTGCCAGCCTGTTCGTCGACCGGGACACCGCGCGCCTGGTGTCGACCGTGACCTTCGACAGCCGCGAAGCCCTTCGGCGTACCCGCGAGCCGGTCGCGCCCACACCGCTCAACGGCAGCGGACAGCCCCCGTTCGCGGTGGTCGACGTGGGCGAGTTCGAGCTCGTGCTCGCGCACCTGCATGTCCCCGGGCTGGGCTGAGCGAGCACGTTCAGGTCGGAAAACCCGGCAATTTGCGCTGTTGTCGTGATCGTTCCTCGGGTCCATCATGAAGACAGGTACTTCAGGGAGGGATGGGCATGATCAGAGACTGGATGAGCTCCAGCTGGAAGATGCTAATTACGCGGGGGGTCCTGGCGATCTTGTTCGGCGTGGTGGCTATCGCCTGGCCGATCGGAACGGCAGTGGCTCTCGCTTTGTTGTGGGGGATCTGGGCCCTCGTGGACGGGATCTCCTCGCTTTCGCAGGCCTTCACGCCTGAGGGCAGGGAAGGACGCACCTGGCTGATCGTCATGGGGATCGTCGCCGTACTGGCGGGCCTCTTCGCCATCACCAGTCCCGGCGTGACCGCGGTCGTACTGACCTGGTTCCTGGGCATCTGGCTGATCGTCCGCGCGGGGTTCGAGGTCTTCGGAGCCTTCAGCAGCTCCCGCGAGGCGCCCCGCTGGCTGCTCCTGGTCAGTGCGGCGTTGTCACTGGTCCTGGGCATCCTGTTCGTCGCGAACCCTGGCGCGTCCGTCGTGACGATCGCCGCGGTACTCGGCGTGCTGGCCATCATCTGGGGCGTGACGTTCGTGGTCACCGGCATCATGGTGCACCGCGAGCTTCCCTCCACCGGGGAGGACAAGCTGGCGACCGCCTGACCGCACATGCCCCGTCACCTGCCTGCTGGTGACGCGCATTGGTCGAGGTCGGCGTGCGCAATGCACGCCGACCTCGACCTACGTCTGGCTCGCGCCAGCGGTCAGACGGTCGCGGGCACCGGCTCCGCGGCCACCTCGAACGACAGCTGCCCGTCCCCCACACCGACGACCAGCCGCGAACCCGCGACGAGGCCGCCGTCGAGCAACAGGTCCGCCACCTGGTCGTCGACCTCCCGCTGGATCGTGCGCCGCAGCGGCCTGGCGCCGAGCTCCGGCTGGTGGCCACGCTCGGCGATCCAGTCCACCGCATCGTCGCCGAACCACACGGCCACGTCCTGGGCGGCCAGTCGGCGTTCGGTGTGCTGCAGCAGCAGCCGCGTGATCGTGCGCAGCTGGTCGCGCTCGAGCCGGCCGAACGTGACGATCTCGTCGATCCGGTTCAGGAACTCCGGCCGGAACGCCTCCCGCAGCTTCGGCAGCAGCCGCTCGCGCAGGTCCTGCACCGTCTCCCCCTGGCCCGGCGAGGTGAACCCGAGCGTCGCCGAGGGGGTCGAGATGATCTCCGAGCCCACGTTGCTGGTCATGATCAGCACCGTGTTGGTGAAGTCGACGGTTCGCCCGGAACCGTCGGTCAGCCGGCCGTCCTCGAGCACCTGCAGCAGTGTGTTGAACACCTCCGGATGCGCCTTCTCGATCTCGTCGAGCAGCACCACCGAGTACGGCCGGCGGCGTACGGCCTCGGTCAGCTCTCCGGCCTCGCCGTAGCCGACGTAGCCGGGCGGGGCACCGAACAGCCGGCTCGCGGTGTGCCGTTCGCCGAACTCGCTCATGTCCAGCCGGACCATCCGGTCCTCCTCGCCGAACAGCGTCTCGGCCAGCGCCTTGCCCAGCTCGGTCTTGCCCACGCCGGTCGGGCCGACGAACAGGAAGCTGCCGACCGGGCGGTGCGGGTCGCCCATGCCGGAGCGCGAGCGACGTACCGCACGCGCCACCGCGTGCACGGCGTCCTGCTGGCCCACCACGCGGTGGTGCAGCTCGTCCTCAAGGTTCTTCAACCGGGACCGCTCGGTCTCGGTCAGCTGGCTCACGGGTACGCCGGTGGCGCGCGAGACCACCTCGGCGATGTCGACGTCGTCGACCTCGACCACGGTCTCCTCCGGCGCCGAGCCGCCTTCCGGAACCTGCTGCTCGAGCCCACCGATCTCGTCGCGGAGCGCGGCGGCGCGTTCGTAGTCCTCGTCGGCGATCGCCATGTCCTTCTCCCGCGTCAGGCGCTCGATGCGCTGCTCGAGCTCACGAGCACCAGGCGCGACAGCCGAGGCCTGCATGCGCTTGCGCGCACCGGCCTGGTCGACGAGGTCGATCGCCTTGTCGGGCAGGAACCGGTCGGCGACGTAGCGGTCGGACAGCCGCGCGGCCGCCTCGATCGCCGCATCGGTGTAGCGGACCCGGTGGTGCTCCTCGTAGCGCTCCTGCAGGCCGGCGAGCACAGCGATCGTGTCCTCGACACCGGGCTCGGGCACCTGCACGGGCTGGAAGCGGCGCTCGAGTGCGGAGTCCTTCTCGATGTGCTTGCGGTACTCCTCCAGGGTCGTCGCACCGACCACGTTCAGCTCGCCGCGTGCGAGACGCGGCTTGAGCATGTTGCCGGCGTCGACCGCGCCCTCGGCCCCGCCGGCCCCGACGATCACGTGCAGCTCGTCGATGAACACGATCACCTCGTCGCGGTGCTCGGTGATCTCGTCGATGACCTTCGTCATCCGCTCCTCGAAGTCACCGCGGTAGCGGGTGCCGGCCAGCATGCCCGACACGTCGAGCTGCACCACCCGCTTGCCGAGCAGCGTGCCGGGCACGTCGTCGGCGGCGATGCGCTGCGCGATGCCCTCGACGATCGCGGTCTTGCCGACGCCGGGCTCCCCGACCAGAGCCGGGTTGTTCTTGGTACGCCGCGCGAGCACCTCGATCGTCTGCTCGATCTCGTCGGCCCGGCCGACCACGGGGTCGAGCCGGCCGTCGCGCGCGCGTGCGGTGAGGTCGTCGCCGTACTGGTCCAGGGTGGGCGTGCCGGTCTCCTGCCCACCGCCGGAGCCCTCGGTGGCCGCACGGGCCGAGCCGGCGAGCGCCTGCGGGGTCGCACCCTGCGCGTCGAGCAGCCGGCCGGCCTCGGAGTCCTGGTTGGCCGCGAGCGCCAGCAAGAGGTGCTCGGGCGCGATGTACGGAGAACCGAGCCCCCACGCGACCTGGTGCGAGCTCATCAGCACCTTCTGCGCTTCGGGTGTCAACGTCACCGGCTGCGGGCCGGGGACACCACCCTGCGCCGGGCCGGAGGAGGCCGACGGTGCCGACCTGGCCGGTGGCAGCGCGCGCTGCACGGCCGCGAAGAGCGCGTCGGGGTCGACCCCGGCACGACGCAGCAGGTCACGGGTGCTGTCGTGCTTCGTCGTCGCCCGCAGCAGATGGGACACGTCGAGCTCGGAGTGTCCCATCTCGCTCGCGTCGACGACCGCCTCCGCCAGCAGCTGCTGGGTCTGTTCGGACATCAGGTCGGTGAGGTCGACCCGACGGAAGTCGCCGAACGACCCGGAGTCGAAGCCTCCAGGTCCGAAGAACGTAGCCAAGTGTGCCCTCCTCAACACGGCGGCACTGCCGCCGGCGTATCGGCGATGTCGATAGGGGTCAGAAGTCAAGGAACCAAAGGGAACCACCCGTTCGAACGCGACGAACGGGGGTGACATTCCTGCGCAGGCGTGGCAGGCGGCGTGAGGTGTCCGATGTCACGGGCGGCCGCGGACGCGCCACCACGACGTACGACTCCGGCGCATGACGCCCGCGGCCGGTGGGTACGGCACGGTCTGGTTCGAGCGACAGGAGGGCAGCATGTCGTTGTGGTCATGGATCCGGACCCGGTTCGCCGGGGATCCGGTGTCGCAGCAGCCCGGAGAGGCCGACACACCCCCGGACCCGCAATCGGCGCACTCACGAGCGACCGGCGGGGTCGCCGACGCGGACGCCGTCGACACGCACAGCACCACGGGCACGACGCCTAGCCAGACGTTCGTCGGACGCGCGTCCGGCGACGACGCCGGCGACGTCGGGAAGACCGGCGCTGAGGTCCGCGCCGAAGAGGGCGACAACTCGTCCCGTCCGGGCGGCGCGAGCAGAGACCCGGGGTGATCGCCGTGGCCCGGGCCTTCCGGACCGGTGGCGGGTGCTGCGAGTCGCCCGCGGACTAGTGCGCGGGACGCGACTCGGTGTCGCCGGCCTGCACACCGGCCTGCCCGTCGGGCTCCACGCCGAGGACCTCGTCGATGGTCTCGTCGCCCAGCGGCTCGTCGGACTCGGCTGCTGCGATCATGAGCTCGCCCACCAGGTCGATCTCTGCGAGGAGCTCACCGTCGTGCAGGTGAACGTTCAGCCGGTCCTTCATGTGTGGGCCCCTCCCCTGGGCGTGCGTACTCGGTTGATAACTACGCAGACCCCCAGAAGTTACGGCACTCCCGCGTCACTCGGCTACACGGGGCGCGCCGACCTGGGGAGTCTTCGGCCAGGGGGCGAGAGCCGCCGTGCGAGGAGGTCCAGAGCCGAGGGTGTACCAGCAGGTAACCTACGGTGACGTAGGTTGGCACCCGAGCCGCCAGAGGGGAGTGCGCATGCCCGGTCCGGAGACGAACCTCGAGAAGACGCTCAACGACACGCTGGAACGCGCCAAGCCACGCCTGCGCGGCTGGCTGCACGCCGGCACCTTCCCGCTGACCGTGCTCGCCGGGCTGGTCCTGCTGGTGCTGTCACCCACGCTGCAGGCCCGTGCCGGTGCCGCGGTGTTCATCCTCACCGGCATGCTGCTGTTCGGTGTCAGCGCGGTCTACCACCGCGGGGTGTGGTCGCCACGCGTGACGCGGGTGCTGAAGCGGCTCGACCACTCGAACATCTTCCTGCTGATCGCCGGGACCTACACGCCGTTCGCGCTCCTGCTCCTGCCGCCGTCGCAGGCCTGGTTGCTGCTCGGCATCGTCTGGGCCGGCGCCCTCGTCGGTGTCGGGTTCCGCGTCCTGTGGGTCGGCGCGCCCCGGTGGCTCTACACACCGGTCTACATCGCGCTGGGGTGGGTCGCTGTCTTCTGGGCCGACGACTTCATGCGGGCCGGAGGGCCAGCCGTGATGACCCTGATCGTGGTCGGAGGTGCGCTGTACTCCTGCGGCGGTGTGGTCTACGCGCTGCGCTGGCCCGACCCCTCACCGCGCTGGTTCGGGTTCCACGAGATCTTCCACGGCCTGACCGTGGCCGCGTTCGTCACGCACTATGTGGCGATCTTCCTGGCCACCTACCAGGTGTCGTGACCGCTGCCGGCCCCGCTCCACGGCACCTCGGCGAGCCGACGTGCCGTGAGTTGGGTGGGGGAGGGACACTGGAGGCAGGAGGGAGCAGTGGCTGACCCGAGACAGCCCGCTCATCCGAGGTGCCCCGCCGCGGCCACCCCCGTCGTTCGGCGGGGCACCGCTTTGCGTCGACAGCCGTCTGACCGATGTGGCCGTTCTCCTGCGCCGCGCCGCCCGCGCTCGTAAAATCCGGCAGGTACGTCATTTTTCTGCGGCTGCTGGGGTTATTGGGCGATGGAAGCACGGGTTCGGGACGCGCAAACACGACGGGTCGCATGGTCGTCACTGCTTCGACCACGGGGTCGCAGCGGGCCGGAGAGTCTGTACCAGGTGTCGTACGAGACGGCCGACGGCGACGGCCGGGTCAAGCTGCGCTCCCAGGGAGCGCCCACGGCCAGCCTCGCGACCCGCGCCGCGGACCTGCTGGAGAAGCGCGGCATCGACGGCCGCATCCGCTGGATCGCCCCGCTGCGCCAGGGCACCGGCGACCCCTCGCCGCGCCGGCGCAGCTGACGCCACCTCCGGGCACGTTCGGCCGGGACCGCGACGTGCGGGCCGGTCGGTGGACTACGTCCGCGGGCTCTCCACGTCGAGGATGTCGCCCGAGCGGTAGCAGAAGGTGCCGTCGGCCACCCCCACGGTGCTCCTGCTCAGTGTCCTCGGGTCGTAGTCGTTCTCGAGCGTCAACCGCACGGTGCCTCGCTCCAGGGTCTGTCGCACCTTCGTGACCATGGCGCCGCTGATGCGCTGTCCTGCGCGCACCTGGTCTGCCCGCACCCGCATGCCGGTGCTCCCCTCGCCATGTGCGCGCCCCTTCGCCGAAAGCTGGGCGACGACTGCGCGCACTCCACCGGCCACCGATCGTGACCGGTCAAACCCTGCCCAGGACCGGAGGCAGAGTGGAATAGCCCTTTCGGGCTATCCAGGACTAGTCCGGGATAGCCCGAAAGGGCTATGTTCAGGCTGGTGGATGAAAGAGTGGGAGGGGCGGCAAGGTGCCGGGCCGCCCCTCCCACTGTCATGCCCCAGCGGCAAAACACCCAGCGGTCAGCGCGCCTCGACCTCCCTGGAGGCACTCGACCGCCGCCCGCCAGGGCATGCGACCGACCGCCGTTCGGCCTCTGCTGGAGTGTGCCTCTGACGGCTCGGCGCCGAATCCGGCGCTGCGCCGGACACGATCACTGCCAGGGGATCTCCGGTGCGGCGAAGTAGTTCACGTCCAGCACCTCCCACCTCGGCGCCTGGCCACCGAGGCGGTGCCGGTACTCCTGCCACGAGCGCGCGCTCGCGGGCGACCACCCGATCTCAGCCACGCCGGCGAGCCGCGGGAACGCCATGAACTCCACCTTGCCGATCTCGTCGAGGGTCTCGGCCCACAACGGCGCCTCGACACCGGCGATGTCAGGCTCGCGCACACCCGGGACCAGCGTGTCCGGGTCCCAGTCGTAGGCCTTGCGCACCGGGACGTAGCCGGCCCAGGTCAGCCCGTAGGGCGTGTCGGGGTCGTACTTCATGTCGAGGTAGACCCGATTCGCCGGCGACATCACCACCTCGGCGTCCTGGGCCACCGCCTGACGGGCCAGGTTCTGCGACCGTGCGTCGTCGGTTCCCCAGTACTGCGCGATGCTGCCCGGAGGCAGCGGAGTCTCGGCGATCTCCTGCCAGCCCATCACGCGCTTGCCGTGGCCGGTGACCAGGGCGCTGGCCCTCGGTACGAAGTCGAGGTACTCCTCGTGCGGCGTGGAGTGGGCCTCGTCACCGCCGAGGTGCAGCATCGGGCCCGGTGACTGCGCGGCCACCTCGCCGAACACGTCGTCGAGGAAGTCGTAGGTGATCTCCTTGGTCGTGCACAGCGAGCTGAAGCCGACCTCGGTGCCGGTGTAGAGCTCGCGCGCGACGCCGTCGCAGTTCAGCTCGGCGTACGACGCCAGCGCGGCGTTGGTGTGCCCGGGGGTGTCGATCTCGGGCACGACCTCGATGTAGTGCTCGGCGGCGTAGTCGACCAGCTCTGCGAACTCTGCCTTGGTGTAGTAGCCGCCCGGACCACCGCCCACCTCGGTGCTGCCCCCGTACTCGGTGAGGCGCGGCCACGAGTCGATCGTGATCCGCCAGCCCTGGTCGTCGGACAGGTGCAGGTGCAGCCGGTTGATCTTGTAGAGCGACACGAGGTCGATGTAGCGCTTGACCTCGTCGACGGAGAAGAAGTGCCGCGACACGTCCAGATGGGCTCCGCGATACCCGAACCGGGGGCGGTCGGTGACCACCGCGCCGGCGACCCGCCACGGCCCGTCCTGCCGGCTTGTCGCCTCGACCTCGGCCGGCAGCATCTGCCGCAACGTCGTAAGGGCGCGGAACAGGCCCTCGGCCGTGTGCGCGACCACTGCGACACCGTGCTCTCCGGCGCGCAGGTGGTAACCCTCCGATCCGAGCGCCGCGGTCCCGGTCGTGAGCAGGACGATGTCGTGACCATGCGGACGTCGCGACGACACCGGCACGGCGTACCCCGTCGAGCGACGCAGCCGCTGCGCGAAACCGGTCGCCACGGCCCGGTTCGCCCTTGTCGCCGGTCTGACGACGATGTGGCTGCCGCGCGTGAGCTCGAAGGTCTGGCCCTGCACACGCTGGTACGACACCGGCCGCGGGATCAGGTCCGGCTCGCTGGTCGCCTGTCGGCGCGCCTCATTGCCGGCGCTCGTGTCGGTCACCACGGCCGAAGCCGTACCCGCGAGGGCGAGACACACCACGCCGGCGACCCCGACGGCTCCGAAGGTGGACCAAGGACGGCGAGCGCCGCCTCCGGTCGTGGACGTCGACGCCCTGCGCCACCCGAGTCGCATCCGAGCCCCCTGGGTCCGATCCGCTGAGAACTGGCCGCTCACTTCGGCCAGGCACGACTCCACACCGGGGCGCTGCCCCTGTCAACACCCGGGGGGCCCTGTCAACACCCGGCTCCGGTGGGGTACGAAGGTTCCCGCACCGCGGGCGGTATCCGGGACCGCCGGCCCTGACGGAGGTCAAGACCGTGAGACGCAGGATCGCTACGCACATCGCCGTACTCGTGGCCGGGGCCCTCGCCGCCACCGCCGTGTTGCAGGTGGTCGACGAGGAGGCCGCACCCCTGCGCGTGGCCGCGACGCGGAACGGTGCGGGCGCCGCGACAGCGACATCGCGCGACACGTTCCCCGCGACTGCCGACGGTGACGCCGGCACCGCCCAGAAGAGCTACGGGATCTACGTCGGGCGCGAGCTGACCGAGGACGGCAGCGTGCTGCTCGGCGGCACCGGCGACGAGGTCTCCAGCCACTGGCTGGAGATCGTCCCGGCCGCGGACCACCCCCGCGGCAGCACGATCGAGGTCGGAGTCACCGAGGAGGCCGCGATCCCCGGCGAGCTGATGGAGATCCCGCAGGCGCGACACACGTACCGATACGTGTCGATGGACTACAGCGACTTCGAGGGCTTCCCTCCGCCGCTGACCAACGGCGGCCTCAACGAGCACCAGGTCGCGATCCGCGACATCTGGTCGCCGTCGCGTGACGAGCTCGTCGAGATGACCCCGACCCCGCAGCGCGGACCGCAGTACAGCGACCTCGCACGCATCGGTCTCGAGCGGGCACGGACCGCACGCCAGGCCGTCCAGGTGATGGCGCGCCTGGTCGACCGGTACGGCTACTCCACGTACGGCGGGAACTCCCACCTGGTGGCCGACGAGCGGACGGGCTGGGTGATGCTGCAGTTCGCCGGCGGCAAGGGGCTCTGGGTCGCGGAGCGGCTGGAACCCGACGAGGTGCGGATGTCCTACCCCGGCTACATCCAGGAGATCCCCACCGACTGCGCCGACTCCGGCTGGGACAGCGACGTGGTGTGCTCGGACGACTTCGTCGACTTCGCCGCGCGGAAGGGCTGGTGGGACGAGGGCGAGCCGTTCGACGTCAACGAGGTGTACGGCACGCAGGGCTGGGACTACCGCACCCAGCCCGACGACGGCAAGTACGTCGCCCCGGCCACGATCGAGGACGAGGTCGGCGACATGGCACCGGTCTCGGTCGAGGAGATCACCGACGTCGTCCGCGACACTCGCGTGTCCAGCGACCGCAACGGCTACGGGCAGGTCGCGCACCTGCGTCCCGGCGTCGACCGCGACCTCGCGCGGCTGTGGGTGTCGCCTGTCGGCTCGGTGACGAGCCCGTTCGTGCCGTACCACCTCGGAGTGCAGAGCGCCCCGCCGGAGTACCGCCAGCACCGGTACATGACCAAGGACTCCGGCTCGACCTTCCTCAACCCGCGGTTCGCACCGCAGGAGGCCACGCTGTTCGCCGGGCGGGTCTTCAAGCGGCTCATGTACCACACGTGCACGCGCCCTCGGGAGTTCTACCCGGAGGTGCGTGAGGCACTGACCGCGTTCGAGGAACGGGAGCGCGCTGCGATCCCGGGCGTCGAGGCCACAGCACGCACGCTGATCGACGCCGGCCGGCGTGGCCTCGCGCGCCGTTACCTCACGGAGTTCAGCCATACGCGGGCCTACGACGCTCTGGACCTCGGCGAGGCGCTGCTCGCCAGCATCGAGGCACGGGTGAAGCTGCGCTACGGCATCCCGCAGCCGCCTCGCAGCGCCGACATCAACGGGGGCAGCAGTGACTTCGGCGGCTACGTCACGTGTCAGCGCGAGTAGCCGCACGCGGGCTGCCCGGCCGGTAGCGGCCCGGCAGCCCGCGGGTTGCATACTCCTTGCGTGACGACTGCAAGGCCCCCGAGCGGGCCCACCGAGACCGGCGAGCTGTCCGTGGTGGTGATCCGCGGGGACGGCATCGGTCCCGAGCTGGTCGACAGCGCGCTGGCGGTGCTCGACGCCGCCGCCGCGGCCGAGGGTGTGCGCCTCGCCGTCGACGAGGTGTCCGGCGGTGCGGCGCACTTCCGCGACACCGGTGAGCCGATCGACCCCGGGGCACTCGCGCAGCTACGAGCCGCCGACGGCGTGCTGAAGGGGCCGGTCGGGCTGCCCGACGTACGCCGCAAGGACGGCACGGAGGGCGGGCTGCTCGGCGGCGTGCTCCGCGGCGGCCTCGACACCTACGCCAACGTGCGTCCGATCCGCCTGCTCCCCGGAGTCGACGCCGCAACGCGGCACGAGCCCGGCCGGATCGACTACGTCATCGTGCGGGAGAACACCGAGGGCCTCTACCTCTCGCGTGGTTCCGGTGTCGCCACACCGGATGCCGCCGCCGACCAGATGCTCGTCACCAGGGTCGGCGTGCAACGGGTCGCACGCTTCGCCTTCGAGCTGGCCCGGACGCGGCAGGGGGCGCCCGCGGACGGCGTACGGCGGGTGACGTGCGTCGACAAGAGCAACGTGCTGCGCAGCTTCGCGCTGTTCCGTCGCGTCTTCGACGAGGTCGCGGCCGACTACCCCGACGTCGAAGCCGACCACCTGTACGCCGACGCGGCCGCGCACGAGCTCGTCGCCCATCCGGAACGGTTCGACGTCCTCGTGATGGAGAACTTCGTCGGCGACATCCTCAGCGACCTCGGGGCCGGCACCGTCGGCGGCCTGGGCATGTGCGGCTCGGGCAACATCGGCGCCGACGCTGCGTACTTCGAGCCGATCCACGGCAGCGCCCCCTCGATCGCCGGGCGCGACCTGGCCAACCCGGTCTCGCAGGTGCTCAGCGCGGCGATGCTGCTCGAGCACGCGGGACTCGCGGCCGCGGCCCGGCGGGTGCACCGCGCGGTAGAGAGCGCGTTCGCCGAGGGAGCGGTCACCCTGAACGCCGCGGGCTCCCCGCACGGCGGCACCCAGGGCGTCACCCAGGAGCTGGTGAGGCGGGTCTGAGCCTCAGCCGCGCACGCCCCTCCCGGCGCCGGCGCCGGCGATCCGCCCGAACACCGAACCGTTGGTCAGCCCGCTGCCACCGGGATAGTTGAAATAGAAGATGCCGCCGACGAGCTCGCCGGCGGCGTACAGGCCGGGGATGCGCCGCATGTCGGTGTCGAGCACGTGCGCCCCGGTGTCGATGCGCAGACCACCGAACGTGAACGTGATCCCGCAGGTGACGGCGTAGGCCTCGAAGGGTCCCTCGTCGACGCGGTTGGCCCAGTTGGTCTTGTCGACGCGCAGGCCGCGCGTGCCCCGGCCGTCCTTGACGTTGGGGTTGAACGTCGTCGCGGTGTCGACCGCGGAGTTGTACTCCGCCATCTCCTTCAGGAACGCGTCCGGGTCGACACCGTCGAGCTTGCCGGCGAGCTGCTCGAGGGTCGGGGCGGTCACCTTCGTGACCTGGCGGATGCGGTACTCGTCGCGCAGCAGGTGGGTCACCTTCTGGTCGAACACCTGCCAGGCGAAGTGCCCGGGCTGCTCGAGGATCCGCCGGCCGTACTTGGCGTAGGTGTAGTTGCGGAAGTCCGCCCCCTCGTCGACGAACCGACGGCCCTCGGCGTTGACCATCACGCCCCACGGGTAGCTGTGCTTCTGGAAGTGGTCGCCGACGGCGAGGTCACCGAACTCGGGTGCGTTCATCTCCCAGCCCACGGCGTGGCAGCCCGACCAGTTGCCCACCGGGCTGGCGCCGGCGGCCAGACCCATCGCGATGCCGTCGCCGGTGTTGTACATCGTGCCGCGCACCTTGGCGAGGTCCCAGGCGGGTCCGAGGTAGCGCGCGCGCATCTCGGTGTTGGCCTGGAAGCCGCCGCTGGCGAGCACGACGGCGTCGGCCCGCTCCTCGCGCGTGCGCCCGTTTTGGCGTACGACCACCCCGTGCACGCCGTCGTCGTCGTGGATCAGCGACATCGCGCGGGCGCCGTACTCGATGCGTATGCCCTCGCGCTCCGCGGCCTTCACCAACGCGTCGACCAGGCCGGGTCCGCCGCCGGAGACCTCGACCGTCAGCCCGCCCCAGAACGTGAACCGGCCGTCGACCTTGAACGCCTGACGGCCGTAGATCGGCACGAACCGCACGCCCTTGTCACGCATCCACAGCAGCGTCGGCATGCTCTGGTCGACCAGGAGCGAGGCGAGCTCGGGGTCGGTGCGGTACTCGGTGACGCGGGCCAGGTCGTCCAGGAACGCCGACGTGGGGTAGGTCCCGAAGTCGGTGTTCGCGACCTCGTCGTCGGTGAGCTCGGGCATCAGCTCGCGCAGGTCGTCCACGCCGTCGTAGGCCACCCGCATCGCGCCGGCGGTGAAGGCGCTGTTGCCTCCGCGCAGCGGCCGTTCGGCGCGCTCGAGCACGACCACGTCGGCGCCCTGCTCCCGCGCGGCCAGGGCCGCGCAGAGTGCGGCGTTGCCGGCTCCCACCACGACGACTGTTCGATCAGGCATGCCTGCTGCTCCCGTATCCATATTGTATTCAACTTGCCCGGAACTGTACCCATCGTGGCCGCAACGCCGCCAGCCCCGTTATCGTGCAGCGGTGACCAACGCAGCGTCGGCCGATTCGCCGTCGGAGCTCGCCGGCTACCTGCGCCCCGGCACCCTGCGCGGACGCACCACCGACGCGGTGACCGACGCGTTGCGCGAGGCGATCCTCGACGGCGTGCTGGCACCGGCGGCGTGGCTGCGCGAGGACGAGATCGCGGCCACCTTCGAGGTCAGCCGGACGCCGGTGCGGGAGGCGCTGCGCCGCCTCGCGGACGAGGGCCTCGCGGTCAAGACCGCCCACCACGGCACGGTCGTGGCCCCGCTGTCGCTGGAGGACATCCTCGCGCTGTACGTCGTGCGCGAGGACCTCGAGGGCCTGGCGGCGCGGCTGGCCGCCGTGCGCTGCCCGCCCGGGCTGGTGCAGACCCTCGACGAGATCGGCGCGAGCATGCGGGCCGCGGCCGAGGAGTCCGACGTCTCCGGCCTGGCCCGGCTCAACCTCGACTGGCACCGGGCGCTGCGCGAGGCGGCGGCCAACACCTACCTGGGCAGGTTCCTCGGGCAGGTCGAGCACGCCGTACGCCGGCTGCCGGTGTCGACGTTCGCCCAGCACGGCCGGGCCGAGGAGGTCCTCGCCGAGCACGACGCGATCGTGCGCGCGATCGAGGCGCGCGACGGGCAGCGCGCCGAGCGCGCGGCCAAGGCGCACATGCACCGTGCCCGGGAGATCCGGCTCTCGGTGCTGCTGGGGAGCTAGTGCCCCGGCCGGCAACGTTGCTCGTCGCGTCGATCCGGCGGCATCTCCGGTTCCCTCGCAGTTCGCCCACTCGCCGCGCTCGCGCGCTCTCGCATCGGTCACGGGTGCACCGCAAGGCGGAGGAGCGAGGCCTGCGGAGCATCGTCGAGTGACGACGCTGGGCCTCACGAGTGGCGCGGGGTGCCCGCCGGGCGACGCGCAGCAGGGCAAACCTTGCCGGCCGGGGCACTGGGCGGCGGGCCCGCTCGGGTCTACGTCGCATCCCCGCCGTCCGGGTCCTCCGGTTCCGTGCCACGGTCGCGGGCCAGCCACCGGGCCACCCGCACCAGTACCGGCAGCATCGACAGCACTGCGACCAGCCGCAGCACGTGCATGCCCGCGACGACCGCGCTGTCGGCGTTCAGCGCCGTGGCCGCGGCCACCATCTCCCCCACCCCGCCCGGCACCATCCCGAACACGGCCACCACCTGGCTGACCCTGCCCGTCGCCGCGATGAGCAGCCCGCACAGGACGCCCACCCCGATGATCGACGCGACCGCGAGCAGCCCGGGCAGCAGCACCGCGCGGAACTGCCGGCCGATCCCGGGCACGATGGTGGCTCCGACCGCCGCACCCACCAGGACCTGCGCGACGATGCTCCACCACGTCGGCACGGTCATCTCGCCACCCACCGCGGTGTGCACGACCGCACCGCCGACGAGGGCACCGGTCAGCGGCCACATCGGCAGCCGCACCAGCCGGCCGACCCCGGCGCCGAGCGCTCCCCCGAGCAGCAGCACCGCCACCGCGCCCGCGCTCACGACTGCCCCAGCACGGCGACCAGCACCGGCAGCACCAGGAGCACGACCGCGAGCACGCGAACGGTGTGGATCGCCAGCAGGACGCCCATCTCCGCACCCAGCTGAGCACCGGTGACCGCGATCTCGCTGACACCGCCGGGTGCACAAGCGAGCACGGCGGTCAGCGGGTCGACGTCGTAGCGGCGTACGAGCACCACGGCCAGGACGAGGTCGAGAGCGACCAGCGCCACGATCGAGGCGACCAGCGGCAGGGCGATGTGCCCGAGCGAGGTCAGTGTGTCGGCGTCGAGACGTACGCCGGCAGCGCAGCCGAGGAGGGCCAGGCCCACCACCCGGACCGGCACGGGCAGCGGCTGCGCACCGTTCGGCAGCCAGGGGGAACGGTTCACCACCGCGCTGCCCACCACGGCACCGATCAGCGTGCCGGCCGGCAGGTTGAGCAGCGTGAAGACCCATGCACCGACGGCGCCACCGGCCAGCAGCAGGGCCGCGTGCGCCGGCCCACCACCGAACCTCGGCGCCCGGCGGGTCATGGACGCATGAGCTCAGCCGGGTCGAGCCGGTCGGCGAGATAGGCCTCGAGCTGGTCGGCCGCGATCGCCGCGAACTCGTCGAAGACCTCCTCGACCGTCCATCCCACGTGCGGGGTGAGTACGACGTTGGGCAGCGCCAGCAGCGGCGAGTCGGTGGGCAGCGGCTCGGTCGCGAACACGTCCAGCCCGGCGGCTGCGAGCGGGCCGTCGCGCAGCACGTCGGCCAACGCGGCCTCGTCCACGATCGCGCCCCGCGCGGTGTTGACGAGGACCGCACCGGGCTTGCAGCGCTCCAGGCGGCGACGGTCGAGCAGCCCGCGCGACTCGTCGGACAGCCTGAGGTGGATCGACACGACGTCGGAGGTCGCCAGCAGCTCGTCGAGCTCCAGGCGCGGGATGCCGTCGTCGGCCGCACTCGAGCCCGGCCGGGCCCAGGCGACGGCGTCCATGCCGAAGGCCTCGCCCACGCGCGCCACGCGTGCGCCGTGCCGGCCCATGCCCAGCAGGCCGAGCCGGCGACCGGCCAGGCAGCGCCCGACCAGGTCGGGCCACTGCCCGGCTGCCAGGCTCCGCTGCGCCAGCGGGAAGTCGCGCATCGCCGCGATCATCAGGGCGAAGGTCAGCTCGGGTACCGCCGCCTTGCCCGCGGTACCGCCGCGCTGCAGCACGATCCGCACACCCTGTCGCTCGGCGGCCTCGGTGTCGACGTGGTACGCGTGGTTCCCGGTCTGCAGGATCAGCTCGAGCGCGGGCAGCCGGGCCAGGGTCTGGGCGTCGAAGCGGGTCCGCTCGCGGATCGCCAGCACCACCCGGACATCCCGCAGGTCGGCGTCGGCGACCTCGGACAGCGGCGTGCGCAGGACCTCGGCGTCGGCGAGTGCGCGCAGCCGCTCCATCGCGGGTGCGGCCTCGATCCGGCCCTCGCGGTCGTCGAGCACGAGCAGCCTCGGCCGCGCGCTCATCCGCGGCCCCCCGTTCGTGACGCGGTTCGGGCCCCTGTTCGGGCCGCTGTTCGGGTCACTGTTCGGGTCACTGCGGCGTCCGCGGCCGCCCCGGCGCCGGCGATGCGGCCGAAGACCGCACCGCGCATCAGCCCCGCACCGGCGGGATAGTTGTGAAAGAAGAAGCCGCCGGTGATCTCGCCGGTGGCTCGAAGTCCTGGCATCGGGCGTCCTGTGGTGTCATGCACCCGGCCATTGTCGTCGATACCCAGACCGCCGTAGGTGAAGGTGATGCCGCAGGTGACCGGGTAGGCCACGTACGGCGGCATATCCAGGGGCTGCGCCCAGTGCGACTTGACCGGCTGACCCTGCGGTGCGGCCCGGAGACCGTCCGTGGTGAACGGGTCGAACTCGCCCGGCGTGCACGCGGCGTTGAAGTCGGCGATGGTGCGCTCGAGGGCGTCGACGTCAACGCCGAACCGTCCGGCGATCTCGGCGAGCGTGTCCGCGGTGACCGGCGTACCGGTGGAGTAGCGCGGCTCGAGCAGGTGCGTGGTCTTGGCGTCGAACAGCTGGAACGCCCAGGCCCCGGTCTGCGCCCGGATGGCCTCGCCGGTCTTGGCGTAGGTGAGCCAGACCTGGTCCTCGCCCTCGTCGACGAAGCGTCGCGCGTCGCGGTTAAGCAGCAGCGCGTAGGGATAGCTGTACCGGCTCATCTTGTCGGTCACGCGCAGGTCGCCGACGTCGGGGGCGTCGGCGTCCAACGGCACCGCGTGGCAGCCGCCCCAGTGGCCGGACGGCTGGGCGCCGGCCCCCATCGCAGCGGTCAGGACCGTGCCCATGTTGAACCGTGAGCCGCGCACCTTCACCAGGTCCCAGCCGGGACCGAGCCAGCGCTGCCGCAGCTCGGGGTTGGCCTCGAAGCCGCCGGCGGCGAGCACCACCGCACCGCGGGCCTCGACGTCACCGTCCGCACGACGGACCAGCACACCGCGACACGACGAGCCGTCCATCAGCAGGTCGACGACCGGCGCGTCGTACCAGACCTCGATGCCGAGCTTCTCGACGACGGTGAAGAGGTCCTCCATCAGGCCGACCCCCTCGCCGGCCGCGCGCAGTGCGCCGCCGGGTGGCAGCGCGTACCTCTCGCCGGACCCGACCAGCTCGGGGTCGATCAGCTTGCCGACGGTCAGCTCCCACCGCACGCCGCGGTCGGCCATCCAGCGCACGGTCTCCATCGACTCGTGCACGAGCCGGTACGACAGCGCCGGGTCGGCGCGGCCGTGGGTGGCCTCCTCGAGCTCGGCGGCGTAGCGGTCGACCGGGTAGGCGTCGACGTCGACCCGGTCGGCCCACTGCCGCGACTCCTCGGTCACCAGCGGCAGGAGGTCGGCCAGACCGTCGTGCGCGCAGCGGAAGATGCCGCCGGAAAACCTACTGTTGCCTCCCCGCTCCGCGTAGGGGGCCGCCTCCAGCACCAGCACACGCGCACCCGCTTCGTGGGCGCTGATGGCCGCGACGAGCGCGGCGTTGCCGGCGCCGACCACGACGACGTCGGTCTCGGGGGCCTGTTCGGTCATGGCACCAGTCCTACCGGGGTGAGATAGCCGATCGGCAGGGCGATGTCCGCGACCTGCTGGAGGGTGATGAGTACGACCACGACGGAGACGGTGTAGATCACGATCGAGCGTGGTCGCAGCTCTGCGACCCGCCACAGGAACACCGGCACGAACACCACGGCCGCGAGCAGCAGGCCGAGCACGTAGACCAGCACCACGAAGCCGACCAGCCAGGCGAACGCGTGCGCCACCCAGCGGACCTCCTGACGCCAGGCGTCGGCCTCCACCTCCGTCGTGACAGCACCTCGGCGCACCTTGCGGACCTCGACCACGAGCACCGCAACGGCCAGGGCGGTGCCGATTCCGGTGACCAGCGCCGGTACGAGCTGCGCGTTCGGGGAGAAGCTCTGCGCGGCTACGAACGCCGCCAAGAACAAGGCGAGGAACCCGGCGCCGGTGTAGATGTTCCACGACCTCGGCGCCTCTGCGGACGAGACACCGTCGGTGTCGTCGTCCTCGACGCCCACCGGGATGTCCGCGTCGGTGCGCGCGCGGATGCGGCGTACGACCGCGAGCACCACCGGCAGCACCAGGATGCCCGCCATCACGAGCACGCCGGGCCGCGTCGACCACTCGGAGAACGTGTACAGCTCGGCGGTGAGGAAGTAGTAACGCTCGAGGGGGATGCTCAGCACGAAGCCGATCAGGAACGGCGCCCGCGGGAAGTGCGTGACCTTCATCAGCCAGCCGATCGCACCGAGCAGCAGCATGACCTGCAGGACACCGATCTGCTGCGACTCCTGGTAGCCGCTGGTGAACAGGATGACGACCAGGCCCGCCGCCAGCACCGGGAAGCGCACGAAGCTGAGCTTGGCCAGCGGAACGCTGAGGAAGAAGCACAGGACCGCGCCGACCACGCTGGCGATCGCGAACGACCACACGATCGTGTAGACGACGTCGAGATCCTCGGTGATGATGCTCGGCCCCGGCTCGACTCCGAAGACCAGCAGCGCACCGAGCAGCAGCGCCGCCGGTGCGCCGCCGGGTATCCCGAAGAGGAGGGTCGGGATCAGGTCGCCGGCCTCGACCGAGTTGTTGGCACTCTCCGGGGCGATGATGCCGCGGGGGTCACCCTTGCCGAAGTTCTTCTTCGACTTCCCACGCGCGGTCGCCCGCGCCTGTCCGTACGCCATCCAGGTGCCCGCGGTCGCACCGACGCCGGGCAGGACGCCGGCCCAGATGCCCACGAGCGAGCCCCGGAGCACGTGCTTCCAGTAGTGCAGGACGTCGCGAACCCCGACACCCCAGCCGCTGCCCAGGCCCGCACCGGCGGCGACGCTGGTCTTGCGCGCCACCAGCGACACGACCTCGGCGAGCCCGAAGATGCCCAGCGCCACGGCCACGAGGTCCAGGCCCTCGGTGAGGAACAGCGAGCCGAACGTGTACCGGTACTCCGCCGTTGCCGGCGCCGCCCCGATCTGCCCCAGCAGCAGCCCGAACGCACCCGCCACCAGACCCTTGAGCATGTTGCCGCGAGACAGCAGCGCCGTCAGCGAGATGCCCAGAACCGTCAGCATGAACAGCTCGGGCGAACCGAAGCTCAGCACCAGCGGGCGTGCGATCGGGATCGACAGCGTCAACCCGATCGCCCCGAGCAGCCCGCCGAACATCGACGACACGAACGCGATCGACAGCGCCCGCGCGGCATGCCCCTGCTTGGCCATCTCGTGGCCGTCCAGCAACAGCACCGTCGCCGACGCAGAGCCCGGAATCCCGACCAGCACCGAGGCGATGGTGTCCGAGGTGTGCACGACGGCGACCGCGCCGATGATCAGCGCCAGCGCCTGCTGCGGCTCCAGCACGAACACGAAGGGCAGCAGGATCGCCACCGCCCCGGTCCCCCCGAGGCCGGGGATGAGGCCGACCACCAGGCCGGAGAGGATCCCTGCCAGCAGGAACACCAGCGACGTCGGGTCAAGCAGCGCGGCCAGGGCACTGGTCGCCGCATCGAGCATGGGGATATGCCCTTCGGTCGGGTCGGGTCAGGAACCGTCGGCGGAGGTGTCGTACTTCTCCTCCAGCATGTTCACGGTGTACTCCCGGACCTCCGGGTCGATCTCGAAGGACTCGCGTACCTTCTGCGCGGCCTCCTCCCCGGTGTACATCGGGTACCCGCCGAGCACGTCCTCGCTCGCCTTCTGGAACTTCGGGTCGTTGGTGATCGGCTGCACCGCGTCGTAGTACGCCTGGACGACAGAGTCCGGCGTGCCCTCGTTGGCCCAGAGCCCCTTCTGGTACACGTAGCCAGGCTCGAGGAACGCGTTGTAGGCCTCGTAGGCGGGGCCACTCGGCTCCTTGCCGTTGAGCTGCTCGTAGACCTCGTCGACGGTGGGCAGGTCGGGGACGTTCGGGTCGCGCACGACCTCGCCGTCCTTGATGTAGCCGAAGGACATCAGCGGGACGACCTTGCCCTGCTCGACCAACGGTTTCACATCGGTCAGGTACGCCGCCGTCGTCTGGTAGTCGATGTTGACCTCGCCGCGCTGGAGAGCGAGCAGTGCCGTCTCGCGCCCCTCGAACCCGAACGTGGGGTCGATCTCGACACCGAGGACGTCGAAGGCCTGCAGCAGGCTGAGGTCGAGACCCGTCGCACTGATGCCGCCGTAGATCAGGGGCTTCGGCGGGTTCTGCAGGTCCTCGACCGAGGTGATGCCCGAGCTCTTGGAGGCATAGATGACGCCCCCGGTGCCGTTCAGGATCAGCGGCCGCATCTTGGCGAAGTCGAACTGGACCTCGTCACGGCCGAGCAGGGCCTGGAAGTACGTCGTGCCGGACGTCACCAGGACCTCGGACCCGTCGGTGCCACCCGAGGTGACGAACTGGTTGGAGCCGGTGATGCTCTCCCCGCCCTCGATGTTGGTGGGGGTGAACGTCGGGTGCCCCTCGATGTGCTTCTCGAGGTACGGCGCGAGGAACCGCGCCCAGGTGTCGGTGCCGCCACCCACCTCGTAGGGGATGATCATCTCCACGCGCGAGGGCACGCCCTCGCCGCTCGACTCCTCGCCGTCGCTACCCACCCCCTGCGGGTTGGAGCAGGCGGCGACCCCCAGTCCCAGCGCAGCTACGGCCACAACGATGCGGGCCCGTCGGGCGAACAGCGGTCTCATGCTCGGTCTTCCTTCCAGGGGGTCTGCGAGCCCGGTCGGCCCGCAGTGGTTGTGCCGGTTCGGTGTTGCTGTAGAGGGGGGTCGGGTCACCGGGCGGCCCCGTCATGCACCCCGTGCACCCCGTCGAGCAGGCCGTCGGGCACCAGCACCGTGCCCTCCATCAGCCGCCGAGCGGTGCGGTAGCCCGACACCGACTCGACCTTCCACACGCCGTCGTCGGAGACGACCGCGGCGGACAGCTCCAGCACGCCGGCGGGGTGGCCGATGCGGCACTGGGCCTGCGGGCCGCCCGCGGCCTCGGCCGCGACGGTTCCCGGGATCGCGGTGGCGACGGAGGTGCAGATTCCACCAGTGAGGGCAAACGATCGGTGCAGCCGACCCATCGACATCATCGCCGCGCGCAGCGTGATGCTCGCGGCCGGCTGCTCCTCGTCGCTGGTGAGCCGGTAGTCCTGCGGACTGCCGACGAACGCGAGCTTCGGCACCGAGGGCGTCTCGGCGCTGACCTGCTCCGGGGTCTCCCCGATGCCGGCGAGCACGCCCGCGTGCGCCCGTACGGACTCGATGCGCGCGAGCAGCTCGGGGTCGGAGTCGATCTCGTCCGGGTGCTCCTTGCCGCTGAGCCCGAGGGACTCCCACCGCACGAACAGCAGCGGGTTGGCGGCGTCGACCAGCGAGAGCGGCACGGTACCCACCCCCGGCACGTCGAGCGCGTCCTGCACCCGCCCGGTCGGCAGCAGCGCCCCGGTCACCGAGCCGGCGGGGTCGACGTAGTCGAGCTGGATGGCCGCACCACGCCCGGGTACACCGGGCAGCTCGAAGTCGCCCACCGGGTCGAACCGCCCGTCACGGGTCGGCACGTGCGCCACGATGAGCTTGTTGGTGTTGAGGTTGAGGAACCGCACCTTCGTCACCGGGTCGGTCGCCTGCACCAGTCCCTCGTCGACGGCGAACGGACCGACCGCGGAGGAGATGTTGCCGCAGTTGCCGCGCCGGTCGATCAGCGGCCGGTCGATGGACACCTGGCCGAAGTCGTAGAGCACGTCGACGCCGAGGTGGCGGCCGTCGGAGATCACCGCGACCTTGCTCGTGCTCGAGGTCGCCCCGCCGATGCCGTCCACCTGGCGCCGGTCGGGGTCTGGGCTGCCATAGGCCGCGAGGATGAACGCGTCGCGGCGTGCACCCTCCTCCGGGAGGTCGCGCTCGTGGAAGAACAGGCCGCGACTCGTGCCGCCGCGCATGAACACCGCCGGAGCCTGCACTCGTGACCTCCACACACGTTGTATCCAAACTGGACCCGTAGCGCGTGCCACCTTGGCCTACCCGAGACTGTGAGCACAATCGCGGATTAGTCCATGCATACTTAAGTAGTGCTTAAGGCAGAGCCATGAACGCAGAGTCATGAGCGTCGACGTCGGCCGGCTCCGGCTGCTGGTCGCGGTCGCCGGCCACGGGTCGATGACGGCCGCGGCACACGCGCTGGCATACACCCCGTCGGCGATCTCCCAGCAGATCCGCCAGCTCGAGATCGAGGCCGGCCAGCCCGTGCTCGAGCGGCACCCGCGCGGGGTGACGCTCACCGACGCCGGCGAGGCGCTGGTCGAGCACGCGATGATGATCGAGAAGCAGCTCGAGGCCCTGCAGGCCAGGCTCGACGACATCGCCGGCCTGCGCGCCGGCTCGCTGCGGCTCGGCACCTTCCCCACCGTCGGCGCCTCCCTCCTCCCGCTGGCGGTGACCCAGTTCCAGCGGCGGCACCCCGGCGTGCGGCTCTCGGTGCAGAGCGGTCGGCTGACCCAGCTGCTCGACCTGCTCGAACGGCGCCGGGTCGAGATCGCGCTGCTGTGGGACTACGAGTGGTCCCGGATCCAGGTCGAGGGCCTGGAGCTGCTGCACCTGATGGACGACCCGACCGCACTGGTCGTCTCGCGCGACCACCGGCTGGCCGAGCAGCGGTCGGCGCGCATCAGCGAACTGTCCGAGGAGAACTGGATCATCCGCGGTGACCAGCACCCCGTCGCCGAGGTGCTGTCGCGCACCGCGCGCGCGGGCGGGTTCGAGCCCGTGGTGGCGTTCGAGGCCAACGACTACCAGGAGGCGCAGGCGATGGTGGCCGTCGGGCTGGGGATCGCGCTGGCTCCGCGACTCGCACTGGCCAACCTCCGCGACGACGTCTGCGTGCTGTCGCTGGGTGAGGACGCACCGCGCCGCCGGATCCTGCTCGCGCGGCTGACCGGACGCAGCCCCACCCCGCCGGAGACCGCGATGACGGCGGTGCTCACCGAGCTCGGCGAGACCCTGTCGCAGCAGGGCTGACCGCACCCCGCGGTAACGTCCGGCCCAGGGGGCCGGAGGCTGTGTGGCCATGGGTGGCCCTGTACGGCCCAAGGCGACGAGGGGTGCCATGACGCCGACCGGACCAGCTGCCGGAACTGCCGGAAATGCCGGCACTGCCGGCACTGCCGGAGCGGCCGGGTCGTCCGAGGGTGCCCGCAGGTTCGTGGTCCAGCTGCACCGCGCGCGCCGTCGGCACTACGACCTGCGCTTCGAGGTCGACGGTGTGCTGGTGAGCTGGGCGGTGCCGCGGGGACCGACCCTCGACCCGGCCGCCCGGCGTACCGCCGCCCATGTCGACGACCACCCGCTGGAGTACCTCGACTTCGAGGGGGTGATCCCGGCCGGAACCTACGGCGGTGGCGACGTGGTCGTCTGGGACATCGGCACCTGGGAGCCGCACGGCACCGACGACCCGGCCGCGGCCGTGGCCGCGGGCGAGCTGCACGCAGAGGTCCACGGGCACAAGCTTCGCGGCCGGCTGGTGCTTGTGCGGCGCAGCCGTCGCGGCAGCTCCGGCGGCTCCGCCGACGAGAGGGAGTGGCTGCTGCTGCACAAGCGCGACGACTACGCCGTGGAGGGCTGGGACCCCGACGACCATCCGCGCTCGGTGCTGAGCGGGCGTACCAGCGACGAGGTCAAGGCCGACCCCGAGCGGATGTGGCGTTCGGACCTGCCGGCGGACCAGGCCTCGATCGCCCTGCGGCCGGCGACCGTGCAGGGCCCGTCCGACGATGCACTCGACGCGCTGGACGAGATCGGCGACAACGGCACCTGGGAGGTCTTCGGCCGCCGGCTGCGGGTCAGCAACCTCGACAAGGTTCTGTTCCCGGGACGCGGGCGCGGCAGACCGGTCAGCAAGCGGGAGCTCGTGCGGTACGCCGCACAGGTCGCCCCCACGGTGCTGCCGTACGTCGCGGGTCGAGCCCTGAACATGCACCGCTTCCCCAACGGCGCCGAGGCGAAGGGGTTCTGGCAGAAGCAGCTGCCGAAGCACGCGCCGGACTGGGTGTCGCGCTGGGACAACCCCGAGGCCGAGGCGGGACAGTCGACGACCTACCTCGTCGTGGACGAGGCGGCCACGCTGGTGTGGGCCGCGAACTTCGGCGCCCTGGAGTGGCATGCCTGGACCTCCCGCACCGACGCCCCGCACTCGCCGACGTACGCCATGGTCGACCTCGACCCCGGCACCGCCACGTCCTGGGACGACGTGCTCACGCTCGCACGGCTGCACCGCACCGCGCTCCAGCACCTCGGCATCCTCGCGCGACCCAAGGTCACCGGCCGGCGGGGCATCCAGATCTGGGTGCCGATCGCGCGCGGACCGACGTTCGCCGAGACCCGGGCCTGGGTCGAGCAGCTCTCACGTGCGGTCGGCGCGGTCGTACCGGAGCTGGTGAGCTGGAAGTGGGACGTGCGCGAGCGCGGCGGCCAAGCCCGGCTCGACTACACGCAGAACGCGGTCAACAAGACGCTGGTGGCGCCGTACAGCCCGCGGGCCGCCGCCGGGGCACCGGTGTCGGTGCCGGTCGAGTGGGACGAACTCGACGACCCGTCGCTGCGGCCGGACGGCTTCACCGTCCGCACGGTGCTCGACCGGCTGGCCGACCGCGGCGACCCGTTCCGCGCCCTGCTCACGACCGAGCAGCGGCTGCCGGAGATCTCATAGGGCCGGGGCACGGACGCGCGCTCACGTCTGCCGCACCAGGGCCGCGACGACCTCACCGAGCCGCGCTCCCGCGTCCTCCTGCAGGAAGTGCCCGGCGCCCTCGAGCACCGGATGGTCGAGTTCCTGGGCTCCCGGCACCGCACGCCGCAGCACCGGCGCCACGCCGCCGGTGATCGGGTCACCGTCGCTGAACGCGACCAGGAACGGCTTCTCCCACCGGGTGAGGAACGACCAGGCCGCACGGTTCGCCTCGGTGGCCGGGTCGTCGGGCGCGGTCGGAACCAGCGTGGGCATGACGCGGGGCCCCGCCTTGTAGCTCTCGTCGGGGAACGGCGCGTCGTAGGCCGCCCGCACCTGCTCCGACATCGGTGTCCGACATCCCGCCTGCACCAGCCGGCCGACGTCGAGGTCCTCGGCGTTCTCCACGGCGCGGCGGAAGCGCCACCACACGTCGGGCATGTCCTGGTCGCCCGTGGGCAGCCCGGTGTTGGCCGCCACCACTCGGGCGAAACGGTCGGGGTGCTCGGCGACCAGCCGCAGCCCGAGTAGCCCACCCCAGTCCTGCCCGACCAGGGTGACGTCGCGCAGATCGAGCACGTCGCACGCGAGTGCCCGCAGCCACTCCACGTGCGCGGCATAGGAGTGGTCGGCAGCCGCGGCCGGCTTGTCCGAGCGTCCGAAGCCGACAAGGTCGGGCGCGACCGCGCGCAGCCCGGCGGCGGCGAGCACCTCGATGACGTGCCGGTACAGGTACGACCAGCTGGGTTCGCCGTGCAGCAGTAGCACGACCGGCCCGTCGGCGGGGCCGGACTCGACGTAGGCCATCCGGAGCTCCCCGCCGGCGCCGTCGGGCACCTGGGCGTACTGCGGCGTGAGGTCGAAGCCCTGCACGTCGGCGAATCGGTCGTCGGGGGTCCTGCGCGTCTGCATCGGCCAACCCTGTCAGCACGTCGCACCGAGACTCCACCCCGGCAGCGCGCGGTGTGCGCCACCCCGCACGGGGTACGGCCCGCACATGGGCACCTACGAGCAGTCGATCCCGGTCAACGTCGCTCCGCAACGTCTCTACGAGTACCTCGCGAACGTCGACCACCTTCCCGAGTACATGCCCCGGATCAAGGAGGCCCACATGGTGGGAGACGCCGACAAGGTCGACGTCACCGCCGAGCTGCCACCCGACGAGGGTCCGCAGCGCACCGTCCACGGCCAGGCGTGGCTCGAGGTGCGCGACGAGGGACGGCGGCTGGAATGGGGCTCGCCGGGCCCGCACGACTACCGCGGCGAGCTCGAGGTCGAGGAGTCGGCCAGCGGTGAGTCGAAGCTCACGGTGCGCCTGCACACCGAGCGCGGCGACCGTGACGAGATCGACGCAGGCCTGATCGAGACAGTCGAGCGGATCCGCACGCTGGCAGAGGAGTACGGGGTCGCGAACCCCTGACCGGCAACTTCGACGGGGCCACTTGCTGCGGATGACAGGCTCGATACCATGCTGCAGATGCCTCCCCACCTCAGCGACGCAGAGTTCCGCCGAGCACAGGACCAGTACTACATGCAGTCGGTCCGGGCCGCGGCTCAGGAGACCTACTGGGCGGCGGCATGGCGGCCGGAGGATGCCGTGGTCCCCGTGCTGCGCTCCGCACTCGAACGACGTGGGATCGAACCCGACGCGGAGGCCCTGCGTCGAGGCGCCGCGCTGATCAGCCGCGGCCGCAAGCCGGTGGTCATGCTGGAGGGCCGCCGACGGAGGCGGACCCACTCCTAGGCGCCGCCCTTTCAACATACCGGCTGGTCGGTATATCGTCGGCGGATGCCGGACGCCACGTACACCACCGAGGTGCAGGGGCTCGACCTCGAGCGGCTCGGCGCGTTCCTGCGAGAGGCACGGCCGGGGCTGGTGGCAGGTGAGCTGCGCGCGGCCCTGATCGCGGGCGGGCGTTCCAACCTGACCTACGACGTCACCGACGGGCACGACTGCTGGGTCGTACGCCGCCCGCCGCTGGGCCACGTGCTCGCGACCGCACACGACATGAGCCGCGAGCACCGGGTCATCAGCGCGCTCGAGCCCACCGACGTACCCGTGCCCCGCACCTACGTCCTGTGCGAGGACCCCGACGTGCTCGGCGCGCCGTTCTACGTGATGGAGAAGGTCGGCGGCACGCCGTACCGCTACGCGCACCAGCTCGAGCCGCTCGGCGCCGAGCGGACCCGCCAGATCTGCCTGCAGATGATGGACACGCTCGCGGCGCTGCACGAGGTCGACCCCGAGGAGGTCGGGCTCGGCGACTTCGGGCGTCCGGCCGGGTTCCTGGGCCGGCAGGTCAAACGGTGGAAGCGGCAGCTCGACGCCTCGCACAGCCGGGACCTCGCCGGCGCGGACGAGCTGCACTCCTATCTCGAGGCGCACCTGCCGGAGGAGTCGGCACCGGGCGTCGTGCACGGCGACTACCGGCTCGACAACCTGCTGGTCGACGACTCCGGCCGGGTTACCGCCGTCCTCGACTGGGAGATGGCCACGGTCGGCGACCCGCTCACCGACATCGCGCTGCTGGTGGCGTACCGCCGGATCGCCGACAGCCACGGCGGCGACGCGGTCGCCAGCGCCCCGCACGCGCCCGGGTTCCTGACCGACGAGGAGATGCTGGCCCGCTACGCCGAACGCAGCGGGCGCGACCTCTCCGCGATGGGCTTCTACCTCGCGCTGGCCTACTTCAAGTACGGCGTGATCCTCGAGGGCATCCACTACCGCTACACGCAAGGGCAGACCGTCGGCGCCGGGTTCGAGAAGGTGGGACGGCTCGTCGAGCCCACCTTCGCCGCCGGGCTGGCCTCACTGAAGGACTGACCTCATTGAAGGAGAGGGACTGATGGACTTCGCGTACGACGCGCGCACCGAGCAGATGCGTACCGAGCTCAACGCGTTCATGGACGAGCACGTCTACCCCGCCGAGGCGGTCTTCGAGGAGCAGATGCCCGAGCGCACCGAGCCCTGGGGGCCGCCGCCGGTGGTCGAGGACCTCAAGCGTGAGGCGCGCAGCCGGGGCCTGTGGAACTTCTTCCTGCCCGGCGAGAACGGCGCCGGGCTGACCAACCTGCAGTACGCGCCGCTGGCCGAGGTCACCGGCCGCAGCATCCACCTCGCCCCGCCGGCCCTGAACTGCGCCGCGCCGGACACGGGCAACATGGAGGTGCTGTCGATGTTCGGCAACGAGCAGCAGCGCAAGCAGTGGCTCGAGCCGCTGCTGGACGGCGAGATCCGGTCCTCGTTCGCGATGACCGAGCCCGACGTCGCGTCCTCCGACGCCACCAACATCGCCACCCGCATCGAGCGCGACGGCGACGACTACGTCATCAACGGGCGCAAGTGGTGGATCACCGGCGCGATGAACCCCAAGGCGAAGATCTTCATCGTGATGGGCAAGACCGACCCGTCGGCCGACCGGCATCGCCAGCAGAGCATGATCCTGGTCCCCCGCGACACCCCCGGGCTGGACATCAAGCGCGGCATGCAGGTGTTCGGCTACGACGACAGCGACCACGGCGGGCACGCCGAGCTCGAGTTCACCGACGTGCGGGTGCCGGCGGAGAACCTCATCGGCGGTGAGGGCGACGGGTTCGCGATCGCGCAGGCACGGCTGGGTCCCGGTCGCATCCACCACTGCATGCGCTCGATCGGCATGGCCGAGCGCGCCGTAGAGCTGATGTGCGAGCGGGCCTCCGACCGGGTTTCGTTCGGGAGGCCGATCGCCGAGCAGGGCGTCGTACGCGACTGGATCGCGGAGTCACGCGTGCGCATCGAGCAGCTGCGGCTGCTGGTGCTGAAGACCGCGTGGCTGATGGACACCGTCGGCAACAAGGGCGCGCACTCGGAGATCCAGTCGATCAAGATCGTCACCCCGGCCACGGTCGAGTGGATCCTGGACAAGGCGATCCAGGTACACGGCGCCGGCGGTCTGAGCCAGGACTTCCCGCTGGCCGGCTGGTTCGCGGGCATCCGCACGCTGCGGTTCGCCGACGGGCCGGACGAGGTGCACAAGGCGGCGCTCGCCCGGGCCGAGCTGCGCAAGCAGGCGGCCGCGCGCGCATGACCGGCCAGATGACGGGCCAACAGGACCGCCCCGACAGCACGGCGGGCGAGGACCTCGCCACCCGGGTCGCCGATCTGCTGGCCGCACACGACCCCACGCAGACCGAACGTCTCGACTTCCTGCGTGCGCGGTTCGACGCGGGCCTGGCGTGGGTGCACTTCCCGGAGGGTCTCGGCGGACGGGGCCTGCCCCGCTCGCTGCAGGCCGGCGTCGACCGGCGGCTCGAGGCCGCGGGCGCCCCCGACAACTCTCCCCGTCGGATCGGCATCGGCCTGGGTATGGCGGCGCCGACGATCCTCGCCTTCGGCACCGACGAGCAGAAGCAGCGCTTCCTGCGTCCGTTGTGGACCGGGGAGGAGGTGTGGTGCCAGCTGTTCAGCGAGCCCGGGGCCGGCTCGGACCTGGCCGCGGCCGGCACCCGGGCCATTCGCGACGGTGACACGTGGGTCGTCGACGGGCAGAAGGTGTGGACGTCGAACGCCCACTCGGCACGCTGGGCGATCCTGCTGGCACGAACCGACCCGGGTGTGCCCAAGCACGCCGGGCTGACCTACTTCGTGTGCGACATGACCGACCCGGGCGTGGACGTGCGCCCGCTGCGCCAGCTGACCGGCGAGGCCGAGTTCAACGAGGTGTTCCTCGGCGGCGTGCGCATCCCCGACTCCCACCGGCTCGGCGAGGTCGGCGACGGCTGGCGGGTCGCGCAGGCCACGTTGATGAACGAGCGGGTCGCGATCGGCGGCGGCGCGGCGCCCCGTGAGGCCGGCCTCATCGGCATACTCGCGCAGACCTGGCGCGACCGGCCCGAGCTCCGCACCCCGGCCCTGCACGACCGGCTGCTGTCGCTGTGGGTCGACGCCGAGGTCACCCGCCTGACGCGCGAACGGCTCGCTCAGCAGCTCGCCGTCGGCGCACCCGGGCCCGAGGGCTCCGGCATGAAGCTGGCGTTCGCGCGGCTCAACCAGCAGATCAGCGGGCTCGAGGTCGAGCTGCTCGGCGAGGACGGCCTGCGCTACGACGACTGGTCGATGCGCCGGCCCGAGGTGGTGGACTTCGCCGGTCGCGGTCCGGGCTACCGGTACCTGCGCGCGAAAGGGAACTCGATCGAGGGCGGCACGTCCGAGATCCTGCGCAACATCATCGCCGAGCGGGTGCTGGGCCTCCCGGCCGAGCAGCGCGCCGACAAGGACGTCGCCTGGAAGGACCTACCCCGATGAGCACGACGTCGACCGGCCTGCTCTACAGCGACGTCGAGGACGACCTGCGCAGCAGTGTCCGCGCGCTGCTGCGCGACCGGTGTGCACCGGAGTCGGTCGTCGGGGTCTACGACGGACAGCCGCCGGCCCCCGACCTGTGGCCGGCGCTGGGTCGAGACCTCGGCCTGGCCGGACTGCTGGTGCCCGAGGATCTCGGCGGCGCCGGCGCGACCGCCCGGGAGGCCGGGGTCGTGCTGGAGGAGCTGGGCCGCGCGGCCGCGCCGGTGCCGTTCCTGACCGGCTCGGTGCTGGCGGCCACGGCCCTGGCGCGGGTTCGCGACGACCGGGTGCTGCCGAAGGTGGCCGCCGGTGAGCAGACCGCCGCACTCGTCCTGCCGCTCGCCACGCCGCCAGGGCCGCCAGGGCAGCCGGGAGGGCTCCGGGGCTCGGTGCGCCGGGAGGCCGGACGTCTGCACGGACGCGTCACCAGCGTCGCCGACGCCGGCGCGGCCGACCTGCTCGTCGTACCGGTCGAGGGATCGGGCGGCCTCGAGCTGCACCACGTCGACCCCGGCGACGGCGGTGTCGCAGTGCGCGCGGTCCCGTCGATGGACATGACCCGGCCGCTGGCCGACGTCGAGCTCGACGGAGCGGAGTCCGTGGTGCTCGCGGACGACGCCGGACCGGCCGTCGAGGCTGCGCTGACCGCGGCTGCGGCGCTGCTCGCCTCGGAGCAGCTCGGGGTGGCGGAGTGGTGCCTGGAGAGCACGGTCGCCTACGTGCGCGAGCGCAAGCAGTTCGGCCGGCCGGTCGGGTCGTTCCAGGCGCTCAAGCACCGGCTGGCCGACCTGTGGCTCGAGATCGCGTCGGCGCGTGCCGCCGCGCGGTACGCCGCCGGGGTGGTAGCCGACCACGGCGAGGAGGACACCGGCGAGGTCGCGACCGCGGCCGCGCTGGCGCAGGCGTACTGCTCCGGGGTCGCGGTGCACGCAGCCGAGGAGTGCGTACAGCTGCACGGCGGGATCGGCATGACCTGGGAGCACCCCGCGCACCTGTACCTCAAGCGCGCCAAGGCCGACGAGATCGCGTTCGGAACCGCGGCGATGCACCGCGCTGCGCTGGCCGACCTCGTCGACCTGCCCGCCTGATCGGCGCTCCTTCGCGCCCCCACCCTCGCGCCTCGACTTGAGCCACTCGTGCAATCTCGGCGCGAAAGGCTGGCCACCCCACCCTCGCGCCGAGATTGCGCGAGTGGCCCAGTTCCTCGCGTCGAGCTACGGGCGGGTGAAGTAGCGGCGTGGGTTGCTCTGCAGCATCGTCGTGATCTGCGCCTCGGTCACCCCGCGTTCGCGCAGGGCCGGCAGGACGTCGTCGTGCACATGGGTGAAGTGCCAGTTCGGAGCCGCGGCCTCCTTGGCCTCGACCGGGAACCAGTCGATGTAGCAGGAGGCGTCCTGGGCCAGCACGAGCTGGTCGACGTACCCCCGGCGGCACAGCTCGGCGACGGTGTCCACCCGCTCCTCGAACGGCAGCAGCAGGTCCAGCCCGAACCGGTCCATGCCGATGAACGACCCCGCCTCCATCAGCGCGACGAGGTGGTCGAGGTCGCTGGAGTCGCCGCTGTGCCCGACCACGACCTGCCGCAGGTCGACGCCCTCCTCGCGAAGCACCCGCTGGGCGATCAGCCCGTTCCCGCAGTGCGGGTTGGTGTGCACGGTGATGGGCGCACCCGTGCGCAGATGGGTCTGCGCCACCGCACGCATGACCCGCTCCACACCCGGGGTGAGCTCGTCCTGGATCGCGCACTTGAGGAACGCCGCGCGGACGCAGGTGTCGGCGATGCCCTCCTCGATGTCACGGGTGAACATCTCGACCATCGGCTCGTCGCCGCCGAACGTCGTGCCCGGGCCCTGGTGGTGCAGGAAGAACGGCAGGTCGCCGTAGGTGTACAGACCGGTCGCCGCGACGATGTTGATGTCGACCTGGTCGTTGACACGGCGCACCCGGGCCAGGTCGCGGCCGAGACCGAGGACCGTCGGGTCGACGATGGTGTCGACGCCGCGCTCCTTCAGCGCCCGCAGCTTGTCCACGGCATCGGCGACGCGCTCGTCCTCGTCCCAGTACTCCGGGTAGTTCAGGCGCAGCTCCTCGCTGAGCACGAACACGTGCTCGTGCATCAGCACCGTGCCCAGGGCGTCCACGTCCACCTCACCGCGCACGGTGTGCACCGTCCGGGTCATCGTGTGCTGCCTCCCGACTGGGTCAGGCCACGAACGCGACGCGTCCGGTGGTCCGGCCGTCGGCGAGTCGCTGGACGGCGTCGCCGACCTGGTCGAGCGCGATCCGCTCGCTGACCAGCGGCCGGAGCACGCCGTCGTTCGCGAGCCGGGTCAGCTCCGCGTGGCACTCCCGGATGGCCGCGGGGTCCTTCTGGTTGTACAGGCCCCAGTGCAGGCCGACGATCGAATAGTTCTTGATCAGCGCGTGGTTGAGGCCGGGGGTCGGCACCGTGCCGCTGGCGAAGCCGACCACCAGGATCCGCCCCTCGAACGCGATGCACTTGGTCGACCGCGCGTAGGCCTCGCCACCGACCGGGTCGTAGACGACGTCCGCCCCCCGGCCGTCGGTCGCCTCCTTGACCACCGCGACGAAGTCCTCGGCGTGCCGGTCGACGACGACGTCGGCACCGAGCTCGGTCGCCACCTTCATCTTGTCGGGTCCGCCCACGACGCCGATCACCTTCGCTCCCGCCGCCTTGCCGAGCTGGACCGCCGCACTGCCCACCCCGCCGGCGGCCGCCTGCACGAGCAACGTCTCGCCGGGCTGCAGCGCGGCCCGGCGGTGCAGGCCGAACCAGCCGGTCTGGTAGCCGATGTAGAAGGCGGCCGCCTCCGCGTCGTCGAGCGACTCCGGTGCGGGGAACGTGCGTTCGGCGGCCATCAGCGTCCTCTCCGCGAAGGCGCCGTTCGGCAGGTCGGGAGAGCCGATCACCCGGTCGCCGACGGCGAACCCGGTCACGCCGTCGCCGACGCCGACGACCTCCCCGCACACCTCGATGCCCGGGGTGAACGGCAGCTCCGGCCGAACCTGGTACTGCCCACGGCACATGAGCACGTCGGGGAAGTTCGCGGACGACGCGCGGACCTGGACCAGGAGCTGGCCCGGACCCGGTTCGATGTCGTCGACGTCGTCGAGTCGCAGGACCTCGCGGGGCTCGCCGAGGTCGTGGACGCGCCAGGCCAACATGGTGCTCTCCTTGCTGTCAGGGGCTGTCAGGGGCTGTCAGGGGCTGTCAGGTCCCAGGGGTCGTCAGGGTCTCGCCGGTCGCAGGCTGTTCAGCAGCAGGTCGGCGAAGTGCTGCCCGATCTCCCGACCGGAGAGCGGGCCGCGCTTGCGGTACCACGTGCCGAGATGGTGCACAGCGCCGAAGAAGTAGTCGACCACGAGGTCGGCCGGGACGTCACCGCGGAAGTCACCGCCGCGCTGGCCCTCCTCGACCAGCTGGCGGAACCGCTCGTGGTAGCGCCGCCGCTCCCGTCTGACCTCGGCGCGCTTCTGCTCGTTCAGCTGGTGCATGGACCGGAAGAAGATCACGGTGTCGTCGAGGTTGGCGATGCTGGTCTCCACGACGTCGGCCGCCGCGGCGTGCACCCGCTCGGCCACCGGCTTGTCGGCCTCGGCGAACTGGTCGAGGTGCTCGGTCTGCATGCGCAGCACGCGGGCGTAGATCTCGTACAGCAGGTCGTCCTTGGAGCTGAAGTAGTGGTACATCGCCCCCTTGGTCACGCCGGCCGTCTGCACGATCGCCTGCACCGAGGTGCTCTCGAAGCCCCTGTCGGCGAAGAGCTTCGTGGCCACCTCGAGAAGGCGCCTCGGCACGTCGCGCTGCTGAACCATCTCGGCGACCCTACCGACCGGTCGGTTCCGCGTCGTCGATCCGCCGCTGCAGCTTGCGCATCCCGGTCAGCCAGCGTTCGGTCTCGGTGGCGCGCAGCGCGTAGTAGTCCGCGACCTCGGGATGTGGCAGCACGAGGAACCGATCGTCGCGCAGACCGTCCATGACCACGTCGGCCACGACCTCGGGCTCCAGCGCGGTCGCCGCCATCAGCATCTCGCCCGCAGCGCCGGCCTCGGCGAGCATCTGGGTGCGAACACCCTGCGGGCAGATGCACTGCACCGTGATCCCCCGGTGCCCATAGGTCGCCGACAGCCACTCCGCATGCGCCAGGGCGGCGTGCTTGGAGACGGAGTACGGCGCGCCGCCGAGCATCGTGAGCAGACCGGCGGCCGAGACCGTCGCGACGAAGCGCCCACCGCCGCGTTCCAGCCACTGCGGGACGAGCGCACGTGCCGCGCGGATGTGCGCCATCACGTTGACCTCGAAGGAGCGCTCCCAGTCCTCCTCGGCCGAGTCCAGGCCGCTTCCGGCGGCGACTCCGGCGTTGGCGAAATAGGCGTCGACGGCACCGAGGTCGGCCGTGGCCTGGCTCAGCAGGGCCGCGACGCCACGCTCGCTCGCGGCGTCGCCGGGCGCGGCGTGCCCGCCGATCTCGTGGGCGACCGCGTGGGCCGCATCGGCGTCGAGGTCGTTGACGACAACGCGGGCGCCCTCCTTCGCGAGTCGCCGCGCCACGGCGCGGCCGATCCCGTGACCGGCGCCGGTGATGACGACACCGGCCTCGTGCAGCTCCACCTCAGACCCCTCCGGTCAGCGTGACACCGCCGTCGATGACGACGACCTGCCCGGTCACCCATGCGGCATCGCGCGAGAGCAGGAACGCGACCACGCCCGCGACGTCCTCGGGCACGCCGAGCCGCTTCATCGGGTACCCCTCGGCGACCTCCTCCTCCTTGCCCTCGTACAACGCGGTCGCGAACTTCGTCTTCACCACCGCCGGCGCCACCGCATTGACCCGCACCCCCGGACCCAGCTCCACCGCCAGCTCCTCGGTGATGTGCGACAGCATGGCCTTGCTCGCGCCGTACATCCCGATCCCCGGCGCCGGCCGGTGTCCCGCCACCGAGGACACGTTGACCACCGAGCCACCGTGCTCACCCATCCACGCGCGATGCACCTGCTGCGTCCACGACAGCGCCGAGAGCGCGTTGACCTCCACGATCTTGCGCGCCGCGTCCAGGTCGAGGTCGACCATCCGCCCGTAGACGGGGTTGATGCCGGTGTTGTTGACCAGCAGGTCCAGGCTGCCGAACGTCTCGACGGTCTGCTTCACGGCCTGCGCCTGGTGCTCGACGTCGTCGCCCTTGCCGGGTACGCCGATCGCGTGCTCGGCGCCACCCAGCGACGCCACCGCCTCCTCCAGCGCATCGGGCTTGCGGGCGGTGAGACACACGCGAGCGCCCTCCTCCACCAAGCGGCGAGCGATGCCGAGGCCGATGCCCCGGCTCGCCCCGGTCACGATCGCGACCTGACCGTCGAACCTCTTCGTCATCGCAGTCTCCTCATCGTCGGCCTTCTTGGGTCCCCGGGTGCGCAGCGTTCCCCGGGTGCGCAGCGTTCCCGCGGGTGCGCAGCTCACGGCGCAGGATCTTCCCGCTCAGCGTCTTCGGCAGCTCGTCGAGGATCTCCACCCGGCGGGGGTACTTGTACGCCGCGAGCCGCTCCTTGCAGTAGTCCACGAGCTCGACGCCGGGGACGTCGTTGCCCGGCCGGAGGCTGACGTACGCCGCGACCGTCTCGCCGCGGTACTCGTCGGGCTCACCGACGACCGCGGCCTCGCGAACACCGGGATGGGTGTAGAGGACGTCCTCCACCTCGCGCGGCCACACCTTGAACCCGGAGGCGTTGATCATGTCCTTCTTGCGGTCCACCACGTAGACCCAGCCCTGCGCGTCCATGAACCCGACATCGCCGCTGAGCAACCGGCCACCCGGCAGCGACGCCGCAGTAGCCTCCGGCATGTTCCAGTAGCCCGGCACCACCATCGGCCCGTCGACGGCGATCTCGCCCACCTCGCCGGGGTCGAGGTCGTTGCCCTCGTCGTCGACGATCCGCACCACGGTCGACGGCAGGGGAATGCCGATCGACAGCGTGCCGGAGCTCGGGTCGACCGGCGCCTCGAGGTGCGAGGGCACGGTCACGCACGGCGCGCTGGTCTCGGTCAGCCCGTAGCCGTTGCGCATGTAGTGCCCGGTCATCTCCCGGAACCGTTCCACGACCGCCGGCGGAAGCGGCGCGCCGCCGGAGTAGACCAGATGCAGGGAGGCGAAGTCGTCGCGCGTCATCTCCGGGTGCGCCATCAGCGCCATGTACGCCGTCGAGGGCCCGACCACGTACGCCGGCCGGTCACGGCGCAGCGCCTCCAGCACGACGCCCGGGTCGAACCGGTACGCCAGCACCAGCGGCCCGGCCAGGTCGACCGCGGTGAGGATCTGGCAGACCATGCCGGTGATGTGGAACAACGGCGCCATCGCGAAGATCGGCGCACCCTCGGGCAGCCGGGAGTACAGCCGCAGCACGGCGGCGTTGACCGCGAGGTTGCCGTGGGTGTTCGTCGCGCCCTTGGGCACCCCGCTGGTGCCCGAGGTGTACGACACCAGCGCGACGTCGGCCGGCGTGAGCCCCGGGTCGGGGACCGGCTGCCCGGCATGGGCCCGGGCGACCTCGAGGAGGTCGTCGGCGTCTGCGGCCGGCTGCCGGGCGACGCTGCCGAACACCCGCGGGTCGTCCTGGCTCTGCAGGTCGAGCTCCGAGGTCGTCACGCGGATGTCGATGCCGGCCTGCTCGCACTCCTTGCCGACCCGTTCGGCCCAGGCCTGCTCCGAGCAGACCATGGCCGTCGCGCCGCAGTCCGACAGCAGGTGGCCGAGCTCGTCGCGGTACATCGGGTTGACGGGTACGACGACCCCGCCGGCCTTCCAGGTGCCGAACAGGGCGATCACGAACTGCGGGACGTTCTGCAGGAACACCGCGAGCCGGTCGCCAGGGCGTAGGCCGCGTTCCACGAGGTAGCGGGCGAACCCGTCGGTCAGCGCGTCGAGCTCGCGGTAGCTGAGCCGCGCGTCGAAGTACGTCAGTGCCGGGTCGTCCGGTGACTTCGCCACCGCGGCGCGGAACAGGTCGAGAGCGGTGACGACCGGAGCGGGGCCCGCATGCCGCGTGTGCTCGTCGTACAGCGAGGTCCACGGCCTCTCGTCGTACCAGCTCATCGATGCTGCACCTCTCCACGAGCGGTCCGCCGGCAACATACCGTCCGGTTGGTACGCCAGTGTCGCGAGTCCGCCCCGAGACCGTCAAGGCGCCCACACTCGCCGGTCACGTCGACCGTTCGCGCCGAGACTGCGCGGACGGCCCCCGTACGGGGTCAAATAATCGCGCAAAACGACTCACCGTGCGTCCGCGGAACACTACGGTGAGTCATAGACCATCGCGGGGGTCTCGAGCAGAGGATCCGGGGGTGACAGGGCGTGCTCAGCAGGTTCGATGACGCCCGTGTCGTCGTCATCGACGGCTCCCCCGACGAGGCCGCCTTCCTCCAGTCCCTCCTGCAGCGCGCCGGCGTACGCCACGTCTACCCGATGACCGAGGCCCGCGAGCTGCTCGAGCGGTTCAACCGAATCAACCCGGACCTGATCGTCCTCGACCTGCACCTGCCCGGCGTCGACGGCCTGGCACTGCTGGACAAGATCGTCCGCCGCGCAGCCGGGACGTTCGTGCCCGTTCTGGTGCTGACCGCGGGCACCAACCCGGACGCACCACGGCGGGCCCTGTCGATCGGGGCGCGCGACTACCTGACCAAGCCGCTGCGCCACATCGACGTACTCCTGCGGGTCGGCAACCTCCTCGACACCCGCCACCTGCACCAGCAGCTCCGGCGGGTCAATACCAGCCTCGCGGCCGAGCTCGACCGCAAGCGCCGGATGGAGAACGAGGACCCGGAGGTACGCCAGGCCAAGTGCGACCGCGTGCTCGCTGCCCTGGCCGGGCAGTCGTTCCAGATGGTCTTCCAGCCCGTTGTCGACCTGGTCGACGAGGTGACGCTGGGCCACGAGGCGCTCGCGAGGTTCGACTTCGACCAGCCCCGCAGCCCGAACGAGTGGTTCGCCGACGCCGCCGACGCGGGGCTGGGGTACGCGCTGGAGCTCGCCGCCGTGAGCCGCGCCCTCGACGTGCTGCCGCACCTGCCGCCCAGCGGGTTCCTCAGCATCAACGTCTCCGCGGAGACCCTGCTGCATCCCAACCTGCTCGCGCTGGTCGACGCCGACGTCGCCCCCCGGCTGGTGCTCGAGCTCACCGAGCTGGCGCCGGTGGAGGACTACGGCCCGGTGCTCGACGCGGTTGCCCAGCTCCGCACCCGGGGCGCCCGCCTGGCCGTGGCCGACACGGGCGCGGGGTTTGCGAGCATGCGGCACATCGCCGCTCTGGATCCCGACATCATCCAGCTCGACATGTCGCTCGTGCGCGGCATCGACGACGACCCGGCGCGACGCGCGCTGGCCGCGGCCACGGTGGCGTACGCCGCCGAGCTCGGCGTCAAGCTGGTCGCCAAGGGCGTGGAGTCACCGGCCGAGCTGCAGACGCTGAAGGACCTCGGCGTGCGCTGGGCACAGGGCTACCTGCTCGGGCAGCCCGAGGCACTCGCTGCCGACAGCACGCACCTTCCGGTCGCCTGACCGCACCGCCCGCGCACCGGGCGAGCGGCCGTCACCGGTAGCTCTCACCGGGAGCTCTCACCGGGAGCTCTCACCGGTAGCTCTCACCGGGAGGCCGCCTGGAGCGTCGTGCTCCACCGGACCGAGCCGTCGATGCCACGCAGCCGCACGGTCATCTCGGCGCTGTCGCCGTCGATCGCGACCTCTCCCACGAACTGGTGCCCCTCGGCCGGCGAGGTGTTCTGCCGCGGCGGCGCCTCGACGAACACCGCCTGCGGGCCGAACGTGCCGTCCAGCGCGCCGGGGCCGAAGCCCCCGGCGTTGAGCGGGCCGGCGACGAACTCCCAGAACGGGTCGAAGTCGGTGAACGCCGCCCGTTCCGGCGAGTAGTGGTGCGCCGCGGCGTAGTGCACATCGGCGGTGAGCCAGACGTGGTTGCGGATGCCCTCCCGCCGCAGGAAGGACAGCACCTGCGCCAGGTCGAGCTCGCGGCCGAGCGGCGCGCCGGGGTCGCCGTTGGCGATGCCCTCGAAGTCGGTGCCGTCGGGCACCACGAGCCCGATCGGCAGGCCGGCGGAGATGACCTTCCACACCGCGCGCGACCGGCGCAGCTCGTGCTGCAGCCACGCGGTCTGGCGGCGACCGAGCACGCCGCCGTCGGCCTGCGTCTCGCGGTTGGTGGAGTTGGCGTCCTTGTAGGTGCGCATGTCGAGCACGAACACGTCGAGCAGCGGACCGTAGTGCACCACCCGGTAGATCCGGCCCTCGTCGTCGCGCCGGGCGGGCGCGACGGGGACGTACTCGTGGAAGGCCCGCGACGCGCGGGCGGCGAGGACGTCGACGTCGCGCACGGTGTAGCGGTCGTCGTCGTGGGTCTCGCCCGGGTACCAGTTATTGAGGACCTCATGGTCGTCCCACTGGTTGACCTGTGGGGTTCGGGCGAGGAACCGGCGCCAGTTGTCGGCGAGCAGGTTGTACCTGTACTGGCCGCGGAACTCGTCGAGCGTCTCCGCGACCTTGGTCTTCTCCGGGGTCACGATGTTGCGCCAGGAGCTGCCGTCGGGCAGCAGGACCTGCTCCTCGACCGGGCCGTCGGCGTACACGGTGTCGCCGCTGCACAGGAAGAAGCCGGGGTCCATCTCCAGCATCGCATCGGCCATCGGGAACCCACCGAGGTCGGGGTTCACGCCCCAGCCCTGCCCGGCGATGTCGGCCGACCACACGAACGACACGTCGTCGCGGCGCAGCGGCGCGGTCCGCAGCCGGCCGTTCTCGGGCCGTCCGGCCGCTCGGTCGTCGAGGTCGACGGGGTAGACGCGGTAGTGCAGACCCGAGCCCGGGCGCAGCCCGGTGAGCCGGACCCGGCCGGTGAGGTCGGTGTCGGGGGTGACCACCGGGCCCCGGATCCGGCGCGGGCGGCGGAACGACGCGTCCCGCGACAGTTCGACGACCAGCCGCGAGGGCCGGTCGGCGCGTGCCCAGACGGTGGCCTCGGTGGCCGTCACGTCACCGGCCTGCACGCCGTGGGAGATGCGCGGGCGTCCCGACCGGACGAACGCCGCTGCCCCGGCCGGCGCGCGACCCAGCGCCGGTGCAGCGAGTAGGCCGGAGGCCAGCGCCCCGGTACCGATCGTGAGTCCGCTGCGCAGTACCGCTCGTCGGCTCATCTCGTTCATGGCCCCTCCTTTGCGTGCTGCCGTTCGAGAGGAGTCCACCCGTGCCGGGTGGCCAGAGGATGAACGTACGGCGATGCCGGCCCGACGCGGAGCCGACGCGCTGCGGACGGCCGCAGGACCCACCTGGCCGATCGCCGTTCACCCCCCGGTCACGGCGGGGACGCCCCCGATGGGTACGAAGGAGACGTGCGACTCCGCTCCAGCTCACCCACGTCGCTGTGGGGCCGCGTCGGCCGGTTCGCCGTCGCCTCCCTCGTGGCCACGGCGGTCACCGAGCTGTCGTTCGTCGCGCTGTACGGCGCGGGGCACGCCGGTGTCGAGGTCGCCGGGGTGATCGCCTTCGTCGCGGGCGCGGTGCCGAAGTTCGTGCTCTCGCGCTGGTGGGTCTGGCGACGCCCCGGCACGCCGTCGCTGCTCGGCGAGGTGCTCCCCTACGGCCTGGTCGCGGCCGGCACGGGCCTCGTGGCCGGGCTCCTCACCGGGCTGGCCGAGAGGGTGGTCGAGCAGCAGGTCGAGTCGCGGCCGTGGCAGGTCACGCTCGTCGGGGCGGCGTTCCTCGCCACGATGGTGGCGATGTTCGCGCTGCGCTACGTGCTGTTCGACCGCCTGGTCTTCAACGACGGAAGTCGTACGCGCCGACCTCGCTGACCGAGGTCGCCGGTCCAGGACGTCCGAGGCGACGCCCGCGCTCGCGTCGCCACGTCGTCACCACGACGCCGGCGAACCGCAGGCCGTACAACACGTTGCCGCCCTTCTTCGACCTCCCCGCGGTGCGCTCACGCATCGTGGTCGGCCGCTCGGCGACCCGGAACCCCCGGGCCAGCGCCCCGATCAGCAGCTCGGCGGCCTGGTACTGCTGCTGTCGCAGGGTCACCGCCTCGGTCACCTCGGTGCGCATGGCGCGCATGCCGTTGGCCGGGTCGGTGATCCGCGCCCCGGTCAGCCGGCTGATGACGAAGCCGAACACCCGCACGCCCAGGCTGCGGAACCTGTCGGTGGTCTCCTCGCGGCCGAGCCGCCGCGAACCGGTCACGAAGTCGGCGTCCCCGTCGATGACCGGCCGCAGGACCGTCTCCAGGTCGCCCGCGTCGTACTGCCCGTCGGCGTCGGTCGTGGCGATGTAGCGCGCGCCGCCCTCCCGGGCGATCCGGTACCCCACGCGCAGCGCAGTGCCCTGTCCGTAGTTGCCGCCGAGCCACGCGACGTAGGCCCCGTGGCCCTTCGCGATGTCGAAGGTGGCGTCGGTCGACCCGTCATCGACGACGAGGACGTCCACGGGCAGGCCCACGAGCTCCAGCGGCAGCGCCTCGAGCACACCGCCGATCGCACCGGCCTCGTTGTGCGCCGCCATCAGCACCACGACCGGCGCGAGCGCGGCGTCACCGTGGGTCTCGCGGAACAGCGCCGCGACCGCCCGGTCGTCCACGTCGGACAGGTCGTCCCAGTCCAGCCGGACGGCCCGGTCCGGCACGACCTGCTCGACCGGCTCGCTCGGGTTCTGGTCACCCTGATCGTCCCGGGCGGCGGCCGGCACCGCGGTGCTGTCCCGGCGCGCGCCCGGCCACAACGCCGCGAGCCCGAGTGCGGCCGCCCACGGCAGCAGCGGGATCGACGGCAGCTGGTAGCGCCAGGAGAAGGAGTACGCCGCCGCGGACAACAGCAGCGCCAGGCCGGTGCCGGCCACGAGCAGTGCCGGCGCCTCCAGCCCCGACCGGCTCCGTCGGCGCGCGACCGCGGCCGCGACCAACGGCAGTACGAGGCCGAGCACGAAGACCGGACCCCGCGTGTAGACCACCGACTGGTAGTCACGCAGGAGCCACGCGGTGCCGGCGTCGACAGTGGGTGGGCCACCGCCGTACTGCCGGGTGGTCTCCGCCTCGTCGAACACCTCCAGGCCGGCCGCACGCACCTGGACCGGGAAGCGCCACGTCTCGAGAGGCCAGGCGTCCGGAGGCTGGAAACGCGCCCAGGCGAAGCCCTTGACGAAGTCGCCGAGTATCGCGGTGGTCAGGTCGCCCGGCTGGTTGCGCACCACCTGGGAACCGAAGTCGCTCAGCGCGTCGAAGCGGCTGACACCCGGCGGAAGCCCGGGAACGGTCCAGTCGGGCTGCAACGTCTTCTGCATGTAGGGCTTGGGGTGCTGGATACGGCTCTCAGGCGACCCCGACGGGCACAGGCTCTGCACGTACGCCGGGGCCCCGCTCGCGGCGAGCTGCCCGCAGTCGGCCAGCGGTGCCGTGCGGGCGTACAGCGTGCGCGCGGACATCGAGCCGCCGCCGGGCCGGAACTCGCCGGTGAACGGGAAGGTCAGCGCGGAGTAGACCAGCAGGGGCAGGACGGCCGTGGCGGTCATCGCCAGGACGCCGACCAGCCGGGCCCGGCCTCGGGACACCAGCAGCACGTACACCACCGCGAGCAGCACCAGCGGACCGCCGACGAAGCGGACCGTTGCTGCGATACCCAGCAGCAGGCCAGCCACGGCGACGACGCGGACCGTTGGCCGGGGGCGCCACATGAGCAGTACGAGCGCGCCGACCACGAGCGTCAGGAAGACCGTGTCGGACGCGATGTTCTGCTCGATCTGCAGCAGGTAGCCGTCCAGGAGCACGGGCGCGACAGCCAGCGCGGCCAGCCAGGGACGAAGGCCACGGTGCAGCAGGAAGGCGTAGACGAGACCTGCCATCGCCAGGCTGCAGACGTGCTGCACCAGCGTGATGACCCCGAGGTCGTGCAGCGTGAGCAGCGGGCGCAGGAACAGCAGGGGGTAGCCCATCGGCCGGGGGGTGTCCGCGGCGGGCTCGAGCGCGTGCTGCAGGTAGGTGAAGGAGTCGAAGAAGAAGATGGCCGGGTCGTACGTCGCCTGCACCAGTCCGCGAAGCACGAGCCCGCAGCCGAGCAGGATCAGGAAGAGCCAGTGCGTGCCTGCCTGCGCCCTCACACGGCTCCAGGTGACCGCCGGGCGCGCCACGTCGCCGCCGCCACCGGGAACCAACGCTCGCACACAGGTCTCCTCTCCATGTTGGGTCCCACATACCCGAAACCGAGACTCTTCGACCGCGGGAAACGACCAGGGCTGTCCCAGCGGACACAAGGTAGCGCCTTCGTGAACGTGCGCCGGGGCCGTGGCCTGGCGGCGGTCACGGAGCGTCCACGCGGCGCTCGTGCTGGAACGTCGCGTACAGCCACCACAGCGAGGGCACCAGCAGCAATGCGCCCACGCCGAGTGCACCGAGGCTCGCGGCGAGGACCGCGTCGGTCGCGGCGGCGTCCGCGACCGACACACCGGGGAGCAGCTCGGGGTACTGCCCCACACCCCAGCCCCACAGCAGCCCGGCAACCGCGACCGCCGCGGTCAGCCGCACCGCAACATAGGCGCCGCGCCACAGCAGCAGTAGCGAGGCCAGTCCCGACAGCACCGAGATCAGCAGGAACGGCAGCGCGCGCCCGGTCGTGAGCTCGGTGTACAGCTCCGGCGCGTCGGCGGCCAGCACCACCAGGCCCACCGCGGACAGGACGCCGACGACCATGCCGGTGCCGAGAGCCCGGCGGCGGAACTCCGAGACCAGTGTCGCGTCGCCGGCGCGCTCGGCGTCGCGCGTGAGGTAGACCGCGGCGAGGTAGGCGGCCGTCACGACCGCGAGGGCGCCGCTGGCGATCGCGGTCGGGTTGACCCAGCTGCCGACCAGGTCGCCAGTGGCGATCCCCGGCGGGACGCGTCCGGAGGCGATTGCCCCGGCGACCGTACCGAGGAAGAACGGCGTCACCAGCGACGAGAACGCGAACGTCGCGCCGAACAGCCGCTGCTGCCACAGCTGCGTACTCGCCTTGCGGAACGCGAACGCCGCACCGCGGGCGATGATGCCGAGCGCGACCAGCGTGAGCGGGATGTACAACGTGGACGTGACCGCGGCGAACACCGACGGGATGCCGGTCCACATCAGCACCAGCACGAAGATCAGCCAGACGTGGTTGGCCTCCCACACCGGCCCGATGGAGTGCTCGACCAGCGCGCGTCGCGGACGTCCGCGCTCGGATCCACCGGCCAGCAGGTCCCACACGCCGCCACCGAAGTCGGCGCCGCCGAACAGGACGTACGCCGTCAGGCCGACCCACAGCACGACCAGCATGACCTCGGGAAGTGGCATCGCCGGCCCCTCAGACGACCGTGTAGTCGGTGACGTCGCGCTCCTGCGGCGCGACCGGGACCGGCTTGTCGCGGGCAAGCCTGCGCAGGACGTACACGCTGGCGACGGTGAGGACGGCGTAGACCACCGAGACGAGCACGAAGCCCCACACCAGGCCCGGTGCGGGGTTGACCGCCTCGGACGTGCGCAGGACGCCGTACACGATCCACGGTTGCCGGCCGACCTCGGTGACCACCCATCCGGCCTCCAGCGCGAGGGACGCACCGACGCCCGAGAGGGCCGCGGCGCGAAGGAACCAGCGTGAGCGCGGCAGGTCGCGTCGTCGCGACCAGGCCCACGCACCCCACGCGGACAGCGCCACCAGGCCCAGCCCGACGCCGACCATGACCTGGAAGGCCCAGTGCACGATGTTGACCGGTGGGCGCTCGTCCTGCGGCACCTCGTTCAGGCCGGTGATCTCCGCGTTCGGGTCCCAGTGCGCGAGCAGCGACAACCCATACGGGATCTCCACCGCGTAACGCATCTGCCCGTCGACGGCGGCCCCGCCGATGTGCAGGGGCACGCCGCGCTCGGTCTCGAACACGCCTTCCATCGCCGCGAGCTTTACCGGCTGGTTGTCGGCCACGAAGTGCGCGGCCCAGTCGCCGACCCCGACCTGGATCGGGGAGAGCACGGCGGCGACCGTGAACGGCACCAGGAAGCCCAGCCGGTGGTAGCGGTCCCGGCGCCCGCGCAGCATCGCCACGGCATAGACGCTGGCCATGCCGAACCCCGCCACCATGAACGCGGCCACGATCATGTGCGTGGTCTGCGACGGCGTGGCCGGGTTGAACATGGCCGCCCAGGGGTCGACGGCGACGATGCGGCCGTTCTCGGTGTCGAACCCGGTGGGCTGCTGCATCCACGCGTTGGCGGTGACGACGAAGAACGCGCTGGCCACGCCGGCGACCACGATCGGGATACCGGAGAGCATGTGCTGAACCGGGGGCAGCCGGTCCCAGGCGTACAGGTAGATGCCGAGGAAGATCGCCTCGATGAAGAACGCGATCCCCTCGAGCGAGAACGGCAGTCCGATGACCTCGCCGTACACGCCCATCAGACCGGGCCACAGCAGCCCCATCTCGAAGGAGAGAATCGTGCCCGAGACCGCGCCGACGGCGAACAGCACGCCCATCGCCTTGGCCCAGCGTCTGGCCAGCAGGCGGTAGGCGGGGTCGCCCGTGCGGTTGCCCCGCCACTCGGCGATGAGCGTGATCGCGGGCATGCCGACCCCGAAGCAGGCGATCACGATGTGCCATCCCAGCGACAGCGCCATCTGCATCCGGGCCGCCCCGAGGTCGGCCTCCGTGGCCGCGGCGGCGGCCGCGGTCAGCACGTCTGTGGTCACCGGCACCTCCCCGCCCGATCATCTCCCACGCGGCCACCTGAGTTGACCGGGGGTACGACCGCGAGTTTGCCGAAAGTCCCTTCTTCAACTGGTTACCCGGCGTAATCTCACAGGTGTGACGCAACCCACACCCGAGGTGCAGACCGTTCTGATCCACGGTCACGAACGGGCGTACGTCAAGCTCGGGAGCGGGCCGGTCCTGCTCCTCCTGCACGGCCTCGGTTGCGACCACACGACCTGGCTCCCGGTCCTGACCCGGCTGAGCCGGCACTTCACCGTGATCGCCCCGGACCTGCTCGGCCACGGTCAGTCGGCCAAGCCGCGTTACGACTACAGCATCGCGGGCTACGCGAACGGCATGCGCGACCTGCTCACCGTGCTCGGCATCGACAAGGTCACGGTCGTCGGCCACAGCCTCGGCGGCGGCGTGGCGATGCAGTTCGCCTACCAGTTCCCGGAGCGCACCGAGCGGCTCGTGCTGGTGGCACCGGGTGGCCTCGGATCCGAGGTGTCGCCGCTGCTGCGGCTGGTGTCACTGCCCGGCGCCGGCCTGGTGCTGGATGCGCTGACGTCGAAGCCGGTACGCCCGTTCGGCAGGGTGGCGCTCGGCATGCTCGCGAGCTCGCCCCTTCCGATTCTGCGCGACTCCCACGAGCTATCTGCGATCTACGGCAACCTCGCCGACCGGGACACGCGCTCGGCGTTCCGGCACGTCGTCCGCGGGGTCATCGACTGGCGCGGCCAGATCATCACGATGACCGACCGCGCCTACCTCACCCAGCACATGCCGATCTGCGTCGTGTGGGGTCAGGGCGACACCGTCGTGCCCGTACGCCACGCGGCGCTCGCCGCGGAGTACGCCCACGACGCCCGGGTCGAGGTCATCGCCGACTCCGGCCACTTCCCGCACCGCGACCACCCCGAGCGGTTCGTACGGATCCTGCGCTCGTTCGTCGCGCAGACCGCTCCGGCGACGTACCACCGCGGCCGCTGGCGCGCCGTGCTCCGCCGCGGTTCGGGACCCGGCCTGGCCCCCGTGGCCGCCGTCGCCCAGCCCTGACCTAGCTACATCCCCTCCGCGCCCGCCCCTGCCATTGCGAAGGAAGCCTGAGTCTTTCGCGCAATCTCGGCGCGTAGAGAAGGGCTCAGATCTGTTGTGTACAAGAGGTTCTGGGCAGGCGGTCATCGTGCTGCAGGCCGCGCAGGCGCGGGTGCTGGTCGAGGGTGAGCGTTCCGGGGAGCTGGCCGCGGCCTCGGGGTGTCGCACGGTGCGGTCGTTCGCGATGAGCATCCTGCGCCGCTCAGCCGGTGACGCGTCGGGGTTGGCCGGTGTGGCGGTGCAGCTGGTGGCGTTGCCCAAGCTCGCCGCCTACGAGACGGGCGGGTGCACACGCCGAACCCTGCGCACCATCATCGGGCACCTGCCCGCCTGCGGGCTGGGCGTGCTGCGCGACCACGAGGACGCGCTGGTCGACCTGGCCACCCACGCCGGGCCCGCCGAGGTGGCGGTGTTCTGCCAGGCGCTGGCCGAGGTGCACCACCCCGAGGGGGAGGAGGCGAAGATACGCGCGGCGGGGTCGCGGTCGGTGCGCATCACCGCGGTCGGTGACCTGGCGCATCTGGACGCCATGCTCGACCCCGCGGTTGCCGCCCGGCTCAAGGCCCCTACCACCAGCACACCTGGGGCTGGACCGGCCAACACCCCCAACCCCCACCCGGCCACAGCCCACCCGTCCC
>DATMEB010000106.1:0-5694 GCA_035557095.1 Nocardioidaceae bacterium | reverse complement strand
CGGACGTCTCGGTGCCGGGCCACGGCTGGGGTCCGCGGGTGCTGCGCAAGCGCCTCGACGACTCGCCGGTGGCCGCGCTGAAGATCGCGTCCGGCTGCGACCGGCGGTGCTCGTTCTGCGCGATCCCGTCCTACCGCGGCGCGTTCGTCTCGCGGTCGCCCGCCGAGATCGTGGCCGAGGCCGAGTGGCTCGCCGGGCAGGGCGCCCGCGAGCTGTTCCTGGTCAGCGAGAACTCCACGTCCTACGGCAAGGATCTCGGCCGCGAGCACGGCGGCCCGGACGCGCTGGAGCGGCTGCTGCCCCAGCTGGCCGCGGTCGAGGGCGTCGACCGGGTGCGGGTGTCCTACCTGCAGCCCGCGGAGACCCGGCCGGGCCTGGTGCGCGCGATCGCCAGCACCGACGGCGTGGCCGACTACTTCGACATGTCCTTCCAGCACGCCAGCTCGACCGTGCTGCGCCGGATGCGCCGCTTCGGCGGCACCGAGTCGTTCCTCGCGCTGGTCGAGCAGATCCGCTCCTACGCGCCGCGGGCCGGCATCCGCAGCAACGTGATCGTCGGCTTCCCCGGCGAGACCGAGGAGGAGCTGGCCGAGCTGGAGCACTTCCTCACCGAGGCGCGGCTGGACGTGGTCGGCGTGTTCGGCTACTCCGACGAGGACAAGACCGAGGCCGAGACGCTGCCGGGCAAGCTCGACCCGGCCGAGATCGCCGAGCGGGTGGCCCGGGTGTCGGACCTCGTCGAGCAGCTCACCACGCAGCGCGCGGAGGACCGGATCGGCGACGAGGTGCTGGTGCTCGTCGAGCGGGTCGAGGATGGGGAGTGCGCCGGGCGTGCCGCGCACCAGGGACCTGAGGTGGACGGCGAATGCCTGCTCACCGGTGAGGCGGAGCTGATGGTGGGCGACCTGGTTCGGGGCAAGGTGGTCGGCGCGGAGGGTGTGGACCTCGTCGTCGCGTCGGTGGAGACGGTCTCGTCCGCCGAGGCCTCGCGCATGAGCGAGCTTGCGAGCGAATCAATGTCACAGGGCGACCGCGAGCGGCGACACCGAGCCCGCGAGGGGTCGTCATGAGTGCGTCGCCAGCCGACGGAGCGACGCCCGAGGTCGGCGTGGCCGCGGTACGGGTACCGCTGGTCAACATCGCCAACATCCTGACCGTCACCCGGCTGGCGCTGGTGCCGGTCTTCCTGATGACCCTCTTCGCCGCCGACGAGTCCACCGGCTGGCGGCTCACCGCCGCGTTCGTGTTCGCCGTCGCGTCGATCACCGACCACGTCGACGGCCGGCTGGCCCGCAAGTTCGGGCTGGTGACCGACTTCGGCAAGGTCATCGACCCGATCGCGGACAAGGCGCTGACCGGCGCCGCGCTGTTCGGCCTGTCGATCCTCGGCGAGCTGCCGTGGTGGGTCACGCTGACCATCGCCTTCCGCGAGGTCGCCGTGACCCTGTTGCGGTTCTGGGTGATCCGCTACGGCGTGATCGCCGCCAGCCCCGGCGGGAAGGCCAAGACGCTCGCCCAGATCGTCGCGATCGGGATGTTCCTGCTGCCGCTGCCGGGCTGGTTCGACCCTGTCGAGTGGACGGCGATGGGCATCGCGGTGGTACTGACGATCGTGACCGGCATCGACTACGTGATCCGCGCGATCCGCCTGCGAGCCCGTGGCTAAGAACCCACTCGCCGACCTGCTCGGCATCGACGCGGACTTCCTGGCCGACCTCGTCGCGACGCTGCGCGAGCGCGGGGAGACGGTCGCGACCGCGGAGTCGCTCACCGGCGGCCTGGTCGCCGCGGCGCTGACCAGCGTGCCCGGCTCGAGCGCGGTGGTGCGCGGCGGCGTGATCGTCTACGCGACGCCGCTGAAGACCGATCTCGCCGGGGTCGACTCGGCGGCGCTGGCCGAGCACGGCCCGGTACACCCGCTGATCGCCGAGCAGCTGGCCAAGGGCGCCCGGATCGCCTGCCGGTCGAGCTGGGGGATCGGGCTCACCGGGGTCGCCGGACCCGACCCGCAGGAGGGCGTGGAGCCGGGAGTGGTCCACTTGGCCGTATCCGGCTCCGCCGGCACGACCGTGCACACGGTCGGGATCGAGGGCAACCGCCACCAGGTGCGCGCGGGCGCCGTGCGTGGCGCGTTCGACCTGCTCAGGGCCCAGTTCGACGAGCCGGCGACCGACTGAGCTCGACCGTTGCTCCAGACTCGGGCGCTACCGTACGGGAACACCGGGACGCGCTCGGTCGTTCGCTTGTGGCGGACGCGTGGTGATGTCGCTGCCGAGCGTGGTGCCATCTCGGTAACGTGGTCACTGTGCCCGACCCGCCCCTCCGGGCGGTCGATCTTGTGGAGGGAGGCGCGCGATGGCCGTGCTGTTGCGTGAGGCGATCGGTGATCGGCTCCGTCATGCCCGCACCAACCAGCGCCGCACACTCCGGGAGGTCTCCCGCGCGGCGCGGGTGAGCCTGGGCTACCTCTCCGAGGTCGAGCGCGGGCGCAAAGAGGCGTCGAGCGAGCTGCTCGCCGCCATCTGCGACGCCCTGGAGCTGCCGCTGTCCCAGCTGCTGCACCACGTGGCGAGCGACATGGGCGTCATGGACTCGATGGCCAACCCCGTGCCGGAGCCGGCCGAGCGTCCGGAGCGGGCCGAGGCGATGGACGGCGCGAGCGAGCGTCCGCGCGCGTCGGTGGAGGGCATCGAGGGTGGTCGGCTGGTGCCGGCAGTGGTCGGCGACAGCCTGGCCGACCTGCACATCCAGCCCGTGCTGAGCCACCGCATGGAGGCCTCCATCGGCAGCCGCCCGATGGGTGCGGTGTTCGCCGCCTGATCTTCCTCGCGCACTAGACTCCGGGGCCGGACAAGGAACCCCGGAGGTCGTGCTGCTCAACACCGTGCTCATCGTCGTCCTCGTCGTGATCGGCATCGCGGCGGTGGTGAGCGTGCCGCTGATGATCCGCAGCACCCGCCGGCAGGTGGTCGAGGACGCGCCGCCGGGCGCGCGCCAGCCGGCGCTCGGCAGTCCGGCGCAGGTGTGGGTCTCCCGGGGCGAACGGGTGCTTCGCGAGCTCGGCACCACGCTCGGTGAGCATGCCGCGCTGCACGGGATCTCCGCCGACGCCGCCTCGGTCGTCGCCGAGCTGCGGCTGACCGCGAGTCAGGTCGCCGAGCTCGACCACGCCCTGGCGCGCATCCCCGTGCCGTCCCTGGAGGACGAGCGCCGCTCGCTGGCGACCGCGCTCGCCGAGGCGGACGGCAAGCCCGCCGAGGCGGACCTGGCCCGGTCGCACGAGGCGGTGTCCGCGCGGATCGCGGCCGCCGACCGCCAGCGCGAGCAGCGGGACGCGCTGCTGGCGAAGATGCAGGCCACGGTCACCGAGCTGGAGCGGGCCAGGGACGAGCTGGCGGAGCTCATCGGGGGCACCGCAAGCGCTCTCACCTCGAACGACGACGCCACCGCCCAGCTCACGGGTAGGCTCGATGCCCTGCGGGAGGGCCTGGTGGAGGTGCGTCGGGTGACCAACCCTGAGATCGGACCGGCTGGTCAGGGCTAACCCTGATTGGTACCTGATTTCGGTCGGGTCCAGTGGTGAGGACGCCCGCGAACCTGACACGATGGAACCCACAGCGATGACGGGGCGTTGCCATACCGAGCAAGCGCCGGAGTGGCAGCCAGCAGCGGACCAGCACTGAGAAGGCAGGCGGAGGAGATGGCCAACCCGTTCGTGAAGTTCTGGAAGTACCTCATGGCGGCCTTCTCGTCGAAGATCGACGAGCACGCCGATCCGAAGGTACAGATCCAGCAGGCCATCGAGGAGGCCCAGCGCGCACACCAGGCGCTGTCCCAGCAGGCGGCCGCCGTGATCGGCAACCAGCGGCAGCTGGAGATGAAGCTCAACCGCCAGCTCGGCAACGTGGAGAAGCTCCAGTCCTCCGCGCGCCAGGCGCTGGTGCTCGCCGACGAGGCCCGGTCGAAGGGCGACGACGCGAAGGCCACGCAGTTCGAGCAGGCCGCGCAGTCGTTCGCGACGCAGCTCGTCACGGCAGAGCAGGACATCGAGGACCTCAAGACGCTGCACGACCAGGCGTTGCAGGCGGCCACGCAGGCCAAGCAGGCGGTCGAGCGCAACGCGATGATGCTCCAGAACAAGCTCGCCGAACGCACGAAGCTGCTGAGCCAGCTCGAGCAGGCGAAGATGCAGGAGCAGGTCTCCAAGAGCCTCAACCAGATGAGCGAGCTGGCCGCGCCGGGCAACACGCCGTCGCTGGAGGAGGTCCGCGACAAGATCGAGAAGCGGTACACCACCGCCCTCGGCTCCGCGGAGCTCGCGTCGAACTCGGTGCAGGGCCGGATGATGGAGGTCCAGGCCTCGACCACGGAGATGGCCGGCAGCTCGCGGCTGGAGCAGATCCGGGCGTCGATGGCCGGCGGCTCGGTCGCGCCGCAGGTCACCAGCGGCACCTCGGCAAAGGCCAGCCCGGCGGCCCCCACGTCGAACATCGATGCCGAGATCGCGCAGCGCGTGGCCCAGGAGCAGAAGGCGAACGGGCAGAGCAACTGACCCCGTTGGCCGTTCCGAGGCTGTCCGAGGAGGTGTCGGCGCGATGCGCGGGCGTGAGCTGTACCAGCTGACCCAACTGGCGAACCGGTACCTCAACAGCGGGGTCGTGGCGCAGGTCCAGGAGGCCTGGACCCGGCGCGGTGACGAACAGGTACGGATCGAGCGCCAGCGGCGGCGCCTGGCCCGCAAGCGGGCGTGGGCGTCGCGCTGGCTCACCGCGTGGCTGGTGATCACCATGCTGTGCGGGCTGCTGATCGTCGGCGTGCTCACCGGCGCGGTGGCCGAGGGCGACGTGTCGGCCCTGTTCGGCGCGATCGCGGCCGCCATGGTCACGGCCGTGATCACGTTCCGCTCCACCCTCAAGCTGTCGATGGCGAAGAACGCCCAGCGCGAGTTCGACACCCGGCATCCGCCGCCCGGCCTGCCCGCCACCGCGGCGGCCGCGCCGGCGGCCCTGCCGCCGAAGGGCTCCGCCGCTCGGGAGCCGATGCAGCGGCTCGCGGAGGCGGAGAAGGCGCTGACACAGGTGCTCGCCCAGCTGTCCGGGACGGCCAGCATGCCGGCCTCGGTGCCGGTCGAGTCGGTGGCACAGGCGCAGGCCACGAGCGCGGAGGCGGCGACCGCTCTGCGCGCGGTCTCCGGCCAGCTGGTGGCGGTCGAGCTGGCCAAGGACCACGCTCCGCCGCTGGAGCGAGGCCCACTGGTGGAGGGCATCGCCCGGCTGCGCGAGCAGCTGGACGAGGGCCTGGACGGCTACCGGAGCCTGGTCGCCGCGGCGGGCCGGGTGGTGGCGGCGAGCTCGGCCCCGGGCCCGAAGCGGGAGCTCACCGAGGCGACGGACCACCTGGCCGGCCTGGCGGTGGCGCTGCGCGAGCTCTCCGACGCGGCGGGCTAGCCGGTCCGATCGCGGGCCGGCAGCCGGTTGATCCGGCGGACGAGGCCCGGCCCGTGGTAGACGAAGCCGGTGTACAGCTGGACCAGCGCGGCGCCGGCGTCGAACATCCTGGCCGCGTCGTCGGCCGAGTGCACGCCGCCCACCCCGACCACCGGCAGCTCCGACCGCGACGCCACGAACGACACCACCTCGAGCGCCCGGCCGAACAGCGGCCGCCCGGACAACCCGCCGACCTCCGCGACCGCAC